>SVCV01000110.1 GCA_015058185.1 Clostridiales bacterium | reverse complement strand
CCTTCTGGTGTTTTCTGCCAAACTCCTTTTCGATACAAATCAATACATTCTCTTTTAAATTCGTAACTGTAACGCATAAGAAAACCCCCTCTACTGGTTTTGTCCAGTAAAGGGGGTACATATCAATGGCGGGAGTTTTTGTATGCAGAGAATCGTTTTTTTAGTTTTCCTTTGCGCATGCGCCGCCGTAGGCGGAAAGACAGCTGTCCCTTCTCGGACAGAAGTCACAGGCAAAGAGGTTTCGTTCATCCTTTTCTTTCATAACGCCGATGATGGAGGAAATGGACTTGGTGGGATTCATCATGAATCTGGGGGTCAGTTCCATTCCGATCTCCTCCGGCTTCAGGATATCAAAGAGGGTCTTTTGGTTGTCAATGGGGAAGTTGTGCTGACCGGGGCTCCAGAAGTTGGTCAGGAACACTTCCTGGCCTTCCAGTTCTTTGGAGAAGGTGTCATGGAGCCATTTTGCAGCCTGTTCCACAAAAGCGGTCCCCCAGGCATCGAGGAAATATTGATCCATGGCATCTTCGCATTGCTCTTCCGCTTCGCTGAAACCTTTTAAGGTGGCAGCGTAGAAAATGACCTCGAAAGAGGTGGAGAGGATCAGGGGAACGATGCCGCCTTTGATGCAGAATCCCTCGGGAAAGATCGCTTCTTCCTCTTTCAGTTCCTCGAGGGGAAGGGAATAGTATACGCCCATGGGCTTCATTTTGGTCAGGCAAATTTCCTTTGTTTCCATAATGCAGTCTTCCATGGTCTCCGGCAAATCGGAAAGATCCAGCCGGGTCTGCTTCATAAAGTTTTCTTCCACAGGGGTAAGATCGTCCATGGGGATTTCAAATACCTGTCTTTTCAGTAAGCTCATAGGGTTCTCCTTATTCGAAGATCAGATTGTCCACAAAGGCATCCTGGAATTCCGGATCATTTGCTAACTCAATATGGGAGGTTTCCCGGGCATATTTGACTGCCAGCTGGCGGCTGTTTTCGGAAAGCAGAGCCATAGAGACTCCAAGTCCTGCGCCGTTGCCGATAGACTGGATCCGTTCCGGGTCGATCCGGGGGATCAGCCCGATGGTCAAAGCACTTTCCTTCCGGATGTAGCTTCCGAAGGCTCCTGCAAGAAGGACGCTGTCCAGATCCTTTGCTTTGATACCCATTTCCTTCATCAGGAGCTCCATGCCGGTGTACATTGCGCTTTTTGCCAGTTGGATCTCCCGAATATCTTTCTGCAGCAGAACCACATCGGTTCCGTCTTCATTTCTTGCAAGTACGAAGCCTGTGCCCCGTTCGTCCTTGAACAGCCGGCCGATCAGGTCTTCCGAAAGTCCCATATCTTCGGCTTCGTCCACGTCGATGAGCCGTCCGGTGTCTTCAATGATCCCGGCGTTGATCAGAACGGCGGTCACATCCATTAATCCGGATCCGCAAATGCCCTTTGCCGGGGCCTCTTCGATGGTGTGTGCCACAAAGACTCCGTCAACGATCTTTGCTCCGTCGATGGCGCCGGGTGCTGCCCGCATGCCCTGGTAAATGGAGGCCCCTTCAAAGGCGGGACCTGCCGCAGTGGAGCAGGTAAGCATTTGCCCGTTATGGGCCAATACCATTTCGCCGTTGGTACCGATATCCACGGCCAGGGTAGGCTTGTCTTTTCCCGGAAGGTCTGCGGCCAGGATAACGGCGGTAATGTCCGAACCTACATGGCTTGCAATGTTGGGAAGCAAAAGAATCTTTGTATCCTTTCCGGCCAGCAGTCCCAAATCCTTTGCATTTGGCGTTTCGGGGCCGAGGAATACGGCTTCATAGGGAGCCTGTGCCAAAGGAGAGGGATCCACACCCATGAAAAGATGGCTCATGGTAGTGTTTCCCACTACGGTGATGAGGGAAAGTTCCTCCGGATCCAATTGGATCACACCGCAAAGTTCTTCCGTCACTTCGTTCATGGAGCCAACGACAAGATTTTGCAGATTTTTACAGTTTTCGACACTTTCTCCCGCATAAACGATACGGGAAATAACATCGGCGCCGAATTGTCTTTGAGGATTGGTTCTTGCGGCCGCTTTTACCAGGGTTCCCTTGCTCAGATTCCAAAGCATTCCCACCAGGGTTGTGGTTCCGATATCGAAGGCGATACCGAACTGTTCCTTTTCGCCCTGCAGGTGATCCGGGCGGAATCCTTCGGGGAGAATGACCCTTGTTTTGCTTCCGGCAGTTCCTTCCTTTTCTTCGGAAAGGGGCTGCAGAGTAATGTCTGTGAGGGGATAGGTCAGGCAGGCCAAACGAACCCCTTCCAGCAGGTCTTCTTCTTTAATGCGGGAAGTTTCCTCTTCCGTGGGCGCAGAGGTTTTGCCCTTCAGGATCCGGATCCGGCATTTGCCGCAGCGGCCCCGGCCTCCGCAGGAGGCCTCGATAAAGACATTTGCCCGAATGGCAGTTTCTAAAAGATTTTCACCCTCGAGGGCTTCGATCGTAATATTTTCCGGTAAAAAAGTGATTTGAGGCATGGCTCGTTTCTCTTTCTTTTTCAATTTAATAGTGTAAAACTGATACACCTTTAGAATAAGGGAAAACCTTTATTGTATCAACCCATATTTTAGCTTGATCCGGTCCATTTTTTCGATCATGGGCTTTGCCAGGAACAAAAGGAACACAACGGCGGAGGCGCCGTGGATCAGGTCAAAGGGCATTCCCAAAGCGTAGGCAGAGGCAAACATCTGCCAGGTGGGCTCCGGTTGGTAGATCAGCACCGAGGCCGGGTTCATCAGACCTCCGTAGATCACCGGCACGGCGATCATGGCGTAGATGCAGAGGGGAATGGTTTTCCGGGGCAATACGCCCTTTTGGAAAAGGACCCCTGCCAGGAATCCGATCAGGCCCATGCAGAACATCTGCCAGGGGGTCCAGGGTCCCTGGCCCATGAGCATGTTGGAAACAAACATACTGAGGGCACCGACGAAAAATCCGGCTTCCCCGCCGAAGCAGACCGCGGCGATGATCACAATGGCCGCCATGGGCTTGAAAGAAGGCACCATGAAGAAGGCAGATCTTGCCACAATGGCGATGGCGCAAAGCACCGCAATGACCACAAGTTCCCTTGCCTGGGGTTTTCGGCTTTCGAAAACAAGGACGAAAGGAAGCATGGTCTCCAGCAGGATCAACAAGCTGATAAAGTAGTATTTTCGGTCATCCAAAAGCCAGATTCCGAGAAAAATCGTTACGGGAATGGCAATGAAGATCATAGCCATAGCCGCTTTTGTCCGGGGCGAAAGCTTTCCCTTCAACCCCTCAGTCAGCTGCGCAGAAGGACCGGAGGGGTTGCTGCATGTAACCTCCTTCGCTTGCGAGGGAGGTGGCCCGGAGGGCCGGAGGGAGCCTGAAGATCCGGCCTCCCCTGTGAAGGGGATGTGGTCCGAAGGACCGGAGGCGTTATCTGAGCCTCCCCTGTGTAAGGGGAGGTGCCCCGTAGGGGCGGAGGGGTTGTTTCCCCCCAGCACCCCGATCACATCCGCCGGGATGATGGCTTCGGGGAACTGATTTCTGGCCATACGGTTGGTGGCGGTGGTATAAAAGCTGTTTCCGGAGAAGAACTTTCGGGCTTCTCCCTCGCTGACCAGCATACCGTCGAAGAACAATCCGCATCTGCCGGCATACCGGGCGCAAAATTCAATGTCGTGGCTGATCATGAGGATGGTGGTCCCCTGATCCAGCAAGCCGTACAGAATGGATGCTAAAATTTGCTTAAATTCTCCGTCCATACCTTTTGTGGGCTCGTCCAGGAGAAGGATCTTCGGCTCCAAAAGGAGGACTTTGGCAAGGGCCGCTCTTTGCTGTTCGCCGCCGGACAGGTCGTAAGGATGGTGGTCCAGCAGCTCTTCAATATGACAAGCCCGGGCGATCTTTTGTGTCCGCAGCAGTTTTTCTTCTTTATTGAACTCTTTTCCGGAAAGCATTTCCATCAAGTCTTCCCGGACGGTCTTTTTTACAAACAGGGCCTGGGGATTTTGGGGAAGTACACCCAGGAAGTTGGTGAATCGTTCCTGGGCCGGGATCTTGGCCAAATCTTTTCCGTTCAGCTTCACTTTTCCCCGATAGGGAGTGTTCAGTCCGCTGATCAGGCTCATGGCAGTGGTTTTTCCTACGCCGTTG
>SVCV01000109.1 GCA_015058185.1 Clostridiales bacterium | reverse complement strand
CTGTCAACCTTTTTCAAGGTTGACAGCAGTAAAAGCAATTGGCTAGGGCGGCAGGATTCGAACCTGCGAATGACGGAGTCAGAGTCCGTTGCCTTACCGCTTGGCGACGCCCCATCAGCGGTTTATAAAATTATGGGGTGGGTAGTGGGATTCGAACCCACGAATGCAGGAGCCACAACCCTGTGTCTTAGGCCTCTTGACGATACCCACCATAAGAAAATTGGCGACCTGGAACGGGCTCGAACCGTCGACCTCCAGCGTGACAGGCTGGCATTCTAACCAACTGAACTACCAGGCCGCATTTGTGACTTATACAGTATTCAGTTGATTAAATTGGTAGCGGCGAGTGGATTCGAACCACTGACCTTCCGGGTATGAACCGGACGCTCTAACCAACTAAGCTACGCCGCCATATATTCGACGCTTTCTCAGCGCCGCAACACTGATATTACCACCACATATAGGGGTATGTCAAGCACTTTTTTATTATTTTTTCGCATTTTTATTCTATGCATTATATATTATGACCAGGAACCCCTCCCCCCTGAGCCTCCCCTGTTAAGGGGAGGTGGGTGAGCGTCAGCGAACCCGGAGGGGTTGCTGTAAAAAAATTTTAATTTCCCTCTTGACATACTGTAGTTAGAGATGTTAAACTGCATTACGGTTAGAGTATCTTAACCATTTCTTTTGCGGGGCAGTTAGAGTTATTTAACTGAAAGAACGAAAGCGCTTAAGTTCCCTCCCCTTTTCAAATTTATATTAAAGGAGAAAAAGAGCTATGAAGCCCCTTACACTTGCAAAAATCGATGAGGAAAACATCATTCTGAAAATCGGCGGTGATCACGAAACCAAAAGACATCTTGAGGATTTAGGCTTTGTGGTCGGCACCAGCGTCAAGGTCATCTCGGATCTTTACCAGGGAGACCTGATCGTATGTATCAAGGATGCAAGAGTCGCCATCAATCGCGAAATCGCCGCAGAGATCATGATCTGATACGAAAAAACACAACAACCAGGAGGCATATACAATGAAAACTCTGAAAGACGCAAAAGTCGGCGAAACCCTTAAAGTTCTTAAGGTTCATGGACAAGGTCCTGTCAGACGCCGGATCATGGACATGGGGATCACCAAAGGCGTTGAAATCTATATCCGTAAGGTTGCCCCTCTGGGCGACCCCTTTGAACTGAACCTTCGGGGATATGAACTTTCCCTTCGGAAGGCAGACGCAGAAATGATCGAGGTCGAATAAGACCCTTAACACTTACAAGGAGCAGCAAATAATGAGCAAAGGAATCAAAATCGCCCTTGCCGGCAACCCCAACTCCGGTAAGACGACTCTCTTCAACGCCCTTACCGGTTCCAACCAGTACGTTGGAAACTGGCCCGGTGTAACCGTTGAAAAGAAAGAAGGCAAACTGAAAAAGCATGACGATGTTACCGTCATCGACCTGCCCGGCATCTACTCCCTCTCCCCTTATACTTTGGAAGAAGTAGTTGCAAGAAACTATCTGGTAGGCGAACGGCCCGATGTCATTTTAAATATCGTAGACGGAAGCAATCTGGAAAGAAACCTGTATCTGACCACCCAGCTGGCAGAACTGGGCATTCCTATTGTAGTCGCCATCAATATGATGGACATCGTCCGCAAGAACGGTGACAAGATCAATATTGAAGAACTCTCCAGGGACTTGGGTTGGAAGGTCGTTGAGATCTCCGCCCTTAAGGGCGAGGGCGTTTACGAAGCTGCAGAAGCAGCCATCGAAGCCGCAAGAAACACAAAGCCCATTCCCAAGTACATCTTCTCCGGTCTCGTAGAACACACTATCGCCCATATCGAAGAAGCCGCTGTACACGGTATGCCTCCCGAACAGCAGCGCTGGTACGCCATCAAGATCTTCGAAAGAGACGAGAAGGTTCTGGAACAGATCAACATCGATCCCAAGACCCTGGCCCATATCGAAGAAGATATCAAGGCTACCGAAAGAGAACTGGATGACGATGCCGAAAGCATCATCACCAACGAAAGATATATCTATATCGGCCACCTGCTGAAAGGCAGCTATAAAAAGAAGAATGCGGGACGGATGACCACCTCGGATAAGATCGACCGGATCGTTACCAACCGGATCCTGGCCCTCCCCATCTTCATCCTGGTCATGTTGGCTGTATATACCATTTCCATCGGTACCATCGGCGATCTGACCGTAACCTTTATGAATGATACCCTGTTCGGAACCTGGATCGTTCCTGGTGTAGCCGCAGGATTGGAATCTGCAGGCTGTGCTCCCTGGTTGGTAAGTCTGGTTGCAGACGGTATCGTAAGCGGTGCCGGTGCCGTTTTAGGCTTCGTACCCCAGATGCTGATCCTGTTCATCCTGCTGTCCATTCTGGAAGACATCGGCTATATGGCCAGAGTCGCCTTCATCATGGATCGTATTTTCCGGAAGTTCGGCCTTTCCGGCAAGAGCTTCATCCCCATGCTGGTAGCCTCCGGATGCGGCGTTCCCGGTGTTATGGCATCCCGTACCATCGAACAGGAACGTGACCGCAGAATGACCGTTATGACCACTTGCTTTATCCCCTGTGGCGCAAAGATGCCCATCGTTGGTCTCATCGCAGGTGCACTCTTCGGCGGCAGCGCATGGATCGCAACCTCCGCATACTTTATCGGTGTAGCAGCCGTTATCGTATCCGGTATCATCCTGAAGAAGACCAAGCCCTTCGCAGGAAATCCCGCTCCCTTCGTAATGGAACTTCCCCCCTATCATAAGCCCCTGGCAGGCAACGTACTGCGGACCATGTGGGAAAGAGGCTGGAGCTTCATTAAGAGAGCCGGTACCGTTATCGTAGCTGCAAATATCATCGTTTGGATCCTGAACTCTCTGTCCATTGAAGGAGGGCTCCACTACATCGGCGACGGTTCCGAAGCTTCCATTCTGAACGTAGTCGGCAGTGCCATCGCCATTATCTTCCAGCCCCTCGGTTTCGGCCAGTGGCAGGCAGCCGTTGCAACTATCCTGGGCCTGGTAGCCAAGGAAGAAGTTGTAGGCGTATTCGGTGCTCTGTCCTCTATGGCAAGTGCAGACCTGGCCTTTGAAGCTTTGGAAGGCGGCGGATCCTCCATCCTCACCGCCATCGGCCAGGAATTCTTCGGCGGAAGCCAGCTGTCCGCATACTCCTTCATGATCTTCAATCTGCTGTGTGCACCCTGCTTCGCAGCCATGGGCGCTATCCGCAGAGAAATGAACAGCCCCAAGTGGACCTTCGCAGCCATCGGCTACATGACCGGATTTGCCTATGCAGTCTGTCTCATCGTATACCAGCTGGGCATGCTCTTCGCAGGAAACGGATTCACCATTGCCACCGCTGTAGCCATCGTCGTACTTATCGCACTGGTCTATCTGCTCTTCCGTAAAAACAAGTACGAAACCAACGAAAAAAACCTGCATCAGGGCTTTTGATCAGGAGGTGCGAACATGAATCTTCCTACCATCATCATTGCAGCAGTCATTGCGGCAGCCTTTATCGCAATCATTGCCAAAAGCATTAAAAATATGAAAGAAGGCAAAAGTTCCTGCGCCAGCAGCTGTGGAAGCTGCAGCGGATGCAGTTCCTGTGGATGTACCGAAATGGAATGTCCCAGCCAAAAGAAAATTTGATCGACCACTCTCATAAAAAAAGAGAACCCGGAATTTTTCCAGGTTCTCTTTTCGTTTTATGTTCGCTTATTTTCTTTCTGCAACGTGATTTAAGGGTTCCCCTTTCAGGAAAGGTACCAGGTTCTCCCCTACTACCTTTACCGCCCGGTCCATTAAATAGGGAGTCTTGGGCGCCGTATGATGGGAAATGATGATGTTTTCGTGATCCCAAAGGGGACTGTCTGCGGGCAGCGGTTCCGTTTCGAAAATATCCAGCCCCGCCCCGGCGATGATCCTATCATCCAAGGCCTTCACTAAAGCTTCGTGATCCACCACAGCCCCTCTGGCTAAGTTTATGACCACCGCATTAGGCTTCATACCCTTTAAGCTGTTTTCGTTGATCAAATGGGTGGTTTCGGGGGTCAGAGGACAGGTCAGAACGATGAAATCCGACTGGGCAAAGAGCTGATCTACCTCATCCATGGTAAAACACTGATCCAGATAAGGAGCTTCGATCCGGGTCCGCTTGGCGCCTACAACACGCATGCCCAGGGCCTTGCACTTCCGGCAAACTTCCGTACCGATGGAGCCTACACCTACAACGCCTACGGTCTTATTAAAGCTCTCATCCAGCCGTCCACCGATCTCTTCCCGGACCCAACGATGATCTTTCTGTCCCCGTACCCAGAAGTGAACTCCTCTTAGAAACGCAAAGATAAAGGCTAACGCCTGGTCAGAGATCATAGGTCCGTGGATTCCCTTGGTG
>SVCV01000108.1 GCA_015058185.1 Clostridiales bacterium | reverse complement strand
TAACTCCTCTGTCCCTGTCCATCGAAACTCTGGGCGGCGTAGCTACCAGACTGATCGAAAGAAATACCACTATCCCCACCAAGAAGAGCCAGGTATTCTCCACCGCAGCTGACAACCAGACTGCTGTAGATATTCACGTAATGCAGGGCGAAAGAGAAATGGCCGCAGGCAACATCACCCTCGGACGCTTCCAGCTCACCGGTATTCCTCCCGCACCCCGTGGAGTTCCCCAGATCGAAGTTACTTTCGACATCGACGCCAACGGCATCGTAAATGTAAGCGCCAAGGACCTGGGCACCGGCAGAGAACAGCGCATCACCATCACTTCCTCCACCAAGCTGTCTGACGAAGAAATCAAGCAGAAGGTCAAGGAAGCCGAACAGTATGCAGAAGAAGACAAGAAGAAGAAGGAAGAAATCGAGATCCGCAACCGTGCAGAAACTCTCGTATACGAAACCGAAAAGTCTCTGAAGGATCTGGAATCCGCTCTGAGCCAGGAAGAAAAGGATAAGATCGTTGCTGCCAAGGATGCACTGTCCAAGGCTCTGGAAGGAAACGACATGGCAGACATCAAGGCCAAGACCGAAGCTCTGACCGAAGAATTCCACACCATTTCCGCAAAGATGTACCAGCAGGCACAGGCTCAGCAGGGTCAGGCAGGCGGTGCCGGTTTCGATCCCAACATGGGCGCAGGCTTCAACCCCAACATGGGTGCCGGTTTTAACCCCGGCGCAGGCTTCGATCCCAATGCAGGTCAGTCCGCACCCAAGGATGACAATGTAGTGGATGCAGACTACACTGTAGTTGACGAAGATAACAAATAAATAAAAGGAAACGGGGCGGGCTTATTCCCGCCCCATATTCGGTTTTTCAGTCCTGTGATCTTCAAGGGACTTATGCCGATATATGAGGACAAAAATGGCAGAACAAAAACGAGATTATTATGAGGTGTTGGGCCTTCAGAAAGGTGCCACGGAAGCAGAGATCAAATCTGCATTCCGCAAAAAGGCTATGGAGTGCCATCCTGACCGGAACCCCGGCGACAAAGCGGCGGAGGAACGGTTTAAGGAGGTCAACGAGGCCTACAGCGTGCTTTCCGATCCCGACAAAAAGAACAAATATGACCGCTTCGGTCATGCAGGCGTAGATCCCAGTGCCGGCGGTTTCGGCGGCTTTGGAGGCGGCGCAGGCTTCGGTGGTTTTGAAGATATCTTCGGCGACCTTTTCGGCGGTATGTTCGGCGGCGGCGGTTCTGCCCGGAGAAGAAATGCTCCCCGCAAGGGTAATGATATTCAAAAGGGTATTACCATCAGCTTCGAAGAAGCTGCTTTCGGCGTAAAGAAGGAGATTCAGCTGAATCGGTACGACCTTTGCAGTTCCTGCAACGGTACCGGTGCGGAAGCAGGCACCTCCAAGGTAACCTGTCCCAAGTGTAATGGTACCGGTGAGATCCGGACGGTTCAAAGAACTCCCTTCGGCCAGTTTGCCAATGTACAGGCCTGTGATCGCTGCGGCGGTACCGGCCAGGTCATTGAAAAGCAGTGTCCCGATTGCAATGGTCAGGGCCGTGTCCGGAAGAATATCACGCTGTCCGTGGATATTCCTGCCGGCGTGGATAACGATTCGGTTATCTCCATCAAGGGCCAGGGCGAACCCGGTTTCAACGGCGGACCTTCCGGCGATCTGTATGTTGTCATTGCGGTAAAGCCTCATCAGCTCTTCAAGAGAGATGGGGCAGACCTGTGGTTAGAGATCCCCATCACCTTCCGTCAGGCCGCTTTAGGCGACGAGATCGTAGTTCCTACTTTGAAGGAAAAGGTATCCTACAAGATCCCCGCAGGAACCCAGCCGGATACCGTATTCCGTCTTAAGGGCAAGGGCATCAAGAGTCTTCGTTCCGCAAAGAACGGCGACCTGTATGTTAAGGTGATCCTGGAAGTTCCTACAAAGCTCTCCAAGAAGCAGAAGGAAGCTTTGGATATGTTCGATGACGGAGCCGGAACCGAAGGATATGCAAAACGGAAAAGTTTTGCGGAAGCAATGAAGGACCTTTTCCGGTCTGATAAAAATTAAAAGGGTGTACTTACCATATGCGAAGAAGATCAGCGGCAGTGTTTCTGCCGTTGATTTTTTTATGACTGAAACTGGAAATAAATACCTTCCATAAATTGACATATTTCAACAGCCGGACTATAATAAGAGTCATTCAGGAGGGGATTTTATGGAGAAAAAAGAACAAAAATCAGGGGTGAAATGGAAGATCCTTGCGGGAGGGATCCTGTTGGCCGTTTCCTGCGGGATCTACTTTTTTGCCGAACCGCAAACGGATTTTTCAAACCGGGAGCCGGAGATCCGGATCGAAGAGGATGTGACATTGTCAGAAGTGCCTGTGATCCCGGAAGAACCGGTTCTCTTAGTCGTTGATGTAGGCGGAGCGGTGATCTTTCCGGGGGTGCTGGAACTTCCCGAGGGAAGCCGGGTCTATGAGGCTGTGGATGCCGCTGGCGGGTTAACGGAAGATGCGGATATCCGCAATATCAATCTTGCTGCACCCATCCACGACGGGGAAAAGATCTACATTCCTACAAAAGAAGAAGCGGAGCAAATGATGCTTACGGGAGGCGGAACGATCACCGGTAAGGTGAATATCAATACCGCCAATAGTGCGGCCCTGCAAACCCTCAATGGGGTGGGGCCGGCTACTGCCGCTGCCATTATCGAATACCGCACGGAAAACGGACCTTTTGGAAAAGCCGAAGATCTGATGAACGTAAACGGGATCGGAAAAAAGACCTTTGAAAATTTAAAAGATCACATTCGGGTCAGCTGCCTGAGATCGACGGAAAAGCTCCTTGTTTAAGCTGTGCTGCATAAAACCTCTTCACTTTGACGAAACTACGGGTAAGCAAAGTGTACAGCGAAAAAAAGCTACGAGGTGATATTATGTTTGTGCGAAAAAAGCCTTTCTGGCAGAGAAAATGGTTTTATTTCGTTATTGTCGGTATTTTTGCTTTCGGTTATTGGGCCAATCGTGACATGGAAGACCTGACACAGCTTCCCGGTGATGATCTGGAAAATCAGGCGGTAATGGAAGTGACTCCTGCGGATGACGGAGATCCTTTTATTCACAGTCAGGAACGGATCCTTCCCGATGAGGTGATCCGGGCACAGGCGGCTCTCGAGGAGGCAAAGAAGG
Source organism: Clostridiales bacterium (assembly GCA_015058185.1). Taxonomy (GTDB): domain Bacteria; phylum Bacillota; class Clostridia; order Peptostreptococcales; family Anaerovoracaceae; genus SIG263. Next base: position 1,227 of record SVCV01000108.1, on the reverse strand, counting down.
CCTCTGCTGCGGACTCTTCCTCCACCTCAGAAGAAAATACTGCAGGAGATCCGGAAGATCCGGAAAGTCAACTGAAGTATTATCTGATCAAGGAAGTCAACGGTGTCATACAGGTATACTGTGTGGATCGGGCGGGAAAAGAGACCCTTTACTGGAATACAGAGATCCCATTCTCATTGCTGAGCGAAACGGATCAGAAGCTTTTCTCCGACGGGCTGGAAATTCAGTCACAGGCTGGTTTAGAAGAGCTTCTTCAGGATTTCAGCAGTTAAGGAGGAGCTGGTGCCATGCAGAAATTTGAACGAAGAAAATTTTTGGCGATCCTCCTTGTGGCCGGGCTCCTTTTTGCAGGAACCTTCCTGGCGGCTTGTCAAATGGGACAGGAAGAGGCTGAGGATGCGGCTTTATCGGTTCTGGCGGAAACCCGGCTGGTGGTCGGCGGTCAGTCTGTCGGCGTAAAAATGGATGTAAGCGGAGTTTTGGTGGTTGGTTTGGAAGAGATCGAAACGGAGGACGGAGACAGGATCAACCCGGGACTGGATGCCGGATTGCAGTTAGGAGACCGTATTCTCGAAATAGACGGACTTTCCGTCAATAGTCCGGAAGAAGTTCAGAAAGCCGTGAATGCCCGCCATAAACGGGTAAAAATGACCGTTAAGCGCGGCGACCAAATGCTCACCGTGAGCATTACTCCGGTGAAGGCTGCCGCCGATGGACGTTTTAAAATCGGAGTTTGGGTCCGGGACCGAACGGCAGGGCTTGGAACCTTAACCTACTATGATCCTTCCTCCGGCGGTTTTGGTGCTTTGGGTCATGCCATTACCGATCCGGACACTTCGGATATCTTAACGGTAGAGAAGGGCGTTCTCCTGCGTTCCAGTGTGGAATCCGTAAAGCAGGGAGAGGCCGGAGATCCTGGTGAGATCCGGGGGGTATTTTATGAGGCGGACGAACCCATCGGGGAGATGACCATCAATACAGCGAAGGGGATCTTCGGAACCATGACGGATCCTGCGGAAAATCCCTTTTATCCGGAGCCGATCCCCATTGGTACTGCAAAAGAAGGAAAGGCCTATATCCTCTGCACCCTGGAGGGCGACACCATTGAACAGTTTGAGATCGACATCGCGAAAGTAAACCGCAGAAGGATCTCCGATGTTAAAAATATGGTGGTAAAAGTGACCGATCCGGATCTTTTGGAAAAGACCGGCGGTATTGTACAGGGCA
>SVCV01000006.1 GCA_015058185.1 Clostridiales bacterium | reverse complement strand
AGGAGGATCCAGGAACCGAATGGTTACGGGGTTGCCTTCCATGGCTTCGTAGATCCCTTCAAAGTCGCCTCTCTGCATGGGGAGCAACTTAGCCAGCGCAGCCTCCCTCTGTTCCACAGTCTTGGAGACGATCATTTCTCTCATAGCCGCAATACGGCTTCCTTCAAAGAACATATGCTCCGTCCGGCAAAGGCCGATACCCTGGGCACCGAACTTCCGGGCCTGGATGGCGTCTCTGGGCGTGTCTGCGTTGGTACGAACCTGAAGGCGGCGGAATTCGTCAGCCCAGGTCATGATCCGGTCAAAGTCACCGGCGATGGTAGCTTCTACCGTAGGAATGGCTTCGCCGTAGATTCTTCCGGTAGAGCCGTCCAAAGAGATCCAGTCTCCTTCATGGAAGGTCTTGCCGCCTAACGTGAAGACCTTATCTTCTTCGCTGATGGTGATAGCGCCGCAGCCGGATACGCAGCAGGTACCCATGCCTCTGGCAACTACGGCAGCGTGAGAGGTCATACCGCCGCGAACGGTCAGAATGCCCTGTGCATAGTTCATGCCTTCAATATCTTCGGGAGAGGTTTCCAAACGAACCAGGATGACCTTCTTTCCGGCCTTGCCCCAGGCGGCAGCATCTTCTGCAGTAAAGACCACCTGGCCGGCAGCTGCACCGGGAGATGCGGGAAGCGCTTCACCGATGGGTTCTGCGGCTTTCAAAGCTGCTGCATCAAACTGAGGATGAAGCAGAGCATCCAGCTGCTTGGGCTCGATCATGGCAACGGCTTCTTCCCTGGTGATCATGCCTTCATCAACCAAATCACAGGCGATCTTCAGAGCAGCATCTGCCGTTCTCTTACCATTTCGGGTCTGCAGCATATAGAGTTTACCTTCTTCAATGGTAAATTCCATGTCCTGCATATCTCTATAATGTTCTTCCAGCTTCTTAACGATCCGAACGAACTGATCGTAAACTGCGGGATTGATCTCCTTTAATACATCGATGGTGTGGGGCGTCCGAACGCCGGCAACAACATCTTCGCCCTGAGCATTCATCAGGAACTCACCATACAGCTTGCGTTCGCCGGTGGCGGGGTTTCTGGAGAAGGCTACGCCGGTACCGGAGGTATCGCCCATATTGCCGAATACCATGGACTGTACATTTACAGCAGTACCCCAGGAAGAAGGAATATCATTCATCCGGCGATAGTAAATAGCTCTGGGATTGTTCCAGGAACGGAATACGGCCTTAATGGCGCCGAAGAGCTGTTCGATGGGGTCGGAGGGGAAGTCTGCTCCAACCTTGGCTTTGTATTCGGCTTTGAACTGGTCGGCAAGAGCCTTCAGATCTTCCGCAGACAGTTCCGTATCGTGAGTAACGCCTCTGGCGGCCTTCATGTCATCGATAAGCTTTTCAAAATAGTGCTTACCAACTTCCATAACAACGTCAGAGTACATCTGAATAAAGCGACGATAAGAGTCATAGGCGAAGCGAGGATTGCCGGTCTTCTCTGCGAAGCTGGCAGTAACCTCATCGTTGAGGCCCAGATTCAGAATGGTGTCCATCATACCAGGCATAGAGGCCCGGGCACCGGAACGAACGGATACCAGCAAAGGATTTTTCAGGTCACCAAACTTCTTTCCGGTTTCCTTTTCCAGTTCTGCGATATGGGTCAGAACTTCCTGCTTGATCTCTTCACTGATGGTCTCACCATCTTCGTAATACTGGGTACAGGCTTCGGTGGTAATGGTAAAGCCCTGGGGGACAGGCATTCCCAGGCTTGTCATTTCTGCAAGATTTGCACCTTTGCCGCCTAACAGTTCCCGCATGCCACCATTGCCTTCCTGGAATGCGTAAACAAACTTCTTCATGACTCAATCTCCTTTCACGATTGAATAATGTTTGCACAGTAAATTGAAAGGGTTGCTTCAATTTGCTCGAGTACAACTAAGTTGACAATCAATTCTGAAAAAAATTGTAATTCCTTTCATTATATTATATTCCTTATAAAAGTCAAGCCTGCATAAGAAATCTTTATGAAAACAACACAAAACCCCGATGAGCGATTTCACCGGGGTTTTGATCATGATTGAGTTTGAAAGCTTTTGCTTTACGCGCAATTCTTACTTGTGGAATTCGCCTCTTGCTCTTGCTTCTCTGTTTTCCTTCCACAGACGATCTGCAACGGGAGCCCACTTTTCGGCAACTTCAACAGTCTTGGCTGCCAGATCATGTACATCTTCGGGATTGAGGATGTCGGTGGAGTGAGCGCCTGCTTCGTCAACCATTGCGGCCAGTCTGCCGGGGTTATCCAGCAGGGGGCATACACGCAGCTTGTTGTCGTTGAAGGGCTGGTTCCGACGATATGCCATGAACATGGGTCTCTGGTAAGCTTCCAGCAGAGTGTGATCATAAACGTTACTGTCGGAGTAGTGGATGAATGCGCAGGGTTCGATGTCGCCTGCGGAGTTGATGTGCAGGTAGGAACGACCGCCAGCGATGCAGCCGTTTACGTATTCGCCGTCATTGAAGAAGTCCATGAAGAAGATGGGCTTTCTGGTACGGAAATCACGAACCTGGTGATACATGAATTCTCTCTGTTCAGCGGTAGCCAGCAGTTCGGGAGCTGCATCTACGCCAACGGGCATGTAGGTGAACAGCCATGCAAACAGTGCGCCCTTTTCGATCAGGAAGTCGATGAATTCTTCACTGCCAACAACTTCTGCGTTCTTGCTGGTGTAGCAGATGGATACGCCGAAGGGCAGCTTTCTTTCCTTCAGGATGTCCATTGCGCGGAGAACCTTCTGGTATACGCCTGCGCCACGACGAGCGTCGTTTTCAGCTTCCCAACCTTCGATGCTCATTGCGGGCATGAAGTTCTTTACGCGCAGCATTTCATCAGCAAACTTTTCGTCGATGAGGGTTGCGTTGGTGAATGCGAGGAACTGGCAGTCAGGGTGCTTTTCGCAAAGCTTGATGATATCATCCTTACGTACCAGGGGTTCACCGCCGGTGTACAGGTATACATAAGTACCGAGAGCCTTACCCTGAGTGATGATGCTGTCCAGGGTTTCGAAGCTCATGCTCTGGGTGTGACCATATTCAGCAGCCCAGCAGCCGGTGCATCTCAGGTTGCATGCGGAAGTGGGATCCAGCAGGATAGCCCAGGGAATGTTGCAGTCGTACTTTTCCTTGTTTCTGTTCTGCTGAGAGAAACCAACTGCAGTTGCGTTGATTACGAAGTTCTGGAAGAAGGTCTTCCATACTTCGGGATCCAGCTTGGTCCACAGGTCACGGATGAACTTGTACCATACGTTTTCGGGATCGGAGAGAACTCTCCGGATCATGGCTCTCTGGGGAGCGATGTCGCCGCCGAAGTCCAGCTTGTCAACCAGTTCGAGGAGCTTGGGCATGTTTTCTTCGGGGTTGGTTTCCAGATACTTGAAAACCTGCAGGAGTACTTTTTCAGTTAAAAATTCTTTAGGAGTTTTCATTGTTCTTCACACCTCTTTGTTAAATACGGCGGCTGCAATTTACTTGCGCTTCGCCCGGAGTTTGGCGAATCTTTACACTCGCCGCCATTCTGAGAATCATTCTTCGAGTAGTATAATACACTATTTTTCGGAAATCAAGGCTTTTATATAAAAAAGGTGTTAATATACGATTTTAGTTATCATTACTAATATCGCTTAACACCGTTGATTTTACATGATAGAATTTTCAAGGAAAGAAATTAACTCTGTAAACGTTAACATTTCATTAACACGTTTGCGGATTTCTGCAGCCCGGGGAAGGCCTTTTATGTACCACCCGATGTGTTTCCGCATTTCACATACGGCTACACGTTCCCTCTTGCGCTCCATAAGGAGTTCCATATGGCGGCGGATCATAGTATACCGCTCCTCAGCAGCGAGTTCCGGGGGGAGCGCATCTCCGGAAAGCAAAGCTTTCGCATCCCGGAAGATCCAGGGGTTCCCCAAAGCGCCTCTGCCCATCATGACAAATTCACATCCGGTCTCTTTCATCATGCGAAGGGCATCCTCACCGGAGAAAATATCGCCGCTCCCGATAACCGGAAGAGAGACCACATCCTTTGCAGCAGCAATGGCTTCCCAATCCGCCGTGCCGCTGTAGAATTGTTCCCGGGTACGGCCGTGGATCGCGATGGCCGAAGCTCCCGCATCCTCCATCCGGCGCAGAAAGCCGGGGAAATCCCAGGGGGTATCGTCCCAGCCCTTACGGCACTTGACGGTCACAGGTCTGGGCTCACAGCCCTTCTCTTCCGCCCGTTTGGCTTCCGCAGACACCACCGCCTTCACAAGCTCCGCTGCAATCTCCGGCGTATTGAGCAAGGCAGAACCGGAACCATCCTTAACGACCTTTGCCACAGGACAGCCCATGTTGATGTCCACCATGGCATGATCCTTCTCCGCTAACATTTCTGCAGCCCGGAAAAGAAACTCCGGCCCCGAACCGAAAAGCTGATAAGCTACCGGCTTTTCTTCTTCGTAAATCGCCAATAGGCTTTCCGTATTGCCGCTCTTATAGCAAAGGCCTTTGCAGCTGATCATTTCCGAATAAACCAAGGCAGCGCCCTGCTCCCGGCAAAGCCGGCGAAAGGCGCTGTCTGTGATTCCTGCCATAGGTGCAAGCAGGAACGGATTCTCAAGTTTTAAAGAACCGATTTGGTACATAAGGATCAATCCTGACGGGCTGCGTGATGAAGAGCCTCGTTCCTTTCATAAATCAGCTGAAGCCCTTCCAGGGTCAGCATTTTGTCTACATGATCAATGCAGTCCAGTCCGCTTTCGATCAGGGTGGCAAGACCGCCGGTAGCAACTACGATGGGATCCTTTGCACAGCGGCATTCGTCCATGAGTTCCTTTTTCATCTTGCGAACGATGTATTCCACAATACCCATATGGCCGTAAACCAATCCGGCCTGCATGCTTTCGCTGGTATTGCGGCAAATGACCCGGCCGGGATCTTCCAATTCGACATGGGGAAGCTTAGCCGTCTTTTCGAACAGGGCATCAGAGGAAATCTTCAAGCCCGGAGCAATGGCACCGCCGAAGTATTCCATTTTATCGGAAATGGCACAGAAGGTGGTAGCGGTACCGAAGTCGATAATGATCAGGGGGCCGCCATACTTTTCAAAGGCAGCCACTGCATTCACGATCCGGTCAGCACCCACTTGTTTAGGGTTATCGTATTTAATGGAAAGACCGGTTCGGATCCCAGGGCCGACAACGATAGCCCGACGGTTGAAATATTTAATGGAAAGATGCTGCAGGGTATACAGGACAGGGGGAACTACGGTAGAGATGATCACATCATCTACATCTTTAATATCCAGCCCTTCGTGCTGGAACAGCTGGCTGATAAGCATGCCGTACTCATCGGCACTCTTGGTTTGGTCCGTCTGCATTCTCCAGTTTTGGATCAGCACGCCATCTTTAAATACGCCAAGAACAATATTGGTATTCCCTACATCAAATCCTAAAAGCATAATGAAAAGCTCCTTTTACGGTTTTTGTGTAATTTTTCCCTCATTATACAACAACCCGCTCCTCATTTCCAGCGAAATAAGAAGCGGGTCGATAAATACGAAGAATTAGTATCCGCCGAACATGCTCAGCATTACGCCTGCGGCTACCGCAGAACCGATAACACCGGCTACATTAGGACCCATGGCATGCATGAGCAGATAGTTTCCGGGAAGACATTCCTGGCCGACTTTCTGAGAAACACGGGCGGCCATGGGAACTGCGGAAACGCCGGCAGATCCGATAAGAGGATTGATCTTTCCTCCGGTAATCAGGTACATGAGCTTACCGATAAGAACACCGGCTGCGGTACCGACCATGAAGGCCAAAACGCCCAGGATCAGGATCTGGATAGTATCCCAAACCAGGAAGGAGGGACCCTGTGCGGAGGCACCGACTGCAAGACCCAGCATGATGGTTACGATGTTGACCAAAGCGTTGGCTGCGGTATCGGACAGTCTGGTGGTCCGGCCGCTTTCTCTGAACAGGTTGCCAAGCATCAGCATACCGATAAGAGGTGCGGCGCTGGGCAGGATCAGAACAACAACTGCGGTTACCATGATGGGGAAAATGATCTTTTCTCTCTTGCTGACGGGGCGGAGCTGATCCATTCTGACTTCCCGCTCCTTCTTGGTGGTCAGAGCCTTCATAATAGGAGGCTGAATGACCGGAACCAGAGCCATGTAGGAGTACGCCGCTACGGCGATGGCACCCAGCAAGTGAGGTGCAAGTTTCGTTGTCAGATAGATGGCGGTAGGACCGTCGGCACCGCCGATAATACCGATGGAGGCTGCTTCCTGGGCATCAAAGCCGCAGAAGACAACTGCGCCGATAAAGCTGAAGAAGATGCCGAACTGTGCGGCAGCCCCTAACAGAAGGGATTTGGGGTTTGCGATGAGGGGACCGAAGTCCGTCATTGCACCTACGCCCATAAAAATCAGCGGCGGCAAAATGCCCCATCGACTGAGTTTATAGAAGTAATACATCAGGCCCATAGGCTCGGTGGTACTGTCGAAGATACCGGAAAGAGGCAGGTTGGTCAAAAGCATACCGAAGGCGATGGGCACAAGCAGCAAGGGCTCAAAGCCTTTGCCGATGGCCAGGTACAGGAACACAAGGGAAACCACGATCATGATCGCGCTTCGCGGATCCATGTTGGCGATTCCCATGGTACCGACCAGATCGGTAAGTGTATCAAGAAACATTTCGGTCTCCTTACTTCATGGAAATCAGAGGAGCACCGGATTCAACAACGGCACCCTTGGAAGTCAGAACTGCATCTACAACGCCGTCAGTGGCAGCCATGATCTCATTTTCCATCTTCATGGCTTCCAGGATCAGCAGAACATCGCCCTTCTTTACGCTGTCGCCGGCCTTGACTTTGATGTCCAGAATATTGCCGGGCATAGGAGCAGAAACAACGGAAGCGCCGGCAGAAGGAGCTGCGGCGGGAGCTGCAGGAGCAGGTGCAGCGACAGGTGCAGGGGCAGCCTTGGGAGCTGCGGGTCTTGCTGCAGGTGCAGGAGCTGCGGGGGTAGGTGCATAGGATGCGCCCAGTTCTTCCACTTCTACTTCATAGGAAGTTCCGTTTACGGTGATTCTGTATTTCTTCATTTTAATCTATCCTCCTAAAATCTGCTGCTGAAAGAGTCTTTATTACCGGCCCGGCTCCAGGAAGGAGTATCGTCCGAGGTTCTCCGGATCTTTCGGATATACAGGTTATTCTGCTTTCCGGGTCCCTGTGCGGCCATAATGGCGGCCGTTATTACAGCAACCAGCTCTTCGTCATTCATCAGGTCTTCTTCCGGTTCGGGAGCTGCAGGAGCTGCCTGCACAGGAGCGGCTGCAGCGACGGGCTCTTCCTTCTTTACTTTCTTGGAAGCGGTTCCCAGGATCTTTGTCATCAGTATAATGATCAGGCAAAGAATGACCAGGATCCCGAAGGTGATACCCATGCCCATTCCGGTGGTTACCAAACTTCCCATCAGCTTTTCGCCGGTGGTCAGGCTATGGATGGTATCCGGATTGGCAAAGAGATCCATAAGTGTGGCTTCTTGCATTTATCTACACCTCACTTCCGGCTACAGAGGAATGTTGCCGTGCTTCTTCGCGGGCAGAGAATCTCTCTTGGAAGCCATGGTATCGAAGCAGCGGATCACCCTCTGTCTGGTGGCGGCAGGATCGATCAGGTCATCTACATAACCCATTTCTGCGGCACGAATGGCATCTGCGTAGTTGGCTGCGTAAGCGGCGGCAAACTCTTCTCTGGCTGCGGCAGGATCTGCAGCAGCTGCGATCTCATCCCGATAGAGGATGACTGCGGCACTTTGAGGAGCCATTACGGAAACCTGAGCACCATGCCAGGCCAAAACGATATCGGCGCCCATGTCCTTGGAGGCCATGCAGGTGTAAGCACTTCCGTAGGCTTTTCTCAGGATCAGGGTCAGCTTGGGTACGGTTGCTTCTGCGTAAGCATAAACCATCTTGCTTCCCTGACGGATCAGTCCGCCTCTTTCCTGGGATGCATCGGGAGCAAATCCGGGAACATCCACCAGGGTCAGGAGGGGAATGTTGAACATATCACAGGTTCGGATAAAGCGGGCTGCTTTGCTGCAGGCATCGCTGTCCAGGTAGCCGCCCAGGTACTGAGGCTGATTGGCGATCACACCGACGACGTGGCCTTCCAGGCGAACGAAGCAGGTGATGATATTGGGGGCGAAGCCGGCCATTACATCTAAATAGTCGCTGTCGTTATCGACCAAAAGTCTGATAAAGTCGTACATATCGTAAGGGGCTTCGGGATTTTCGGGGACGATTTCGCTCCATTCCACCAGCTGACGGTTTACATCGTCTTCGCTGAAGATAACGGGAGCACCTTCCAGGTTGTGGGAGGGCAGATAGCTGAGAACTTCACGGGCATGAGCAAGAGCATCTTCTTCGTTGGCTGCGGCATAATGAGCACAGCCGCTGACGGTGCTGTGGGTTTCTGCGCCGCCCAACTCTTCCAGAGACACATCCTTACCGGATACGGCCTTTACGACCTGAGGGCCGCTCATGAACATGTGGCTCTGCTGATCCACCATAATTGTATAATCCATCAAAGGAGGAAGGTATGCGGCACCGCCTACGCAAGGACCCATGACAATGGCGATCTGCGGGATCACGCCGGAAGCCAAAGTCACATTGCGGAGAGCCTTGCCCAGACCGGAAAGACCGGCTGCGCCTTCCGGGATCCGAACACCGGTAGAATCAAAGATACCGATAATGGGAGCACCATCTTTTAATGCGCGGGTCTGCATTCTGGAAATTTTTTCGCCATGGATCTCACCCCAGGCGCCTCCCTGTACGGAACTATCCTGTGCAAATGCAAAAACCAGGCGGCCATCGATGGTTCCATAACCAGTAACCACTCCATCACCGGGGACTGCATTTTCACCCAAATTTCTTTGAGTCATATACACATCGTTTTCCACAAAGCTTCCTTCGTCAAAGAGAACCAAAAGACGTTCCCGGGCGGTCAGCTTGCTCATGTGCTGTATCCTCCTTCAAACTCATTAAAAAGTCGTTAAGAATCTTACATCTTATATATAAGCTTCTGATTTTCATTCATTATAGCTTTTACGCATTGAAACTTCAAGCAAAATAACGCATTGCACCATATTTTTACGCAATATTTATTATAAGCATAATGACTGGAAGATTTATCCTTACCAGTCATTAGTTTCGCCGCCAATTTCTTTTTTATTCTTCAATATCCCAGGCACTGAGGTAAGCTTTCTGTTCCGGAGTCAGGGTATCGATGGTGATCCCCCAGGCTGCCAGCTTTCTCCGGGAGATCATATCGTCGATCTCCGAAGATACATCGATGACCTTGTTTTCCAGCTTGCCCCGGTTCTGTACCAGGAACAAAGCGGACAGTGCCTGTACCGCAAAGCTGAGATCCATGATCTCGGCGGGGTGACCGTCCCCTGCTGCAATATTGGTCAGCCGGCCTTCTGCCATGACACAGACCATATTGCCCTGAGGCAGCACATAGCCCATGATATTGGCCCGCTGTTCGATCTTTTCCACTGCGATCTTTTCCAGTGCAGGCATATCGATCTCTACATTGAAGTGTCCTGCGTTGGCAAGGATGGCCCGGTTTTTCATGACCGCCATGTGTTCGGGAGTGATGACTTTTTCGCATCCGGTAGCGGTGACAAAGATGTCTCCCCGGGGAGAAGCGTCCATCATGGTCATAACTTCGTGACCGTCCATAACCGCTTCCATAGCAGCTACAGGATCGATCTCCGTAACGATCACTCTGGCACCCAGAGCCTTCGCCCGGAGGGCAATGCCCTTGCCGCACCAGCCGTAACCGGCGACAACTACGACCTTGCCGGCAACGATCAGGTTGGTGCTCCGCATAATGCTGTCCCAAACGGACTGACCGGTTCCGTAACGATTATCGAAAAGATGCTTGCACTGCGCATCGTTTACCGCAACCATGGGGTATTTCAAAACCCCTTCTCTCTCCATAGCTTTCAAGCGAATAATACCGGTGGTGGTCTCTTCGCATCCGCCCCAAACTTCCTCCGCCAAATCCTGGCGTTCCTTATGGAGCATGGAGGTCAGGTCACCGCCGTCATCGATGATGATGTTGGATTTCTGCTCCAGAGTCATTTCAATGTGACGGAAATATTCTTCCTTGGTGGCATTGTAGAAAGCGAACACTTCCATGCCATCTTCTACAAGGGCTGCTGCAATGTCATCCCGGGTGGAAAGAACGTTGCTTCCGGTAACGGCCATCTGGGCGCCGCCTGCAGCCAGGACCTTACAAAGATATGCAGTCTTTGCTTCCAGATGCACAGAAAGGGAAACTTTTACGCCTTCAAAAGGCCGGGTCTTGCGGAACTCTTCTTCCAAATCCCGCAGAAGGGGCATATTATTTCGGACCCATTCGATTTTCTGGTGTCCGGAAGGGGCTAATTTAATATCTCTGATCTCACTCATCTTCATCGATCTCCTCTTCGGAAGTTCTGGTGGCCGCCAACAGGCGATCTGCACCCACAATAAACAGTTCGGAAAGTTCAATATCCCGCAGCCATACAAAGGGGATCTCAAGGCTTCCCAGATAGGCACCCAAAATATTTCCGCAAATACCGGCAGATACGCTGGCATTTCCGCCGTGGCTGGCCGCTAAGGTAATGGCCTGCCGGAAGTCGTCGGAATGGCGCAGGGCACAAAATACCGCCATGGCAATGGCTTCGTGGCCAACGGTGGCCTGACCAAGGGACCGCAGCATTTCCTCTTCATTGCCCTCTTCCTTGCTCAAAGCAACCGCCCGCTCCAAAACTTCCAAGGTCTCTTCATGGTCCGGATAAAGCTTCAGCTCTTCCATAGCGGAATCCACCGCATGGGGAAGTTCCTTGCCCTGAATAATGTGGGAGATCAGACAGGCGAAGAATCCTGCGGGCAGGATCGCATTGGCATGGCCATGGGTAATGGCTGCGCTTTCACAGCCGAACCGGAAAGCTTTGGCGGGCTCTTTCCAGAAGTACATGCCTACGGGAGCCGCACGCATGACCCCACCGCAGCCTTTGCTGCTGTTGATCCGCTTTTTCATAGTGCCGTACTTGCTGTTGATGCAGGCAGACAGAGCGGAAACGCAGGTGGATCCGGGGGATCTTCTTGCAAAGAGTTCCTCCCACTGGAGGATCTCTCCCCGAAGGATAAATTCATAGGATTTATCTGCCAGACTTCCGGTCTGGGTATAAAGCCACTTCTGATAGGAGTAGAAGAGGCAGGGTATGTAACCGTAAATGCCCTTTTTCTTGGCCCGGGTATCCGCCCAAAGAAGACCATCTACCGTGAAGCAGGTGAGCTGGGTGGTATCGGAAATGAGAGCCAGATGGCTGGAAGAATTTCTTTGCAGATCGCAAAGCCCCTGACGGCCGTAACGATCCACCACCTGATCCGCACTCATATAGTCCCGGGTATATCCCATGGCATCGCCGATGGCGCCGCCCATCAGGCAGCCACGGAAAAAGGCCTTATTATCTTTTAACATAGGTTCCTCCTTTTCAGGATCTCTATTACAACGGAGCCGAGGCTCCGGATCGGTTCCTTAATTTAAAGTACTTTCAAAAGGCTCCATGGCGCCGAAGTGACCCATGAGACTTTCCACTTTCTCGCCGTTTACGAGGAACTGGACTCCATAGGGCGTCCCATACTGACCGGCAATAAAGCCTCCATTATTCCCCTGTTCAGCAAAGATCGTTTCCACGATTTGATCAATAAACAGCTCTTCTGTCAGAGATCCGCCGCCCAGGCCTTCCGCAGCCACATCCACGAAAACCACCATTTGGCTTCCGTCAGGTTCGCCGTTTTCCGTATAAACGATCTCGTCATTTTCCCAACCCATGCGGGCATCCAGGAAAGTGATATCCTTCGAAATCACAGTAGACAGTCCTTCTGCACCGGCGGGAACTTCCTTCAAAGCCTCTAACATGGCCATCAGAGGGCCTTCTTCTGAAGTGTATTCGATCTCTGTCTCAAAGGGCAGCAGTCGGGGCAGGTCGGAACGACCGGTTTCAATATACTCGTCATTGGCGTAGTAAAGAATAACCTTTTCCGTATAGGACGAAGGGATCTGTGCTTCCGGCTGATCCACAGGTGTTTCCGGAACCGCGGGAGGTTCCGATTCCTGGTCCGCAGCAGGATCCTGCTGAAGAACTTCCTCTTTCGGATCTGCGGCATGATCCCCTGCGCCGCATCCAAATGCAAATAAGGCCATTACCAGGCAAAGACCCAGTGCAAGGATCCATCGTTTTTTCATTTTAATCCCCCTTTTCGTAATACCCCTGAGCATACATAATAATTTTACCATAAATTCCTAAGGAATTCATTACCGAAATATCTTTTTCATCCGGCGAAGCATTTTTTCATCTGCAGAAGGATCTTTCCCGCTGTAGAAAAAGCGGTCCAGCAAACCGCAAAACTCCTCTGCAAGGATCCGGTCTTCCTGAGAACAGATCTTTTCATCCATTCCCTGCACAAGTCTACGGATGTAATGGCTTCCGGATTCGCCCTTTTCTCTGCGGACCTTTCTTCTCATACCACAGGCTTCCGCCCGGAGAAGGATCCCGGGAACCGTATTCCGATAGATAAATTTATGCCAGGTAAAAATAAGCTTCTGCCGAAGGGCTCTTATCCATTGGACGATCCGATCCCAAAGACGGTTCCGAATGAAAGCCCGCTTTTCCGGACTTCCCTTTACGACGGCCTGAGCCGGAAGTTTTTGTCCTTTATTTTTCCGCATCCAGACAGCAATGCCCACGACCACCGCAGCGATAATGACCCCGATAAGGATCAAAGGCACATTGCCCCAATCCATCTGGGCAAAGGCATCCATTTCCCCGTCAGGGCTGCCCATAGTGGGCTCCATTTCCGGAGGAAGGGCCTCTTCCTCCGAGGCAAATTGCGCCAGGAATTCCATGAGCTTAAGGAAAAGGCCGGCAATGGCAAGGCCCAAAGACGTAAGGCCGGAAAGCACCCCGGACAGGGCTGTACGGATCCCGCCGGAGAAAAGCATCAGCCCGCCTACGGAGATCAAAAGGATCACCACAAAGATGGCAGCCATCATGAGCCCGCCGGTCAGCCGGCTTCCCTGCACCTTGCTTCGGTTTCCGGAAACCGTCCGCATAAGAATGATGCTGACAAAAGCCAAAACCAGCGCAGCGATCAAAGGAATATTGAAGTAATTCCCGGAACCTGCCGCGCTCTCTTCCATAAATACATAAACGATAAAGAGGACGATGGCACCTTCCAGGAAGTTCAGCACCGTGTTGGGAGAAAGGGGCTTTCGGCTCAAGAAAAAGGCCATAACGCCGGGAACCAAAAGGAATACACCGGCGGCAACACTTCCCATAAAGCTTGCCCCGTGAGCAAGGAACAGACTTCCAAAGGCCACAAGAAACGCGATCATTGCCACATTGAGCCCGACAAAAAGGTTCTCCGAAAGTCCCCGTCGAAGCAAAAGCACATCGACCACATAAAACAGTAAGGCAAGGGCCACCCAGGGATAAAAATCAATGTAGGCCTCGGTATGCTGGCCGTGGGTTCCCACAAGGAAAAGGGTATAAAGGATCGCCGTGCAGCACCAAATGGAGGAGACACTTACAAAATGGGCAGTGAAATTTCTCATTCTTCCGCCCCCTTTCGAATCTGTTCCAGGGTCATAGAGTGATCCGCATGGATCCCCTGGGGATTCTCGCAGAAAATGTAGCGAACTTTATCCTCACCGAAGGCTGCTACTAACTGGCGGCAGGTCACAGATTCCGGATCCCGCGCCGCAATATATACCTGTCCTAACAAATCCCGATAGGAAAGGATCTCGGAAACAGGGAAAAGCAGAGGGATCTCCTCTTCCTCTTTTTCCAGCAGGATCTGTTCATCCTCCAGGGCATCCTCGGAGGTCATTTTTCCCATTTTCTTTTTCTTTTTTTCTACAGGACGCTCGATCCCTGCAAGATCTGCCAGGATATTTCCGGAGTTTTTGCAGGAAGGAATGTGCAGAGAGCCGGGATTTCCGGGAAGAGTCAATCCGCAGTTCATCTGCTGATCCTGAAGCCGCAGGATCAAAGAAGCCAAAACTTCCAGGATCTCCTCGAATTCCGGATCCGTTCCCTTTTTAAAGGACTCTGCATCCAAAACGAAAAAGGCTGCCCGGGGAAGGATCTTTTCGTAAACATTGGACTGGAGTTTTTGAGACTTGGCAGCCATTCTCCAATTGATGGACTTAAAGCTGTCACCGGGCAAATAATCCCGACTGTTTTTCAGCAGAGTACGGTCTTCAAAATAACCGGCACCGCCTCCGGCACAGTCATAAAGAGGACGAAGGAAGGGCCGAAGATCCACGGGAATGATCCGGGGATATACCACCAACTTCACGGGAGAGCTCAATCGCAAGGTTTTTTCCCGAACCGTAAGACCAAAGCCGTCACCGGAGACCAATGTCAGGTTTTCCAGACTGCAGATCCCCCGGGCCCGGGCCAGATATTCCATAGACCAATCCAGCCTTTGCCAGGATAAGATCCAGGCAAACTTCCGGCCGAAGATGGCCTTTTGCTCGATTTCCCCGGGGAATTGCCGGGCGCCCCGGGAGAAGGTCTCGTCGGGAACCGCACAGTCCCGTTTCGGACGCAGATGAAGAACGTCCAGCCAAATCAAAGGAAGAAATTTATCATTTTCCACATGCCAGGAAACCGGGAAGGTTCCCCCGGGGAAAGCCCGGGTTTTCTCTGCGGAAACTTTTACACTTACTTTGCGGAGGGACATTTTCCCCCAAAGCCAGGAAAAAAAGTACAGCAAAAAAAGGAACATCAAAATCGCAGCCAACGCGAAATAATCGTTGTAGGCCGCGATCAGGGATCCTGCAAGAAAGGCAAAGAATATCCATTTGCCTGAAAAAATACTGGAGAAAGTTTGCTCAACGGACATGGAACATATCCTCTTTTGCGGGAGGTACGGGGATCTCTGCCAAAATGTCTGCGATGACCTGTTCCGGGGTATGTCCGGAGAACAGAGCCTCACTCTGAAGGGAGATCCGGTGCGTCAGGACCGCAAAGGCGATCTTCTGAATGTCATCGGGAGTCACGAAATCCCGGCCGGCCATGGCGGCATAAGCCTTGCCGCCCTTAAACAGGCTTCTGGCAGCCCGGGGGCTTACACCGAAGCGAAGAAGCTTATGGGTACGGGTAGCCTGCGTCAGAGCAACGATGTATTCCTTCACATCATCGCTGACGAACACTTCCTGGACCTCTTTCTGGAGCTGGCGGATCTCTTCGGGAGAAGTGATCTTCTCCACCTTCTCAAAAGGAATGCCGTCGCCCAACCGGCTGAGCATGTCCACTTCTTCCTGAGCAGAAAGGTAGCCCAGGGACAGCCGGACAAAGAAGCGGTCCATCTGTGCTACGGGCAGAGGGAAGGTGCTCTCCCCTTCTACCGGGTTTTGGGTAGCCATAACGACGAAAGGCGCAGGCAAAGGAGAGGTCTCCCCTTCGATGGTGACCTGCTTTTCTTCCATGGCTTCCAGCAAGGCTGCCTGAGTACGGGGGATAGCCCGGTTGATCTCATCGGCCAGCAGGATATGGGTCTTTACAGGCCCTTCCAAATACTGAAACTCCCCGGTTTTCTGGTTGTAGATCTTCATGCCGACTACATCAGAAGGAAGCAGGTCCGGAGTGAACTGGATCCGGCTGTAATCGCATCCAAGAGCTAAAGAAAGCGTCTTTGCCAAAGTGGTCTTACCGCTTCCGGGAAGATCTTCCAAAAGAACGTGTCCTTCTGCCAAAATGGCCATAAGCATAAGACGGATCTGCTCATCCCGGCCAATAATGATTTTTTCGGTTTCCCGGATCAGAGATTCTGCACATCGTGCTACATTTGCGGTTGTCATAAATTACTCCTTATAAGAAATGCCGCCGAAAACCGGCGGCAGACTGAAATGACCGTCCGATCTCTCAGGACGAATTATTCTACAGTAACGGACTTGGCCAGGTTCTTGGGCTTGTCGATATCGCAGCCCCGCAGCTTTGCAATATAATAAGCCAACAGCTGGAGAGGAACCACGGACAGAAGAGGTGTCAGCTCATCCCGGCATTCGGGAATGTAGATCACCCGATCCGCCTGCTTTTCGATCTCCGTATTGCCTTCCTTGGCGAGACCTACCACATAGGCGCCTCTGGCCTTTACTTCCTGAATATTGGAGAGCATCTTTTCAAAGAGATGATCCTGCGCAGCGAGGGAAATGACCAAAGTATCTTTTTCGATCAGAGCGATGGTTCCGTGCTTCAGTTCTCCCGCAGCAATGGCGAAAGAATTGATATAGGAGATCTCCTTCAGCTTCAGAGAGCCCTCATAAGAAACCGCAGAATCGTTTCCTCTGCCGATAAAGAATACCTGCTCCGTTTTGTACAGATCCTTGGCCATCTCGTGGATCGCCTTTTCGGAACGAAGGATCTTCTTCAGCTTTTCGGGAATCTCTTTCAGATCCCGAATATAGCCCAGGTACTCTTCCTGGCTCATAACACCCTTTTCCTTTGCCATGTGCAGGGCGATCAGGTACATACACATCAGCTGGGTGGTGTAAGCCTTCGTAGAGGCAACGGCGATCTCAGGACCTGCCCAGGTGTAAAATACATCGTCAGATTCTCTGGCAACGGAACTTCCCACCACATTTACCACAGACAATACCCGGGCACCCTTGCTCTTGGCTTCCCGAAGGGCAGCCAAAGTGTCGGAGGTCTCTCCGGACTGGCTGATGGCGATAAACAAAGACTTTTCGTTAATGAGAGGTTCCCTGTAACGGAACTCGGAAGCCACTTCCACTTCCACAGGGATCCTGGCAAAGCGCTCGATGGCGAATTTGCCGATCAGGCCGGCGTGATAAGCTGTTCCGCAGGCGACGATATAAACCTTATCCAGGTTTTCGATTTCTTCTTTGGTGATGGTAATGCCGTCCAGTTTGATGCTGTCATCTTCCAACAAACGGCGGTGAAGGGTTTCGTACAGACCCTTGGGCTGTTCGTGGATCTCCTTGATCATAAAGTGATCGTAGCCTTCTTTTTCCGCGGCATCTGCATCCCAGGTAACGTGGAAGACATCTCGGTGTACTTCCTTCCGGTCCGCATTATAGATCTTGACCTCATCCTTAGTAAGAACTACGGTCTCGTTGTTTTCGATCAGATAGATCTTTCGGACATAGCGAAGGAGAGCGGGAATATCCGAAGCAATAAAATTGCATCCTTCGCCCAACCCCACTACCAGGGGACTGTCCTTCCGAACCGCTACCATTTTGTCCGGCTCTTTGTTGCAGATGGCACCGATGGCATAGGCGCCCCGCATCTTTTCCGCAGCCTTATAAACTGCATCCATCAGGTCGCCGTCATAGTAAAGGCCCACCAGGTGAGCGATGACTTCCGTATCCGTCTCGGACCGGAATTCCACTCCATGTTCAGCAATGAGCCATTCCTTCAGTTCGGTGTAATTTTCGATGATCCCGTTGTGAACAACGGCAATGCTTCCGTCCCCATTGGTATGAGGATGGGAGTTTACATCAGAGGGTGCACCGTGGGTAGCCCAACGGGTGTGACCGATGCCGCAGTGGCTGTACAGATCCTTTCCCTCGATGGCTGCTTCCAGATTAGCGATCCGCCCTTTGTATTTATGTACAAGGATCTGTCCGTTTTTCTGCAGAGCGATCCCCGCAGAATCGTATCCTCTATACTCCAGCTTTTTCAAACCGTCAATGATAATGTCGCTGGCATTATCGCTGCCGATATAGCCTACGATACCGCACATAGTCTTGCCTCCTAAGCCAATTTCTCAGTAATGAGCTGAGCCAGTTCCTCAGCCAACGCCGTGATCTGTGTCTGGTCTTTTCCTTCGATCATGACCCGAACCAGGGGCTCTGTTCCGGAAGGACGGATCAGCACCCGGCCTTCCCCGGCCATCACAGCTTCGATTCTTTCAATGGCTTCCCGAATTTCGGGATTCTCCATATATGTATTCTTATATTCGTTCTTTATCCGTGCATTCCGCAGAACCTGGGGGAATACTTCCATTCGGTCTGCCAGCGCAGCCAGGCTTCCGCCGCCGGTCTTGACTGCCTTCAAGAGCTGTAAAGCGGAAAGCATTCCGTCGCCGGTGGTGCTGTGGTTCAGGAAAATAATATGTCCGGACTGCTCGCCGCCGATGGCGCTTCCGGTTTTCAGCATGCTTTCCAAAACATAGCGATCGCCTACTGCGGTAACGTCTACCTTGCAGCCGGCTTCGCCCATGGCCTTGTGGAATCCCAGGTTGCTCATGACCGTAACCGTGACCCTGCCATCAGGGAGAGAGCCTTCCCTCTTCATCATTTCGGCGCAGACACAGATCATCCGGTCACCGTCAATGACCCGACCGTTTTCATCCACAGCGATCAGTCTGTCGGCGTCACCGTCAAAGGCGAGACCCAGATCTGCGTTCAAAGCATAGACCTGCTCCTGCAGATTTTCAGGGTGGGTGGAACCGCAGTTTTCGTTGATATTGATACCATCAGGCTGGTCGGAAATGGCAGTGACGTCCGCGCCAAGCTCCCGGAACAACCGGGCAGCATAGGCGGAGGATGCGCCGTTGGCACAGTCCAAAACCAGCTTCATGCCGGAAAAGTCCACGTCCACGGTGCTCTTCAGGAAGTTCAGATAGATCTCTCCGGGATCACCGTCGGGAGAAAGGACCCGACCCAAACCGGAACCGGTCACAGGATCCTGGGTATAATCGTCGCAGTTGATCCGGGCTTCGATCTCATCCTCGATGGCATCGTCCAGCTTAAAGCCCTGACCATTAAAGAATTTGATCCCGTTGTACTCAAAGGGATTATGGGAAGCGGAGATCATAGCACCGGCAGCGGCATTGAAATGCTTTACGAGATAAGCCACTGCGGGGGTGGGGATCACGCCGGCCCGAATCACATCGCCGCCAACGGAAAGGATCCCTGCACAAAGGGCCTCTTCCAAAAGGTCGCCGGAAATACGGGTATCTTTTCCAACTAAAATCACGGGGCGGGGATGGTCTTTGCTGAGGACAGCCGCACCGGCCCGACCCAATTTATAGGCAAGCTGAGGGGTCAGCTCCGTGTTGGCCACGCCTCTGACCCCGTCTGTTCCGAATAATCTGCTCATGTTTTCTCCTTTTCGGGCCTTCGCCCGTGATGCTTACTCTTTCTCGGTCACAACAATATCGATGGAGGAGGGATCCAAAACCCAGGATTGGACCTTCAGGCCGGGATCATAAATAACATCCACCGCAGCGGTATATTCTCCGGCACTCACGCCGGCAAGATCGATGGACAGAAGGAAATCATTCTGCGTTAACATTTCCACTACAGAACGTTCTCCCACCACCGTCAGATAGAATTCCTGAGAAGCAATATCCACTCCGTATTCAGCGGTCAGATTCTTCAGCTGAAGATCATCGGTATCATACACGAAGGAGACGGAATCCGTGGGCTTCACGATCAATTCCACATAAGGCTTTTCCTGGCCTCTGGCATATTCCGCCTTAGAGGGCAGGCTGATCCGCAGGGGGATCCGGTTCAGACCCTCGGCAAGGGACGACAGATCCACAGGCTCCGCTGTCAGCGAGGATACGGAACGCAGCGCAGACTTCGGTCCGCGGATCACAGCGGATACGGATTCATGCTCGTCCAAAACAAAGCCTTCCGGAAGCTCTCCGACAAAGGGGATCTCTACCGGCACGGTCTTTGTGGGATACAAGTTTGCGGCATAATCCACATAGGGGGTGGACAGAGAAACATTTTCTACCCGCAGCCCTTCTTCGTTCATGGGAATGGCTTCTACCTGGATCGGATCGCCGTCTTCATCCAGCATTTCTGCAGAAACGAAAACGTCTACGGTAGCCACCTGGTCGACCCAGCTCTTGGGGCCGGAAACCACCACTTCACTGGGGCTGACAGAGGCAGAGCTCAGCTGCTGGCCGGAAGGGAGACTGCCGTCAATATGAACATCGATCTCCTTGCTTACCGCAGCAAACTCATCGATCTCCACAAGGATCCGGGCAGGACGAACTTCCACAAAGGAAACATCGCTGTTGGCCGGCAGGTTCACATTGACCATGATGTAATTATCACCCTGGCTGTAGCCGAAGAGGTCAACGGTGGCCACGATGGCATCCACATCCGTACTTTGGATATCTCCGCGCTTTCCTTCCACGGTCACATTAACGGTATATTCGCCGTCACCCACCAAAGCCAGTCCTCTGTTTACCAGGGACTCTTCGTTCAGAAGTTCAACGGGAACGGAGGTAAAGACTTCCTGCGTAGTGGGGTTGGTTTCACTGATCACATAGACCCAAAGGCCAAAGGCAATGACGATGGCCAAAACCCAGCGAACACCTTTCGAGTAGCGTCCCTTGTTATCTCTTTCCTTTGTCCAGAATTTGTCATCGGAAGATCCCTTAAATCCGTCGAAGTTACTCATGGGTGTCCCTCCCTTCTGCTTTTTTCCAGAATTTCTTAAATGCGTCTGCAAAAGGTTTTCTTTCTTCCTGCTCTTCCAAAGAGCTGTTCAGGATGGTCTTTTCCACCGTCTTCAGATCCAGGAAACGAGTCAGGTTGCCGTCAATGGCAATGGAAATAACGCCGGTCTCTTCGGAGACGATAACGGCGATGGCGTCGGAGTTTTCGGTAATACCGGTACCGGCACGATGGCGGGTGCCCAGTTCCCGGCTGAGGGTCCGGTTGGAGGACAGAGGCAGGATGCAGCCTGCAGCGTAGATCCGGTCTCCCCGGATAATGGCAGCACCGTCATGGAGAGGTGCGCCTTCATAGAAAATGGCACCCAAAAGCTCCTCGGACAGCGCGCTGTCGAGGATGGTACCGTGTTCCGTATGGTCATTCAGAAGAATTTGTCTTTCAATAATGATCAGAGCACCGATCCGTTCGGCGGAAAAATGTTCCACAGCTCTGACGATAATAGAAGCCACCTTCTTGGCCTGGTCCTTGTCCCTGCGACGGATCAATCCGCCACGGCCCAAATATTCAAGACCACGGCGCAGTTCCGGCTGGAAAATGATGATCAAAGCGATAACACCGAAGCTCAGGGTTCCCTTCAGGATCCAGTTGAGGGTGTACAGGTTGAAAAAGCCAGACAGATAGGTTGCGATCAGAAGAACGATCAGCCCCTTAACAAGCTGTTCCGCACGGGTCGCCTGCATGAAGCCGATGATCTTATAGACAACAAAAGCCACGATCACCACATCGATAATATCCGTAAAGGTGATCCCGGCCAGAACCCCTGAAGAAATGTCTGAGAAGAATTCAGAAACAGACATAGTACGCATCCCTTTTCCCTGTTATTTGTCCCCACCTCACGTGCAAGTAAGGACGGACATCGGAGCCAAAGAGGGGGCAGAAAAAATCAGCCTGCTTTCCCATTTTGACTATTTCTTACATTGTACAAAAAAACACCCCTCTTTTCAATATATAATCCGTGAAAAATTCAAGGTGTTTCCGTGAAAAAAAGCGGGGCCCGAAGGCCCCGCAAAGAAGAAAGAACTTTATTCGTACACGGTTTCGAGAAGTCCGTAACCGCCGTCATTTCTCTTATAAACTACAGCAACTGCATCGGTCTCAGAGTTCAGGAATACATAGAAGCTGTGTTCCAGAAGTTCCATCTGCAGAATGGCTTCGTCCGTGGACATGGGCTGCAGAGCGAATTTCTTCCGGCGAACGATGGAGAGATCTTCTTCCTCTGCAACATCGGGAACATCCTCGAAGAGTATTTCTTTGTAATCCTTATGTTTTCTCTGCAGCTTGGTCTTGAAGCGGGACATCTGGGATGCCAGTCTGTCAACGACCTTGTCTACAGCAGTATAAATGTCATCGTTGATATCTTCAGCACGGAAAATGGTTCCGTCCGCATTGATGGTGGCTTCCATCTTCTGGCGGCCTCTTTCCATGGACAAGGTAATGTTTGCTACGATGTCCTTGGCAAAGTATTTGCTGAGTTTGCCGATCTTCTTTTCGATCGTGTCTTTGAGGTGATCACTTGCATTGAAATTTTTGCTGGTAAAGATAACCTTCATTTTGATACCCCCTATCCTGGAGATCGGGACGCATACCGCCGGGGGGCGGCAGGCCCTTCGGCAATAACGGCACAGGCTGATCAGAAAATTCTGCAAAATCCTGTTACTATATTGTTCTCCATAAGTACCGGGATTCCTCTTTTTTTGATGTAAATTTTTAAAGAAAAATTATTCATGATCTTATATGCCTGTACTATGTTATACCCCAAAAGGAAGTGGCTCAAAACCTTGATTTCTCCATTTTGGGAAAAAAGTTTTTCCACCTGTGGATTCTGTGGATAAGTCTGTGAATAATTGAAATTCCGCGATTGTTAATGTGGAAAAGTCCCAAATGGTGCGCCTATTCATTTTTATGCAGGGATTTTTCAAAGGAAAACTATCGAAATGTTGATTTTTCAATGGTTTTTGCTATGCATAAATATTGAAAATTTTTTTAAGAGGTTTGAAATTGCAAGAATTTTTACTGATTTCGCCTGATTGTGGATAAAATTCAACAAAATGCGGATTTCCGCGGTTTTTTGCAATTAAAAATGAGCTGAAAAGATCCACCGGCTGACCTGGTCTTTGCCCCCACACCCGCCAGGGATCTTCTCCTCTGGACTTACTTCTAAGGCGCACCATGATCACTGCCTGAGGCAGCTTACGTGGGTCCCTTTGCCTGCGCCTGGCCTGGACTTTCAACCACAGACCCGGGGGATCTTCTCAACTCATTTTCTTTTTTGTTTATACCCGGCTTCCGTATCCGGAAGCAGCACTTACCATATAAATTTCCTTGGCACCGGCGGCCAAAAGAGCCTTTCCGCAGGCATCCACCGTGCTGCCGGTCGTGTAAATATCATCTACAAGGAGAACCTTTTCATCCCGAAACCTTTCGGGAAAACGCACAGTAAAAGCGCCGGAAACATTCCGCAGCCGATCATGACCGCCCAGACTCATCATGGGAGCAGTGGCCTCCGCACGAACCAAGCAATCCCCGTAAAAAGGCCGGCCCAAATGCCGGGCTAACGCTTTTCCCAAAACCTGCGCCTGGTCATATCCCCTTCGGCGCCGCTTCGCCCGGTGCATAGGCACCGCCATAACAACGACGTCCCCGGGGATCTTTCCCTGTAGACCCGCAGCCATCAACGCCGCGATCCCGGCCCCGTAATAGGGATGATCCTCAAACTTAAACCGATGGATCATCTCCCTTTCCTTGCCGTCATAAATCATGCAGACAACGCCCTTTCGGATCACCCTTCCCCGCAGGCAATCTCCGCACAAGGTGCGCTCCCGCATGCGGAAATCCCTTTCGGGAAGCGGATCCATAGGCTTACCGCACCGGCGGCAGCGGGATCCTCCCACAAGCCGAATGTCCTCTTCACACGCTTTGCAAAGACAAACGTCCGAACCGGACTCGATCATTTTCCCGCAGCGAATGCAATACAGATCCGGCGGATAGATCCAGTCCAAAATGGCTCCCCCTAATTCTCTCAGCATATTTTACCCCTGTTCCAAAAATCTCTTAAGCCTTACCCCAAGGCCGGAATATCGTTCTACGATGCGGTTGTTATCCACCATGGCTTCCATCTTTCTCTCCGAACCGACCAAAATGACCCGATCCCGGGCTCTGGTTACGGCAGTGTAGAGAAGATTTCTTGTAGAGAGCATCGGCGGGAACCATGACATGGGCATGATCACCATGGGAAATTCGCTGCCCTGGCTCTTGTGGACCGTAATAGCATAAGCCAGTTCCAGCTCATCCAACTGTGCAAACTCGTAGGTGGAGAACCGGCCATCATCAAAGAGGACCGTCAACTCGTGGAACTCTTCATCCAAAGACTGGATCACGCCTACATCTCCGTTGAAGACCCCTTTCCCTTCAAGAAAATCCTCTGAGCGTTTCCATTCCTGCATGTAATTGTTCCGGATCTGCATGACCTTGTCCCCTTCCCGGAAGGTTCTTTGCCCTACGGTTTTTTCTCCTTTTTCAGGGGCCGGGGGATTCAGCAAAGCCTGCAATTCCTTATTCAGATTGATGCTTCCCAAAAGACCTTTTCGGACAGGCGTTAAGACCTGAATATCCCGCAGGGCCTGGCAGCCCTCATAGTGTCCCGGAAGCCGGCGAACACAAAGATCTTTAATGGTTTCCAGCATTTCCTTTTCCCCGTTTCGGCGGAGGAAAAAGAAATCCTTATCCTTTTCGTTGCACTCCGGATAATCGCCCTGATTGATCCGGTGGGCGTTAGTGACAATAAGGCTTTCCCGGGCCTGCCGGAAGATCTCCGTAAGGTGAAGAGATTCCACGATCTCGCTGTCGATAATATCCCGAAGGACATTTCCAGGACCCACAGAGGGAAGCTGATCCGCATCCCCTACGATAATGAGACGGGTGCCGGGCTTGATGGCCGCCAAAAGGCCGTTCATCAAAAGAATGTCGATCATAGAGGCTTCGTCTACGATGACCACATCATAATCCAAAGGATTTTCCGCAGTCTTCCCAAAGCGCATAACATCGTCACCCTCGGAGTAATAGTATTCCAGCAGCCGATGGATCGTAGAAGCAAACTGGCCGGAAGTTTCGGACATGCGTTTGGCCGCCCGTCCCGTAGGCGCCGCCAAAGCAACCGAAAGGCCGCCCTGCCGAAAGATCTCGATAATCGTATTGATGATGGTGGTCTTTCCTGTGCCGGGACCGCCGGTAATGACCGTGACCCCATTGTTCAGGGAGGAACGCACTGCAAATTTTTGATTTTCCGAAAGCTTGATCCCGGTTTGGGCCTCGGTCATCGTGATGAGCCCCTCCGTATCCGCTGTCATGGGCTTCAATCCGGCAGCCAGCAGGGTCATGAGTTTTTTGCAGACCTGCTGCTCCGCCATATAATACGGCAAAAGGAAAATAACAGCCCGCCCTTCAAGGGTCTCCACATGGATCTCTCCCTCAAAGGCCATGGCAGTGACTTCTTCATAAATCTCTTCGGAACCGATCTCCAAAGCGTTGGCAGCCTCTTCGCAGAAATGCTTTTGCGGAACAAAGGTGTGTCCTTCGTTCACATACCGCCAAAGGGAATACAGGATCCCGCTGCGGATCCGCTCAGGGCTGTGCTTATCGATGCCCAACCGCTCCGCAATGGCGTCCGCCTTCCGAAAGCCGATGCCGTAAACATCGTTGATCAGGCGGTAAGGGTTTTCTTCTACGAATTTGATGGTATCTGCGCCGTATTCCTGATAAAGCTTCATGGCGCACAGAGCCGAGATCCCCGCCTGCTGAAAATACAAGGTGACCTCAGCCAGTTCCCTGTGAAAGCGAAAGGCCTCCGCCACAGAAGCCGCCTTGGACGGGCCGATGCCGGACACCTCCGTCAAACGATCCGGTTCCTCCTGAATGATCCGGAAAGTGTCCTTGCCGAATTTATGCACGATAGCTGCAGCGGTCTTTTTACCGATGCCTTTCAGAACCCCGGAAGCCAGAAAACTTTCCATAGCCTCCGCCGTGGCAGGCGCTTCCTCTTTATATGAGGTAAAAGCAAACTGCTCCCCATAGGTAGGATGGACCTTCCACTCGCCGGTAAAACAGAAACTGCGGCCTTTTACGCCCACAGGAAGACAGCCCACGGCAGTGAACTGCTCGCAGGCTTCCTCATTTTCCACCACAGCGATGGTGTATCCGTTTTCCGAATTCTGAAATATGATCTCGGCGATAACGCCCCGTTTATCTTCCATGCAAAATTATTCCTGAGGTTTGTACAGCTTTCGGTTTTCCAAAGTCCACACCTTTTCGGAGAATTCGCCGGGCTCCGTAGCGAACAGCGCATCTTCCATATCGTAAAGTCTGGCATCCAGAATATCCAAATAGTGAAGCAGCTCCGCTTCCGGGAACAAGGGCCGCTTGGGGCTTCCGAATTCCGGTTCATAATGGTGCGCCAAAATCATGTGCTCCAGCATGACGGCTTTTTCTTCGGGAATTCCCATTTCCCGACACAGACGATCCACGGTTTTTACGCCCTGGATCAGGTGTCCCAGCATCTGTCCCTGGAAGGAATAGCCGGAAGCCACGCCCCATTCATTGGATTCGATCTCGTTGATCTTTTCCATGTCGTGGAAGATCACGCCGGTAATGACCCAATCCTTCTTCATGTTCGTATAAACATTGCAAAGAGCCATCCCCGCCATCAGCATCCGCTTGGTGTGGTACAGCAGCCCGCCCAGTTCTGCGTGATGGTTGCGCATGGCAGCAGGATAATAGAGCAGCTTTTCCCGGTTGTCCGCAAGAACTCTTTGGCAAAGAGCCCGAAGGTCGCCATCCTCGATCATGGCCGCGGCATTTTCGATATAGGCCAGCATATCCGCACCCTTTTCCGGAGCAGACTTGACCATATCTTCCATGGACACACCGTCCTGATCCACAGCCTTTCGGATCCGAAGGACCCGCAGCTGCTTCATCCCGTTCCATTCGGTGACCAGCGCTTTGATCTTAATAATGTCACCTTCCTTGATCTGAGAGATCGCAGCCAGCTCCGTGTCTGCAATGTCCCATTTCTTTGCAGTGACCTCACCGGTACTGTCTGCCAAAAGCAGATCCAGGTATTGTTTTTTATTGGAACCCAACTTGATCGCGATGGATTTCACAAGGAAAAAATCCTGGAACTCCTCATCTACTTTCAAAAGGCCGATATATACTTCTTTCAATTTAATTTCCCCTTTCCGGATGGAATTGCCTACATGATACCACAAATAACCGCCCCGCAAAAGTCGTTCCCTCACAGTTTTTTTCGACAAAAGCGAATTATTATTTGCACTTTAAAAATTTTGAGATATAATACTACCATCAGAAAATGCGAGCATGGGGCAGGCTTTCCTTTTTTGAAGGCTGAACCCATTGACACCTATAGGAAAATTAACGTTGAGGAGGTTTTTTCATGAGTACAGAACAGAGAAAAAGTTTCAGAGAAAGAGGATTTAACTACGACTGGGATCCTAATGCTTTTATTGAAGATATGACCGAACAGATCCGGGCTCAGGTAGGAAACGGTAAGGCACTTTGCGCCCTGTCCGGCGGTGTTGACAGCTCCGTATGCGCAGCCCTTGTACATAAAGCCATCGGCGATCAGCTGACCTGCGTTTTCGTAAACCACGGCCTCATGAGAAAAGGCGAACCCGAACAGGTCGATGAAATTTTCCGCGACCAGTTCAACATGAACCTCATCTCCGTAGACGCAGTTGATCGTTTCCTGGGCAAGCTGGAAGGCGTGGATGAACCCGAAAAGAAGAGAAAGATCATCGGCGAGGAATTCATCCGCGTATTCGAAGAAGAATCCGCAAAGCTGGGCAAGATGGAATTCCTGGTACAGGGCACCATCTATCCCGACATCATCGAAAGTGAAAAAGAAGGTCTGGTCAAGTCTCACCACAACGTAGGCGGCCTGCCTGAAGATATGGAATTCGAACTGTGCGAACCCATCAAGATGCTCTTCAAGGACGAAGTCCGCGAAGTTGGCGAAGCACTGGGCCTGCCCCACTATCAGGTTTGGAGACAGCCCTTCCCCGGCCCCGGCCTGGGCGTTCGCGTAGTCGGCGAGATCACCAGAGAAAAGCTGGAACTGGTAAGAGAATCCGATGCCATCCTCAGAGAAGAAATTCAGAACGCAGGTCTGGAAGGCAGCATTTGGCAGTTCTTCACCGTATGCCCCGGCTGCCGCTCCGTTGGCGTAAAGGACGGCCAGCGAACCTACGCACAGGCAATCGTTCTCAGAGCCATCCACTCCCAGGATGCCATGTCCGCTGACATCGCTCAGCTGCCCTATCCTCTGCTGGACAAGATCGCTCGTCGGATCATCGCCGAAGTAGACGGTGTAAACAGAGTTATGTACGACATAACACCCAAGCCCCCCGCAACCATCGAGTGGGAATAATACCAAACAAGAAACAAAAGGTCTGAAACTTCACAGTTTCAGACCTTTTTTATTTTGCGCATGGCAACATTTTGGCAACACAACCTCTGCTGCCGCTTACCAATGAAATTTGACCGCTTGGCGCGTTTTTCACATTTCTTTTTTTCGTTGTGATATAGTAGGACCACAAGGAGGTGGTTCCATGAAATTCAATCTTACTATAGACCCCAAAAAACCGGAGGAGGTCCGGGTAACCGCCCACCAACGGTCGTCTCTGACAGACCAGATCGAAAACCTCGTCCTTCAATACGCAGGAAAAGACCGGCTTCCTGCATATACGGAAGATGGCATGAAAATGCTTCTTTTTGAAGATATCGAATGCATCACGGTCACCGAAGGGAAAACCTTCGCCATTGACACGCAAAATAAAAAATATCGGCTGAAACACCGACTGTATGAACTGGAAAAAGTTCTTCCGGGCTGCTTCATCCGGATCAACAAAAGCACCCTGGCAAATGAAAAGCGTTTGGATCGTTTTTCCGCCGCATTCAACGGAGCGGTCAATGCGGTCTTCAAATGCGGATACACCGAGTACGTATCCCGGCGCTGCTTTGCAGAGATCAAAAGGAGGTATGACGAATGAGAAAATATGTGATTGAATTTATCAAAAGAGGTCTTATGGCCGCTTGGGGCGGTCCGGTGATCCTGGCGATCATTTACGGCGTGGAGGGACGATCCGGAGGGATCACAAGCATCACACCCCAGGAAGCCTGTATCGGCATCCTTACCATTTCCCTTTTGGCATTCATTGCCGCAGGGATCACGGTCATATACCAAACGGAAAAGCTGCCGCTCCCCACTGCGATCCTGATCCATGCAGGCGTTCTTTACCTGGACTATCTGCTCATCTATCTGCTGAACAATTGGCTTCCCCGAAACGCGGAGGGAATCGGGATCTTTACCCTGGTTTTCGCGATCCTCTATGTAGTCGTATGGGTCTGCATCTATTTCGTCAACCGAGCGAAAACCAACAAATTAAACAAAAAACTGCAGGAACGGCCCGCGGCATAGGCTCTTGTGGTATAATGAAGGACAGGTTCAAAAGAGCCTGTCCTTTTTGCAGGAACGCCTGCGCACAAACACACCCGAAAGGTAAAACATGATTATCCGACATTCCGCAGAAAACGATTTTGAACGCATGATGGAGATCTATGCCTACGCCAGAGACTTCATGGTGAAAACCGGAAATCCCAATCAGTGGGGTCCAACCAACTGGCCGCCGGAGGATCTGATCCACGAGGATATCCGTGCAGGGAAAAGCTATATCTGCGAAAAGGATGGTAAGGTGATCGGGACTTTCTTTTTCGACTGTGGACATGACATTGAACCCACCTATCGGGACATCGAAAGCGGCAGCTGGTCCAGCGAAGAGCCCTACGGGGTGATTCACCGGATCGCCGGCGACGGTTCTGTGAAAGGCATCGGAGCCTTTTGTATCAATTGGGCCTATGAACAATGCGGCCACTTACGCATCGACACCCACGGGGACAATGTGGTGATGCAGAGCCTGCTGCAAAAGCTGGGCTTTGAAAAACGGGGCATCATCCATGTAGTGGAAGATCACTATCCCCGTTTCGCCTACGAAAAGAAATAGCTCTCTGAAGGGAATTACAGCCCGTTGCCAATGGAAAAGAAACATTTTTACTACATCGATTATATGCGGATCTTCGCCATGGCCTGTGTGGTCTTTATGCACGCAGCTGCCAGCTCACTCCGAATGTACCTTCTGAGCGACAACTGGATGGCTTTAAGCGCGGTCACCTCTTTGGCCTTCTGCGCAGTGCCCCTGTTTTTTATGATCTCCGGCCAACTGATGCTGACCAGCGAAAAGACCGGACAGATCGGCTATGTGCTGAAAAAGAGGATCCCGAAGTTGGTGGTCCCCTTAGTCGTATACAGCGTGATCGCCTCGATTTGGCTGTCCTTCCTGCGAACGGGAGCCGTGACTGCCGGCGAATGGCTGCAGATCCTGAAGGGCGGACTTACGGAGCCGGTCATGATCCACTTTTGGTTCATGTACACCCTGATCGGCATGACCCTGATCTCGCCCCTTCTTTATGGCGGGATCAAGCTCCTCTCCTCGGACAAAGGTCGCCTGGCCCTGGGAGTTTTCATTGCCATCGTGGTGGGATTAAAAACGCTGCACCTCTTCAGTCCGGAAACCGTGGGGAGCTGGATCCCCTTCCGGATCATATCGGAGCTTTGGTTCTTCAACGGACATATTTACGCACTTTTGATCGGCTGGCTTTTAAGCCTCCTTCCGAAAAAGATCCCCAACCTTCTCCTGGTCCTGGTGGCTGCCGCCGACCTGGCTTTGATCATTTGGGGGACCCAATGGCTCACCGGGAAATTCGAGACCTACACCGCCACATTCCAAAGCCAAAACCACGCTTTGGAGATCCTGTTGGCCATGTGCATCTTCCTGCTTTGCAGGCAAAATCTCAATCGTCCCTTCGGCCGTCTGAACGATTTTTTGAAACCCCTGGCAAACCTGGCTTTCCCCATCTACCTGCTGCACAACATAATGATCAGCATCCTCTATTATTACGACCTGCCCCATGAGCGGGCACTGGACGTAGGCATCGCCGCCATTTTGGTGATCCTGATCTGCTATGCGATCATCAAAACGCTGGCTACCATCCGTCCCCTGTGCTACCTGTTTACGGGAATGACCTACAAAGAAGCCTGCAAAAGCTGCAATTGGATCTATACCATATCGAACATAAGGAAAAAGCAAAAATGAAAAACATTATTTTAGTCGGAATGCCCGGATCCGGGAAAAGCACCCTCGGAATCATCCTGGCAAAGAAAATTCTCTACGGATATATCGACAGTGACAGCGTCATCGTCGCAAAGGAAGGAAAACTGCTTCCGGAACTCATCGAAGAGCTGGGGAATGACGCATTTTTGGAATTAGAGGCGCAGGTAAATGCTTCTCTGACCGCCAAGCGCTGCGTTATCGCCACCGGCGGCTCCGCCATTTATCGGGGCGATGCCATCGAGAAAATGAAGAAAAACGGCGGCATCGTTGTGTATTTGAAGATCCCCTACGAAGAAGTGGAACGGCGTTTGGGTGATCTGAAAAAACGCGGCGTAGTTCTGAAGGAAGGCTACACCCTGCGGGATCTGTACAATGAGCGGGGTCCTTTATACGAAAAGCATGCAGACTGCATCGTGGAACTGAACAATGGCCCCGTGGAAGAGAGTGCGGAAAAGATTTGGAAGGCCGTAGAACCCTTACTGGACTAAAAAACGGCCAAAGGTTGACTTATTTTGAGCGAAACAGTATAATCCAACATTGAGAAATCAACTTTCCCCTAAAGGAGTTCCCCATGATCAGTCGTTTTGAAAGATTTTCTTTCGCCATTTTCGAAATCTCCCGTCATTGGCACAAAATCGCCGCCGATGTTATGGAAGAATACGGGCTGAAAGGCCCCCATGTGATCTACCTGATCGCCCTTCGAAGGGCGGGAGGCGGGATCACCGCCGCACGGCTCTGTGCCCTTTGCGACAGGGACAAGGCCGATGTTTCCCGGGCAATCACCCTGATGGAAAAACAGGGGCTGGTGGCAAGGGAAGGAGAAAACTCCTACCGGGCGCTGCTTTCCTTGACCCCAAAGGGGATCGAAGCAGCAGATCATGTATGCGGCCTGGCACAGACCGCTGTGGAACTGGCCAGCCGAGATATTACAGATGAATACCGAGAAACCTTCTACGAATCTTTAGAATCCGTTGCCGCGAATTTACGGAAGGTAAGTGCAGAAGGGCTTCCCGAATAAATTTTGCCCCCTATTTCCCTGATAGGGGGTTTCTTTTAGAACGTATCCAGGAGAGATCGATCCATGAACAACAAGGCTGCCGCACCGGCACAAAATCCCTTAGGCTCTGCTCCGATCACCAGCCTGATGATCAAATATTCCATCCCCACCATCGTCAGTCTTTTGGTCACCACCATTTATAACATTACGGACCAGGTTTTCATCGGCCACACTGTGGGGATGCTGGGAAACGGCGCAACCAACGTCGTATTCCCTCTTACGGTCCTCACCACAGCTCTGACGCAGTTGGTCGGGATCGGGACTGCGGCAAACTTTAATATGAACATGGGCGCAAAAAATATGGAGGCTGCGAAAAAGTTCGCCGGTACCGGCATGGCCATGTCCATTCTGATCGGGGTCATTTTCGGTCTATGCGTACTGATTTTCAAAATGCCCCTTCTGCACCTTTGCGGGGCAACGGCAAACAACCTTCCCTACGCATCCACCTATTTGGGGATCACCGCCATCGGCATGCCTTTCCTGCTCTTCACCAACGCCAATGCCATGCTGATCCGGGCGGACGGAAGCCCCCGGTACTCCATGATCTGCACCATTACCGGCGCGATCCTGAATATCGGGCTGGATGCTCTTTTCATGATGGCTTTGGACTTGGGAATGAGGGGTGCGGCCTGGGCCACCGTTATCTCCCAGGTATTCTCCTTCGCCCTTTGCCTGCGCTACTTCTTCCGGTTTAAGGCCTTCCCCTTCCACATATCTTTGCTGCGGCTGAAAAAGCCTGAGGTCTCCCGCATTGCAAAGCTGGGCACTTCCAACTTCCTGAATCAGACCATCATGATGGCGGTCAACATCGTCATGAACAATACCCTCACCTACTACGGAATGCTGTCCATTTATGGCGAAGACATTCCCCTGGCAGTAGTCGGCGTTATTTCCAAGCTGAATACCATTTTGGTATCCATTGCCGTAGGCATGTCCATGGGCTGCCAGCCCATCTTCAGTTTCAACATGGGTGCGAAAAACTATGATCGGATCATTGAAACGTACAAAAAAGCCCGGAGGTTCGCCTTTACGGTGGGCATCATTGCCTTTGTCATCTTCCAGCTGTTCCCGAGACAGATCACGTCCATCTTCGGAGACGGTTCTGAACTGTATTTCGATTTCGCAGAACAATACTTGCGGATCTTCCTGGCGGCCGTTTTCCTCTTCGGCATGCAGCCCCTGATCGTAAACTACTTCACCGCCACAGGGAATGTAAAGAAAGGTATTTTCCTTTCCGTTTCCAGACAGGGGCTTTGCCTGCTGCCGCCGCTGATCATTCTTCCCCTGATCTTCGGCATTGACGGGGTTTTGTACGCCGGCCCCGTCTCCGATGTTGCCGCATTTCTTTTGGCCATCATTACCATGAACCGACACATGAAGGAATTGATTAAAAAAGAGAGCCTTTAGGCTCTCTTTTCTATTTCATAAACTCTGCGAGGATCCCGCTGGTCTGCCGGATCTGTTCTTCCGAAGAAATTGTGGGGATCCCATCCCCTTTTTGCGGACCGTACAGGCCGAATCCCGCATGACAGCCGCCCTCCAAAACCACTTCCGTGAAATCCCCGGGCAGATTCCCCAGGTTCTCCGCGTAAGCCTGCCGGTCCATGACCAGGTCCTGGCTGCCGTAAACGGAGAGAACTTCCAAACCGGAATCCGAAAGGTCTGCTGTGGAATAGGAGCCCAGCAGGATCAGCCCCTGGAACTCTTCTTCGGTTTTGGAAAGGTAGGTACCCGCCATGGCACCGCCCAGAGAATGTCCTCCGATGTACCACTTCGAGATCTCCGGATATTGCGACTGGATCCCTTCCGCCGCATCGGGATCGAACACCGCTAAATGGAAAGGCATTTCCACAAGAACGCACAGGATCCCTTCCGAAGCCAATTCCTCCATCAGAGGCGCATAGGCCAAATGATCCACTTTGCCGCCGGGATAAAAGATCAACCCTACCTCCGGAGCCACCTCACCGTCCCCCGAAGAGTAAGTCCAAAGTCCCCCATGGGCTTTCACGGTCACATTTTCTGCCGGAGCAAAGGCAGCAACCGCATGTTCATCCGCCTTATAATAATCCCCGAGGTAGATCAGACAAGCCGCAGCCAACACCACGACAATGACCAGGATCACAACCAGTCTTTTTCTGCTTTTTCTCCTCATTCCCGGGGATCCTCCCCATCGCAGCGATGCCGCCGACAGCCGCCGCAGCCGCAGGAATCTTCGCTGCCGTCACAAAGCTGATAATCGCCCCCCTCGATCCGAAGGGGAAGTCCATCCACAATGGCAGAAGCGACTTTCTTTCGGGCGGAATTGTAGATCATCTGCACGGTGGTTCTCGCCACATTCATATAAGCTCCGCACTCTTCCTGGGAAAAGTCCTGCTTATCGATGAGGCGCAGTGCCTCATACTCGTCTACGGTCAGGATCACCGCATCGCCGCAGGGTTTCTCTCCGGCAGGAAGAAATTCGTTTATAACAGGCATTCTGCATACCTTTCTGCATTTTCTCGGTCTGGACATAAGAACTCCTCTCTTTGTCGTCCCTTCTATTGTATGCCCCTTTCCGGAATGCGTCAAGAATGTGCCTGAAAACCCCCTTTTTTTCGGTTTTGCACGGCTTATTATCTTCTCTAATACCCTTAAAAAAATTAAATCCCCCCGACCCTGAAAAGGTACTTGCTTTCCTTAATTTATAGGAATAGAATGTCGATTGTCGTGTGTTAAATTTATATAAATATTGGTAGTTTTAATTGAAAAATGGAGGCGAAGACATCACAGGATGCCGCAAAATCATGAATATTTTTAACGTTTTTCAACCCAAGATCATTACAACACTCAAGGATTACAACAAAAACAAGCTGATCAATGACATTATTGCAGGGATCATCGTCGCGATCATTGCCCTGCCCTTATCCG
>SVCV01000107.1 GCA_015058185.1 Clostridiales bacterium | reverse complement strand
GGCTCCCATTATTGACTTCTTTATGATCGGCGACGGCGAAGAAGTTCTGCCTGAGGTTTGCCGGGTTCATAAGGAATGGAAAGAATCCGGCGAGGATCGGGAAGGATTCCTGAAGCGGCTGTCCGCAGTGGAAGGCGTTTATGTGCCCCGGTTCTACGAACATGTCTATGATGATGCCGGTAAGCTCATCGAGATCAAAAAGATTTGGGAAGGTGCTCCCGATAAGGTCAACAAGCGGATCGTAAAGGATCTGAATGCGGTGACCTTCCCCAAGGAGCCTCTGGTTCCCTTTATTCAGGTCGTCCATGACCGGGCGGTTACGGAGATTTTCCGGGGCTGTACCCGCGGCTGCCGTTTTTGCCAGGCCGGCATGATCTATCGTCCTGTTCGGGAAAGAACCAAGGAGCAGATCCTGGACATTGCCAAGGCCCAGTTGGCTGCTACCGGTCACGAGGAGATCTCTTTCCTGTCTCTGTCCACCAGTGACCACTCCAAGGTGGAAGAACTGGTAACGGAGATGATGGCTTTGTGCAAGGAAAAGAATGTGGCTCTGTCTTTGCCTTCTCTGCGGCTGGACTCTTTCTCTTTCAAGGTGTTGGAAGAGATCCAGGGCTACCGGAAAACCGGTTTGACCTTTGCTCCCGAAGCCGGTACCCAGCGGCTGCGTGATGTGATCAATAAGGGCATTACGGAAGAAAATATCATGGACTCCATTGCGCAGGCTATGGAGCTGGGATGGAACAGCATCAAGCTGTACTTCATGGGCGGTCTTCCTACGGAAACCTACGAAGATCTGGACGGTATCGCCGATATTGCCCGGAAGATCATTCAGATTTGGAGAAATATGCCTCCCGAAAATAAGATCGGACGGCCCCAGATCACCGTCAGCCTGTCCAACTTCGTTCCCAAGGCCCACACTCCTTTCCAGTGGATGGGACAGGACAGTCAGGAAAATCTGAACGAAAAGCATGCTTATCTGAAAGAAAAGCTGAAGACTCTCAAGGCCGTTCATTTCCAGTATCACGACACCCGTACCAGCTACATCGAGGCTGTTTTGGCCCGGGGCGACCGCCGTTTGGCCGATGCTCTGATCCGGGCATGGGAACTGGGCTGCAAGTTCGATGGTTGGAGAGAGCGCTTCCATTACGATAAATGGGTCCAGGCCTTTGCGGACACCGGTCTTGACGCCGATTCCTACGCGTATCGGGAATTCGCAGACGAGGATGTTCTTCCCTGGGATCTCATTGACAGCGGTGTCACTAAGTCCTTCTTCCTGCGGGAAAGAGACCTGGCACTGAAGGAATGCACCACCGGCGACTGCCGTCAGGCCTGCAGAGGCTGCGGCATCAACAAGCGGACCGAGTGCTTTACCGGAAGGGAGGTTTCATGATGGGCTTTCATTACGGATTAAAATTTACAAAAGATCATCAGTTAAAATACATTTCCCATTTGGATGTGCTCCGGCTGTTCCAAAGAGCGTTTAAGAGAGCGGACATTGCTCTTCGTCACTCCGAAGGCTTCAATCCTCATCCTAAGATGAGCTTTGCACAGCCCTTGTCCTTAGGCTTTACCAGCGACGGTGAGTACCTGGAATTTGAAACCGTAGGGGAGTGGGCCGGCGAGGATCTGATTCGGACTTTAAATGGTGTACTGCCGCCCGGAACGGAAGTTACCTGCTGCGGACGCCTTCCCGAAGTGGGCCGGAAGTCTTTGGCTTCTCTCATTGAAGCTGCGGACTATGAGATCACGTTGGAAGTGCCCATGGGCGAAATGCTGGCGGAAAGAGCAGAATTGTTCTTTACCCAGGAAAGCATTCTTGTGGAAAAGAAGCGGAAGAAGGACAAGAATCCTGCCATGGTGGATATTAAACCTATGATCCTGACTTTGGATGCCAAGGAAGAGGACTGTGTCCTGACTTTGAATGTCCGGCTGAAGACCGGCAGCAATGCCAACCTGAATCCGGAACTGCTGGTGACCGCATTCCTGAATTTCGCAAACATTCCCTTCCGGCGGGAAAACTTACAGATCCGCCGCAAGGAGCTGTATTATCTGGAAGAGGCGTATCAGCCTCTGACCGCATATTGGTGCTGATACTCCAGCAGCAACCTTTGAGCCTCCCCTGTTAAGGGGAGGTGGTCCGAAGGACCGGAGGGGTTGCTTACAAGAAAGGATATGATTTTATGGATCTGACCCTTATCAAGTTATATATCGAAGAGGATCGGCTGGACATGCTTTTGGCAGCTCTTGAGGATTATCCCCACGCCGGTCTGTCTGTTGAGGATCCCCGGGATGTTCGGGATCTGATGGACAAAAAGAACTCCTATGACTGGGATTATATCGATACGGAGATCGAGAACATGGCCAACGGTCCCGGCTGCATCACGGTTTATGTGGAAGACAGCCCCGAAGGCATGGATCTTATGGAAGACATTCTCTACGAAGCTTCCGCCCAGGGCGTGGATCGGGTAGAGGTTTCCGCATTAAAGGAAGATGACTGGAAAGATAACTGGAAACAGTACTTCAAACCTTTGCGGATCACGGAACGGTTGACAGTAAAACCTTCCTGGGAAACCTATGAACCGGCTTCTCCCGAAGAAAAGATCATCGAAATTGATCCCGGACAGGCTTTCGGCACCGGCGGTCATGCCACCACGACCCTTTGCATGCGGCTCATGGAAAAGTATATGGATACCTTTACGGACAAGCCCTCCGTACTGGATGTGGGCTGCGGTTCCGGTATTCTTTCCATTGCAGCAGCTTTCCTTGGTGCATCTTCTGTTACCGGCGTGGAACTGGATCCTGCGGCTTTGGAAGTTGCCCGGGAAAATGCAGCCCTCAACGGCCTGGACGGTAAGATCGACCTGGTACACGGTGATCTGACCGAAGGTTTGGATCTGAAAGCGGATCTGGTAGCTGCCAACCTTATGGCGGATCTGGTGATCCGGCTGTCCGAACATGTCAGCGGATGCATGAACCCCGGCGGCATTTATATTTCGTCCGGCATCCTGACGGAAAAGAGACCCCAGGTAGCGGCTGCTGTGGAAGCTGCCGGTTTTGAGATCCTGGAAAGCCCCGAAGAAGGGGAGTGGTGTGCCATCGCTGCCCGCTGGAAGGGGGAAAACTGAGCATGAGCCGTTTCTTTGTAACTCCCGATGCCATCGGCAAGGATTATATTGAGATCACGGAAAAAGGAGACATCAAGCATCTTTCCAAGGTCCTTCGGTTAAAGCCCGGGGATGAGATCGAAGTCTCCGATTCTTCCCAATACGAATATACCGCTGAGATCGTGGACATTGCACCGGATTTTGTTCTTTGCAAGATCACGGACAAGCAGCGCTGTCTCGGAGAACCGGAACTGGAAGTGACTCTTTTCCAGGGCGTGCCCAAACAGGGAAAGATGGAGACCATCATCCAAAAGACTGTGGAACTGGGCATTTCCGCTATCGTACCCGTGTTTACGGCCAGAACCGTGGTTTTGGACAAGGGGCGGATGGAAAACCGGCTGGAACGCTGGCAAAAAATCTCTGCGGAAGCGGTAAAGCAGTGCGGTCGCGGAAAGATCCCTGCCGTGGAATACCCGCTGTCTTTTGAAGAGATGACGGAAGCCTTGAAAAATGATGGATATGACTTGGTTTTATTCCTGTATGAGGACGAGGAAAAGACCACCATCAAAGATGTTCTTCGGGGAAAAGAGGGCATGAAAAAAGTGGCTCTTCTCATTGGACCCGAAGGCGGTTTTGCTGAGGAAGAAGCGGAGATCCTGAGAGAGATCGCTTCCTGCGCTTCCCTGGGAAAGACCACTTTGCGGACGGAGACCGCAGGCATGGCCGCTTTGGCTATGACCATGTATGAACTGGAACTGTAATCACTATGTTTGGATATATCACTCCGCTGCGGCCGGAACTGAAATTGAAAGAATATGACCGCTACAGCGCTTATTATTGCGCTGTGTGCCAGTCTCTGGGCCGCCGCTACGGACCTTTGCCCCGGCTGACGCTAAGTTATGACTCCGGGTTTATGGCCATGCTTGCGGATGGGTTAAACGAGGCGGAACAGCCTATTGAGGACTTTCGGTGCCTGATCCATCCTTCTAAAAAGAGGGGGACCTTTGCTCCGGAAAACTCTGGGGTAGACTGGGCTGCGGATCTCTTGTTTCTCATGGCTTATTACAAGATGAAGGACGATGTGTCCGATGAGAAAAAAGCAGCTGCGGCAGCGGGAACTTTGCTTATGAAGGGTTCCTTCAAGAAGCTGAAAAAGCTTCGTCCCAGGGAATGTGAGGCTGCTGCACGGCGTATGGGAGAACAGGCTGCTTTGGAAGCGGAGGGCTGCACGTCCTTAGACCGGGCTGCGGAACCTTCTTCCCTGATGATGGAAGACCTGTTTTCGTTGGGTGCGGAGGCTTTTCTTCCGGAAAAGGCGATTCCCTTCGGCCGAATCGGGTATTATATGGGAAAATGGATCTATCTGATGGATGCTTTGGATGATCTGGAAAAGGATCATGCTTCCGGATCCTATAACCCTTTGCTTTTGCGGTTTGCCTTTGATTCCGCAAAGGAAGATATG
>SVCV01000106.1 GCA_015058185.1 Clostridiales bacterium | reverse complement strand
AATGTTTTGGGTAAAGGAATGCTCTCCGGCAGATACGGTAACGGCCCAGGAGCCCGGTTCGCAGTTATAGTTGATGGGGATGTATGCCTCGTAGATATCCTCACCCAGCGAAACGAAAGAAGGAGTGCCCAGATCCGTGGCGATGGTGGGTTCTCCGGGCTGGATGCCCATATCCACAAAGACCGTGACCAGATCGCCCTGAAGGGCCTGATCCGTTGTGAATTCAAAGGTGGGATCTCCGTCAATGACAAACCCAAAGTCATAGGTAAACTGACCCCAGGGTTCCTTTTTGCTTTCCGGAACTACAAGTGTCAAAACCCCTGTGTACTGGCCGCTTTTTGCAAAAACAAAGTCCTCATATTCCGCGGTGGTGCCTGCAAAAATAATTTCATCCTCAAGGGTCAGGGAGAGCATCCCTTCCAGACCGGAGGGGATTTCGAGAGGAAGTTCCGCTGTTTCATAGGTACCCAAAAGCTTAAAAGAGTCATACGTCTCCGCATAGGCCTTCGTCAAAAGACCGCCGGCCACCGGCGTATTCCAGGAAACTTCCGAAAGGGACAGGGGCTCTCCTGCAAAAACAGTCACCGGGACCTTCACATCGGTTTCGTCCGTGGTGAAATAATCATACAGGATCAGTCCCCCTGCAAGAATGATCAAAATAAGGATAACGGCCAAAAGGATCCAGCCAATATTTCTCTTTTTTGCTCTTTTCTCTCTCATAAAACTCTTCCTTTCCGGAGTCTTTTCTTGAGTATACCACATCGGTTCCGGGAGAACCAACCTTTTCCGGCATGAAAAAACCCTCACAACTTTCGTCATGAGGGTTTGGTTTCTTCACTGATTAGTCAGCGGTGTAGGGCAGCAGTGCTACGATACGGGCTCTCTTGATAGCGGTGGTAACTTCACGCTGATGAATAGCGCAGGTACCGGTGATCCGCTTGGGCAGGATCTTACCTCTTTCGGTAACATACTTCTTGAGCTTATCTACATCTTTGTAATCAATGGTTTCGGTCTTGTCGGCGCAGAACTGGCAGACCTTCTTCCGCCGTACGCCGCGTCTTTTATCCATCATTTCTTTTTCCTCCTGGATTACCGAAGGCCTGAATGCCTTCCGGATTTATTAAAAGGGAATATCGTCGTCATCGTCCAGAGTCTGGAATCCGTCGGGGAGGTCGAAACCTCCTGCGGGAGCTGCGGGTGCGGGTCTGGAGAAAGCGTCCATTCCGCCGTCATTTCTGGCGCCCTTGTCGCCCCAATCGAGGAATTCTACTCTGTCAGCAACTACATCGGTGGTGTAGCGGGTTTCGCCGTTCTTATCCTTGTAGCTGCCGGTCTGGATCCGTCCGGAAACTGCAGCCTGACGACCCTTGCTTAAGAATCTTTCGCAGTTCTCCGCCTGCTTACCGAAGACAACAACACGAATGAAGTCTGCGGCCTTTTCCTTGGAGAAAGGTCTGTCTACCGCTAAAGTAAAGGTAGCAACCGCATTCTGGTCAGGGGTGTAACGGAGTTCCGGGTCACGGGTGAGCCGGCCAATTAATACGACTGAATTCATAGTTTCACCTACTTTTCGTCCTTGTTGATGATCAAGTGACGAATGATGCTGTCGGAAATACGGAGTCTTCTATCCAGTTCCTTAGGCAGTTCGGGCTTGGCAGTAAATTCGATTACTACATAGTAACCTTCATTCTTCTTCAGAATGGGGTATGCCAGCTTACGAAGGCCCCAGATGTCAACCTTTCCAACCTCGCCTTCAGTGGCGATGATTTCCTTCACCATTTCTACAGCTGCTTCCTTCTGTGCATCTTCCAGTGCAGCGTCAATGATGAACATAACTTCGTAATTGTTCATTTTTTCACCTCCCTATGGACTAAATGGCTCTGCCTTTTGACAGAGCAGAGAGCACATCAAACTATGCGCCCATACAGTATATCACAAGAAAAATAAAGTGCAAGCTCTTTTTTTGAGGTTTTTTAAAAAGAAAATCCCGCCTGCGGGCGGGATTTTTGTTTCTACAGATCGTAGTAGTATTTGAATTCTGCGGGGTGGGGGATCCGGTTGATCTCTGCAGCTTCCTTCCGCTTGGCTTCGATCCAGATCTCAATGAGCTTTTCGGAGAATACGCCGCCCTTAGTCAGGAATTCGTGGTCTGCTTCCAGCGCATCCAAAGCTGCGTCCAAAGTGGTGGGCAGAGCCTTGATCTTGGCCTGTTCTTCCTTGGACAGCTTATACAGATTGATATCATAGGGGCCGTAGCCTTCCTTTACAGGATCGATCTTGTTTTCGATACCGTCCAGACCTGCCATCAGGATAGCAGCGAAGGTGTAGTAGGGGTTGCAGGTGCAGTCCGGGTTGCGGATCTCAAAGCGCTTGTCTTCGGGAGCACGGGCATAGTCGGGAATACGGATAACGGCGCTCCGGTTTGCAGTTGCGTAGCAGATGCTTACGGGAGCTTCGTAGCCGGGAACCAGTCTCTTATAGGAGTTGGTGCTGGGGTTTGCGATACCGCACAGTGCGGGAGCGTGGCGCAGCAGGCCGCCGATGAAATACAAAGCGGTGTCGCTCAGGCCGGAATAGCCCTTTTCATCATAGAACAAAGGCTTGCCGTCCTTGAACATCTGCAGATGTACATGCATGCCGTTGCCGGCTTCCTGGTAAAGGGGCTTGGGAAGGAAGGTTGCAGTAAGGCCCTCTTCAAAGGCTGCGTTCTTTACCACATACTTAATGGTCATGGTCTTGTCGGCCATTTCCACCAGTCCGCCCATTTCCACTTCGATCTCCAGCTGGCCGGGGCCGCCTACTTCGTGGTGGTGGTACTTAACGCCTACGCCCTGTTCTTCCAAAAGCATGCACATCCGGCTCCGCAGGTCATAATGAATGTCCATGGGAGGAGCGATGTGATAGCCGCCCTTTGCGGGGATCTTGTAGCCCTGGTTGTATTCCGTGCTGCCGGAATTCCAAACAGCCTGTTCGGCATCCACTTCAAAGCTGGCCTTGTTGGTCTGTACATCGCAGCTCATCTGGTTGAATACATAAAATTCGAATTCAGGTCCCATGCGCATTTCGTCAGCAATGCCCAGGCTTCTCATATATTCTTCTGCCTTAATGGCTACGGTTCTGGGGTTCTGGTCAAAGAGCTTGTGGGGGTTGCCGATCACATATACGTCACCGATCATGGACAGGGTAGGGGTCTTTGCGAAAACATCCAC
Source organism: Clostridiales bacterium (assembly GCA_015058185.1). GTDB lineage: Bacteria > Bacillota > Clostridia > Peptostreptococcales > Anaerovoracaceae > SIG263. Next base: position 1,425 of record SVCV01000106.1, on the reverse strand, counting down.
CGTTGCGGTGGTGATATCGGGAAGGAATACCATATCGCTCTTTTCTACAGGAGCAAACCCATAGTTGGAGCCGTCAAAGCCGATTCCTGCTGTCAAAGTCTTTTCCGTGAAACGCTGAACGGGAATGGTCAGATGACGCCAGCGGCCATTGAGGTCGGTCATCTTAAAGTCGATCATGCAGATACCGGCTTCTTTGCAGTAATCCATCATCTCGTTGTAAGTCTTAAACATGAAGCAAGTCCTCACTTTCCTTTAAATATCTTATCTCAACACAGCACGACCGTGTTGTTTACTGATTTTCCTTGGCGCACATTTCTTCCAGCTTTGTGCGGATAATGGTCTCGACCGTTGCCGCTAAATCGTTTGCTTCCATTTTGGAAAGGCTTGCGGTTTCGATAGCAGGGTGAATATAGAAGTCCACCTCACAGGGGCGAACATAACCCTTTTCTTCGAAGCCCCGGTAGGAACCATTCAAGGTAACGGGAACCACGGGAACTCCTGCCTTTGTGGCAAGACGCAGGCTGCCCTTTTTGAATTCCGCCATATTGGAACTTCTGGCACGGGTCCCTTCGGGGAAGATGGCCAAAGAAAAGCCCTTTTTGAGCATGTCCACGCCTTCCTGGATGGCTTTCAGGGAAGCCCGGGCATCATCTCTTTCAATGAAAACACTGCGGATATCCCGGATCCATTTGCCGAAAATAGGGATCTTTAACAAGCTGGCCTTGGCCACGAAAGCATGCTGATGGGTGGGAATGGCGGTGAAGAAAATAGGAATATCAAAATTCCCCTGATGGTTGGAAACGAAGACAACAGGGCCTTCGGGAATATTCTCAAGACCCTGTACCTTGACCTTGATCCCGGCCTTTTTGGTTACAGCGCTTCCCCAAATATGTATAACTTTCCGAAGTTCTTCGATCTCTTCTTCGTACTTTTCCGCTTCGTGATAGGCCACTGCCCGGTTCCGATACGGCTGGATCTTAGGAAGGTAGGCAAAGAACCAGATCCCAAAGGGGATGCTTTTGATAATTTTTAAATTCATTTTCAAATCTCCTGTTCAGGAACGATTACTTCCCGGTAAACGGGGCTAAGGGCTGTCTGTCGTGGAAGGGGCTCTTGGAAGAGACGGACAGGGGGATGCCAAAGGCGACCTTTACCTTGGGGGGGAAGAAGTTCAGCTGCAAAGCCGCCTTACCGGCAGTATAAAAGATCCGGCTGTCGATCTTATGGGCAGAAGCTACGGAAACCGCAGATCCCATGGCGATGCCCAGATCCACATTATTGAATACGCAGCGGCCCTGGGCCTTTACCGTACCGCCGCAGTTTTCAAAGCCGCAATACCCACATCCGCCAAGTCCGATAGGAGCATTTTTGGCACCCATGATCACTACTGCAGCTGCAGCGTCTACATTGTCCGCATCCCGTCCG
>SVCV01000005.1 GCA_015058185.1 Clostridiales bacterium | reverse complement strand
CATCCTCCTCACCGGTCTGGGCAACCAGATACAGAGTGATGTCCTGCTCCAGATTATCCACGATGGCCCTGGTCTGATCGGAGATGGTGTACAGCTTCTTTTCAGACAGGTCATACTTGGTCAAAGTAGAGGGAATGCTTCCCACTACCAGGTTTACAACGATGGCTACGGCTACGGCGATGACGATGAGGATCATGCTGTAACCGCCGGCTTTGGTTCTCTTGGTCCGGGCTTCGGCTGCACCGGTGGACTGATTCTTTCTCATGTTCATGCCGGCACCTCCTAGCTCCATCTTCTCTTCTCAATTGCCTGAACGCAGAAGAAGAGGAAGAGAACGACGATAGTGAGATAGTAAACGATAGTGGTCAGGTCAAAGATCCCGTTGGATACGAATACCTGATACCGGTCAAAGAGAGCAAGCTGTTCCAGGAATCCGCGGAAACGGCCTTCCAGCAGTGCCGGCTTCATGAAGTACAGGATCGCAAGCACGGCTTCGCATACGGCGAACAGAATGACAGAAGGAATTATGTTCTTCGTCATCAGGAACAGAAGTGCAGCTACGATGATCACTACCACAGTAAAGGCCGCAAAGGATGCGAATGCGGTGGGAGAGATCAGGGTGGCCAGATAGCTCATCAGGTACAGGGCAAGCAGTACGCCTAAAGTAACAACAGCAGCGATCAGCTGGCTTTCCGTCAAAGAGGAAAGGAACATGCCGATGGCGATGAGAGCAGCACCCAGGAAGAAGAATCCCACGATGGCACCGTATGCGGAACCGAAGTTTACGGATCCGTACATAGACAGGATCAGGGGATATACACAGAGGGCCGCTACGGTGATCAGCAGGATGGTCACCATGGCCAGGTACTTGCCGATGATGATCTTACCTACAGATACAGGGGAGGTGAAGAGAAGCTGGTCCGTATTCTGGCGCTTATCTTCGGCCATAACTCTCATGGTCAGCAGAGGAACAACGAAAGCGAAGATGAAGCTTACGTTGTTTAAGCTGAACTCGAAGTTGGGATAGTAGCCGCTGAAATTATAGGCGGTGGAATAGATGCCGGTGATCAGCAGCAGGAATGCGATGAAGATAAAGCCGATCATGTTGGTGAAGAAGGCTTTGAACTCTCTCTTATATACAGCTAACATTATGCGTCAACCTCCTCTCCCTCTTCCGGAAGGACAGCCTGTGCGGCCTTTTCTCCCGTAAGTTCAAGGAATACATCTTCCAGGGACATTTGGCCGGAGGCCATGCCGAGAATGGGCAGATCCGCTTTGCTGAGAGCCCGGAAAACATCGTCACGAATGTCGGATTCCTTGCCGCTGCGAAGTTCCACATCCACAGCACCGGATTCGGAAGAACCCTTCCAGTCCATGGCCAAAAGACCGGGCAGACCGGTAAGAGCCTTTTCCGCCTGTTCCTGGGTTCCGCGAATGGTCAGGTTCAGCCGGTTGGCTGCGGCCAGGGTATGGCTCAGGTTTTCAGGAGTATCGCTGGCAACCAGCTTACCCTTAGCGATGATCATAACATGGTCGCAGACGCTGCTGATCTCGGAAAGGATATGGCTGCTGAGGATAACGGTATGTTTTTTACCGAGGGACTTTACAACGTCGCGGATCTCAATGATCTGCTTGGGGTCCAGACCTACCGTAGGCTCGTCCAGGATAATGACCTTGGGATAGCCTAAAACGGCCTGTGCCAGACCTACTCTCTGACGGTAGCCCTTGGACAGGTTCCGGATCAGCCGCTGGCGGACGTGGGTGATGTGGGTCAGTTCTAAAACTTCGTCCACATACTGCTTCCGCCTGGACTTTTCAATACCCTTCAGATCTGCAACAAAGAGCAGATATTCCTCAACGAACATGTCAAGGTACAGAGGGGGCAGTTCCGGCAGATATCCGATATTGCGCTTGGCAGCCTCAGGATCTTCAAAGATGTCACAGCCATCGATGAGGACCTGGCCTTCCGTAGCGGCCAGATAGCCGGTCATGATATTCATGGTAGTGGACTTGCCGGCGCCGTTGGGTCCCAGGAAGCCGTAGATCTGGCCCTGTTCCACAGTGAAGCTGAGATGATCCACTGCGGTATGGGGACCGTATCTTTTTACCAGATTTCTTACTTCGATCAAGGAAATTTCCTCCTGAATTCGGTAGATTCTATTATCATCCTGCACCATCGTGCAGGTTCAAAACTATTTTACAAAGCCTTCGTGATGGTTTCATAAATGCTCTGTGTGGATTCGGTGAGCAAACTTACGGCATCAGCCGGGGGCCTTCGCCGGGTCCGGGTCCAGGTTCGGCTACGTGCTGGATCTCCAGCCGTCCGCAGATCATTTCGTAGAAAGCGACCTGTGCGGAGGTCTGATAGGGCTGTACATAGATCAGTCCAATGCCCAGGGTCAGATACCCCAAAAGGAACCATCCGATAAAGGAAAGGTTCAGACAGAAAAGCTTCCACTTGTTGCCGAACATCATCCGGCTGCTTAAGCGGATGGCATCCATGATCTTGATATCCGGATTGTCTGCCAGGATCTGAAACGCCATGGAATAGCGATACAGGGCGATAAGTCCGGGAACGATCAGAAGCAGGGTCCACAGGAAAATGAACACACCCATTACAACGTACAGCGCAAAGCTCTTTCCAAACCGGGTAAAGCCATCCAGCACATCCATAGGTGCGGCATCTTTCTGCCGGAACATATTCATGATAAAGCGGGTGAATCCCAAAGTCAGCGGGCCGGAAACCACAAGGCTGTAAAGTTCCACCACCAGATTGATCTGATAGGAATCCTCGTAAGGGGGAGGACCCACATTAAAAATCAGCGATTCCACCGGAATGACATAAGTGAAGATCATTACCGGTACCAGTGTAAGGATCACCCACAGGATCGCACCGCCGATGGCAGTTCCCCAGCGACCCCGAAGCGCCTCACGGGCAACCGCCCGCAGATTGACACTGGGCTCCGTTACCAAACGAAAACCAAATGGATTCATGGTCATTTGCTGTGTCTCCTTTCCCGAATACTGAAATCCCTTTTGAAGTATTGATCACAAATCGTCTCTGTAAAATTGCAATATGGACGAGTTCGAAAACCCGTCCATATATTATACCTAATATTGAAGGAAAAGGCAATTATTATATTCATTGCCTGACGCCTTTGCGGCTACTCATTCCGCAGGCTTTCCAGCGCGCTGAGACGCATAGCTCTCCGTGCGGGAGAGTAACCGGCAATAATGCCCACCACCGTAGCAAAGGCAATGGCTCCCAGGATGACCCACCAGGGAATGATGGAAACTTTCGAACCCATGCCGCCGATCATACCGCCCAGGGCGCCGCTTCCTCCCAGGAAGGTGTTCAGAAGCACCGATATGAGTATGCTGAACCCAACGCCTACGACGCCGCCGATGAAGCCGATCATACCGGCTTCGATCAGGAACATCCGGCGGATATCCCGCAGGTTTGCGCCGATGACCTTCATGACGCCGATCTCCTTTGTCCGCTCGTAGATGGACATGATCATGGTGTTGGTAATACCCAAGGCTGCAACGATCAGGGAGATGGCGCCGATGCCGCCTAAAACCGCCTGGATCATGCGGGTGGTATCCTTGACCTGGTCCATCCAGTCGCTGTCGCTGTAGGTTTGGAATCCCAGTTCATCCCGAAGGATCTCACTGATATCATCGGCCTTATCAATATCGCCCACATAAACCATGGCCCGGTTGTAGGTCTTGGGACCGGTCTGTGCCGTATTCTCGCCTCTGGCCTTCTGCAGATCTTTTTGAATCTGTTCGAAATCCGTCATGTTCATGAAAACGCAGTAGGACGATTCGTCATTGGGGTTGGCCAAAACACCCACCGCCCGGACTTCATACTGTTGGTAGTCGATCTCCTCGTCACCTGTATAATAGTCATCCGGCTGGCCATAGGAGTGATCTCCTGTCAGAATGATCTCCCGGGCAGCCATAACATCTTCCGGATCTCCGCCGTAATCGTTCTTCTTCGGATTGTAGAACCAATAGGGAACCTGGTTTCCGAAGAGGACACCCATCTTATCCGTAGGCTCAAGCAAACGTCCCTCTTGGACTTCGTAATTAAACTTTTCCAAAACATCGGCATCGATGCCCCGGATCTCCATGGATGCGATCTTTTTTCCGATTCCCATGACCATGTATTCGCTGACCACAGGAGTGACCGCATCCACACCGTCAATGGCCGCAACGGCTTCCAAAGTCTTTTCATTCAGAACGCCCTTATCGGAATCCCCGTAAGAGCCTCCGCCGCCGTTGGAATAGATTTCGATCAAATGCAGATTGCCGTAACTTTCGATCTGGTCCTCGTAGCCTTTTGTAAGGCCAAAGCCGATGGAAAGCATGACTACGATGGCGCAGACGCCGACGATAACGCCCATAACAGCAAGGACCGTTCGGGTCCGCCGGCGCAGAAGGTTACGGTAGCAGAGATCGATCAAATCTCTAAAATTCATCTCGTGACCTCCGATCTCCGCTTATCTCTTCTCCGCTTCTTCATCTCCATCGCCGATATCCATATCTTCCATGGCGTCAGCCAGCTCTAAAGCTGCGTGCGCCTTTTTCTTTCTGTGACGAAGAATCACAACAGTACTTACCACTGCTGCAGCAACCACCACGATAATGATGATCAGCTTCCAGGGAATGGTCTTTTCTGGTTCCATGGGCATTTCATTCATAAAGGGATCTTCCCAAACGGGCATTTCCATGGCTTCGAAGGTGAAGGCCACTTCCTGGACCTGTTCCATGCCGTTGGGGTCTTCGTATGTAAAGATAATGGTGCCATTTACAGGACCGGGCTGACGGGGCACGAAGGTGAAGGAATAATCATCCTTGCGGCCGCTTTCCATGTTACCCACATAGTAGCTGTTGGATTCCATAATGTCGAAATCGCCCTGGGCATCGATCTTCAGATTCCGGAGAACGGTCTTACCCATGTTGTAGAAAGCAACTTCTGCGTAGCTGGAATTTCCTACGTAGCATTCCCAGGGAGGCATAACGTCATCCACCACCAAACGGGTATCCTGGGTAACGGGAATGGAAATGGTATCTTCTGCAGTGAAGGATTCGCCGTTGGCATCTTCATAAGACATGCTGACATTGATGGCCGTGGTCTTCTGTTCTGCTGCAGGATTTACACTGAGCACGATGCTCTTGGAGATGCTGGATCTGGCACCGATGCTCTCCACATAGAAAGAGTTGCTGCTGTTGACGGGGACGAAAGCACCGTCAGCAGAGGACAGGGAAACCTTGATATTCCCCAGCTTTCTGTCGGAAGTATTCCGCAGGCTCAGGTCCAAAGTAAACTGGGTGCCGGCTTTTACGGAAGCGTCGCCATAAGCGTACTGATCCACCATGATCCGGGGATTCTGGGATTCGCCGAATCCGCCCACAGCCCCTTCCAGGAATACTGCAGCGTACTGAGATGCGGTGGAACTGTCCTTACCGTCCAAAGAGGAAACGGTGGCCTTCAAAGCAAAGGTTTTGGCAGAGTCCTGCTCCCCTTCCGTGAAATAGGTAATGCTGTAAGTCTTGCTTTCTCCTGCATGAAGCTTGGGGACCACAAAGATGTTCTGGGTCTTGTTCAGCAGTTCGCCGGGAGCATCCAAAGCTACCTGAATGTTTTCAATTGCATGGATCCCCTTGTTGGTCACGGTGAAAGAGACATCAAAGGTATCTCCGAAGGCGATACCGGAAGGTACGGTAATATTGGAAACTTCGATGTCCTTTACCTTGCCGCCCACCTGGTCGTTTACAACAGGGAGATATACAGTGTTTTCAAAAGTATGGAAGGTGCCGCCGGGATCCTGACCCTTAACGGTAATGGTCACGGGATAATTCCGGGTCTCCACATCGCCGTCAGCGATCAGGGAGAAGGATGCGGAAGTTTTTCGGGAAGCATCCAGCCGTGCGATATTCTGGGTGGTTCCTTCGTTATCCAGGCTGATGCCGTCGGGCATGCTTACGGTAACTTCCAAAGCCCGCAGAGCGCAGTCACCGGCATTGCTCAAGTTTACACTGAGAGTATTGGGAACATTGGCATAGATCTTATCGTCGATGCCAAGGGAGTGTTCGATTTTGATAAGAGGATGGTAGGTTCTTTCCACGGGAGTGTCGATAACGCCGCCGCTTACTTCCTGCTGGATCCGCAAAGTACCCGTAGCCGTATCACTGGCAGAGGAGGTGAAGGTAATGGTGTAGAACCCTTCTGCGGCACCCTGGGCATAGACAGTATACTGAAGGCCCTTCTTATTACCGGGCTCTACAGTCGTGGTCTGCACAGGCTTGGAAATGCTGACACAGGAGCTGTCTTTATCCGCAACGGAAGCGGTAACGGTAACGGTCTGATCGGAGGCTCCGTTGTTGGTCAGATTTACCTGCATCATAGCAGTTCCGCCATCGGTGGTGGAGACCACACCGCTGACATATTCCATGGTAATATCGCCGGCTGCGTGAACCGGTAAGGCAGCCAGCGCCCCTGCGGCTGCGATCATACAAAAAGCTAAAAATAATGCTGTGATTTTTTTTGCTGCAATTCTCACTTTTCTTTCCCTCTTTCCCTTATTTTCATTTTGCACATTTCGAGAATTTCGCTATACGAAAGGATTTTCTGTTTCATGAAGGTCCTCACCGTTCCGGATGTCGATAATGCTTCCGTCCCGCAAGGTTACCACCCGGTCCGCATAAGCGGCGATGCTGCGGTCATGGGTCACCATGATCAGCGTCTGTTTGTGGCTCCTTACCTGGTTGACGATGAGTTCCATAACTTCTTTGGTGGTGTTGGTATCCAGATTTCCCGTAGGTTCGTCCGCAAAGATGATCTTGGGATTTCCCGCAAGGGCTCTTGCGATGCCCACACGCTGCTGTTGGCCGCCGCTCATTTGGGACGGCTTTCGGTTTCCGTAACCTTTCAGCCCTACCGCCTCCAAAGCTTCCTGGGCCGCCTTCGACCGGGCTTTCTTATCCACGCCCCGGAAAATGAGAGGCAGGCTCACGTTCTCTTCCGCTGTCATCATAGGCAGCAGATGATAGGCCTGAAAGATAAAACCGATGTTTTTTTGTCGGAACAGTGTTACCTGGGACTCGTTGAGTTTATGTATGGGGATGCCCCCAATAAAGATCTCGCCTCGCGTAGGCTTTTCCAGGCCTGCCACCATGTTCAGGAATGTGGATTTTCCCGAACCGGAAGTTCCTAAAAAGCACACGATCTCGCCCCTGTGGATATCCAGGTTTACATTGGCCAAAGCAATGACTTTTTCTTCGCCCATGCGGTAAACCTTACGTACATTCCGAACCTTGATCAAAGGTTCCATAAAAAATCTCCTTCCCCTTTTTTATTTGGTGTACTATCCAAAATAATACAGTACAGGTATTTTTTAGGAACGGAAAAATACCGTCCCTGCATATTGGACGCAGAGAGCCGGAAAAGGTTTCCTGTTTCTCTGCATAGGCACTGACTTTTTTCTTTATTTACCCCGGTTCTGCAGCTGCAAACGGAGAAAGGCTAAGACCTCCGGAAAAAGTTCCTCACTGTTTCCCGTGGTCAGGAAAAAATGCTTCGTATTGGCGTGCTCCCGAACCTGTTTCAGAAATGTCGTGTCCTTGTCCCGAACCACAGCTAAAATGGGACTCTCTTTCTCCAAAGCGGCCAAAACCGCCTGGCAAAAACGAGGGGACTTGCTCTCCATGGGTCCCAGTTCATCCAGTAGAAGAAGACCGTCCTCCCCGGCTTCTTCGATCCATGCCGCATAGCGGTCAAAAACTTCCGGATAGGTCTCGGACTTTCTGGCCTTGCACCAGCCAGCTAAATTTTCTTCCGTCCGGATCCATGCGCCCCGGGCAGGGTAAATGTAAATGGGCGCCCGACCGTCTTCCTGTTCCGCCTCTTTCACGCTGCGATAGCCGTAAACGGGCAGATCCGGTCTCAGGGAGTCCAAAAGGCGGTCGATAAAAGCCAGTCTGGGAGCATCGCTGTTCCCTACGATCAATGTATGCATACGCGGCAGTCCTCCATCCCTTCTTGTGCATTAGCGTATCACCTTTATACCCCTCTTTCAAGGCTCTTATTGTCTCTCTGCAAAAAAAATACCCCTGCAAAAATGCAGGGATATTTTTATGTCAGGATTCGTTTCCGAAAAGAAACACTTCTCTAATAAAATTGACGGCCGTACTTTTCCGCCTCATCTGCCAGCCAGCCCATTTTCTCTGCGCTGCCCAGGGCCGCACCGCTGAACCAAATGGCAAAGTCGCCTGTGGGAGCATAGGCATCCATGGCCTTTCGCACAGAAGCCCGAATGGTCTCTTCATCTGCGTTGGGATCGTTTCCGGGGCCAAAGGAATCCCAGCCGCCGATAGCAGCTATGCCGTATTCCTTTTTTGCCTTTTCGATATCATTGTATACCTGGAACGGCTGAATAACCGTTACACCCAATTCTGCAAAATCCGGGATCAACTCTTCAATGCGTCCGTCCACATGGATCCCAATGGCTACATCGTAGGTCTTCAGGCAGTCATAAACGATTTTCTGGGCGGGTTTGATGATTTCCCGATAGCATTGAGGACTCATCAGAAGCCCCTTATCCGTAGCTACATGATCCATGACAAGAGCCAGGTCCGGCTTAAAATACCGGAATTGTTCCTGGATGACATCCACATAAAAGTTCGCCATAGCGCACAGGAATTCTTTCGTGGCTTCCGGTTCCGCAATCAGGGAATACAAAGCCTCTTCAAATCCCATCATGTAATGCAGTTCATCTCACAGATAGCCCGCTACGTAATTAAATACCCGATCTTCACCGACTGACCCGTACATGGTCCGGCTGCTGTTGATCATCCGTTCCGTTTCGGCCTTCCAGTCCACTTTGCCCAGATCCAGTTTCGGCATCATCTTTTTCCATTCCGTCACATCGTCCAGTTCAAAGTCTCCCGTAGAGGTATTTGCCGGCATAAAGCCGCTCAAAGGACCTCCTTCCAAAAGAAACTTTACACCGAAAGGATCCTTGTAATAGCCGGTGGCAGGATCCAGCCGCCGATCGCATCCGTAGGAGTATATGAAGGCTGCTGTAGCGCCGAAATTGGGGACCCAGTCCGGTTTTTCATGGCGCAGAACTTTCAGCATATTTTCTCGCTCTGTCATAGATTTTTCCTCAATTCATTCGTTTACTGCAAAAGCCGTCCTGTAAAGTTTAGTCATACTTATGGATGGTCTTCCGGATGTGGTCTACCAGAACATCCGGACAAGTGATCATGGGATAATGTCCGCTGGGAAGCCAGGTGTATTCAAAACCGCCTCTGTTGGCAGTCCGGATATTGGCGATCACCTGGAAGGAAGGAGTCCAGCAGCCTACGGTGAAGTCGCAGGCAGGGATCTTTGCCAGCATTTCTTCGGTATAGCTCTGCTGGTCCTGAACGCCGAAGTAATACTGTCCCCAAACAGGACCGTTCTGTGCCATACGGGCATTCACTTCCGGACTGAAATCTCTTTCCGGGAAGACGGTAACATACATTGCAGCGTGGAAGGGCGTTACATTCATACCGGTGAGGTGGGGACCATAGGTCTGATTAAAGCCCATGAAATAGGCACCGCAGGCATTGGGAATGGGAACATCTTCGGGACCGCACAAAGCAGCCTCGTGAATGATAACGTTCTTGATCAATTCCGGATATTTTACGCCGACCATCAGAGCACCCTGACCGCCGGAGCTTACGCCGAACACAGAAGCCTTACCCATGTCCATGTGCTTGATGATGGCTGCGATATCGTCTGCCAAAAGTTCCGCACCTACGGGCTGATGCACGCTGGGAATGGAGCGGCTGCCTTCACGGGGATCAAAAACCACTACCGTAAATTCATCCGCCAGCATATCGGCGATACCTTCATAAGGGCCGGCATCGTTATTTCCGTCGGGCATAATTACCAACAGGGGACCCTGTCCTCTCTTTTCACAATAAAGCATACAATCCTGGGCCTGAACATACATAATTTCCTTACTCATTTCGTACCTCCTGATTTCTTTCAGCGGCAAAAGCAGTTCTGCATGAAGAAGCTGCTCTCAACAAAATTTATATAAATCCCTGTTCGGAATTCATACCTCAGCATACAAACAAGCCATGACCCAATGGTTAATAATAACCAAGTGGTCAATAACGAAGTATTTTAATACCGCATATCTACACTATATATTATGGTGTATTTATGCGGTTTTATCGCTTTTGCACCTACGCTTCGCCGTATCCAATAAAGACATCGGCCATGAGGTCCAGGATCTGGTCAAAGGCCTCGGCATCGAATAATCCGTTGTATGTGCACAGACAGATCCCTTCAAGACAGCTCAGGAAAAATCCCGTTTTGGCAGCAGCCATTTTCTTGATCCCAAGCTCCTTTTCCAGCATGTTCTGCAGGGTACTCAGCCAGCTGCTGAAAATTTTCTGCAGCTTTCCGGACACTTCCGGCTCATACTGGGCCAGGATGTAGGCGTTCATAGCCCCGGTATAGGTCTTTCGGGAAGCATTGTCGAACTTTGCTGCATGATACAGGATCTTTTTCAGGTACTGTTTCTTGCTGTCAAATTCAGCAGCGGAATGGGTCTTTACCCAATCGATGGCCCGCTCAACGCTTTGAGTCGCCAAATGATCAATATAAGCAACGACGATATCGTTACGGTTCTTAAAATAGGTCAAAACCGTAGGGTGGGGAGTCTTTGCCTTTGCTGCAATATCCCGAATGGTGATCTTGTCAAAAGGCTTCTCTCCAATGCATTCCTGGAATGCATCCAGTATTCTCAGTCTTTCAGCTTGCTTGTCTACAACTGCGGGCATCTTGTTCTCCTGCTTAAACCTGACCATGCGGTCAATAAAAATTATACGCTGTCATACAGGTACTGTCAATTCTTTTTTTCAGACTGGTGCATGAGGGCTGCAGTCTTTTCCAAAAGCGCATCCACATGAGCCTCTTCCGTACCCCAGGCCGTGACCAGACGAACAGGGATCATGCCGTCCTTTTCCGGTGCCCAGCGGTAGAAGAAGAAATCCTTTTCCAGCTCTTCCACAACCTTTGCGGGAAGAATGGGGAAGATCTGATTGGTGGGGGAATCGCTGAAGAAACCGATCCCCATAGAGGCCAATCCATTGCGGAGCTTTTCCGCAAGCCGGTTTGCGTGAGAGGCGATGGCAAAATAAACGCTGTTCATACCGCCTTCAAGAAGTGCCTCGAACTGCACGCCGATAAGCCGCCCCTTGGCCAAAAGGCCGCACTGCCGCTTGATCATCCAGCGGAAGTGGTCGTCCATGGCCTTGTTCCGGATTACCAAGGCTTCTCCGAACAGAGCGCCATTCTTGGTGCCGCCGATGTAGAAAGCATCCGCCAGCTGTGCCAGTTCCGGGAGAGAAAGATCATTGGCCGCACAAGTAATGGCAGTACCCATTCTGGCACCATCCACATAGAGGAACAGACCCTTCTCCTTACACTTTTCCGCAAGGGCAGTCATCTCCGCCTTGCTGTAAATGGAGCCGATCTCCGTAGGCTGGGAAAGGTAAACCATGCCGGGCTTGGGAGTGTGTTCGTCTTCGTACTCTTCAAAAGCTTTGTCTACCAGTTCCGGGGTCAGCTTTCCGTTTACCCCTTCCATGGCCACAATGCGGTGGCCGGTCCCTTCCACGGCACCGGTCTCATGGAAATAGATATGTCCGCTTCTTGCCGCAATGACCGATTCATAGGGTCTCAAAGCGGCAGCGATCACGGTCACGTTGCAGGGAGTCCCGCCGATCATCATGTGAACAGCAGCGTCGGGCAAACCCACAAGATCCCGAACCATATCGGCAGCATGGGAGCAATGCACATCCATGCCGTAACCGTCGGTATGTTCAAAATTGGTTTTGGTCAGGGCTTCCAGCACTTTGGGGTGGGCACCCTGGCTATAGTCGGAACGAAAATAAATCATGTTGCGGCTCCTTTAACTCCGGCTGATCTCTTCCAGCTGGTCGCAGTATTTCTCTACAGCAGCAAGGTCGGTTCGCTTGAAAGCTGCGGTAATATTGGCCTCCAACTCCTGCTTCTTTCGGTCGATCTCTAAATAATTCTGATCAAAATATTTCTCGTAAACCATCTTCCGGAAGTTCTTGGTTTTCATCCGGCGAACGGTATTGTTTTCCACTAAGAGCACATAGTCCGCGCAGTTGGCCGCCAGGTAAAAGTCATGGCTGACCATAAGGACCGTTCCCTTGTATTCGGTGATAGCCTTTTCCAATGCGGTCTGGGCATACAGATCCAAATGGCTGGTAGGCTCATCCAGGATCAGAAGTTCCGCATCCGTACCGCCGATCATGGCAAGCTGCAGCAGGTTCTGTTCCCCGCCGGACAGCTGGCCCACCTTTTCCTTCAGAGTGTCCCCCTTCCGGCAATAGTCTTCCAGATAGTATTCAATATCTTCGTAGGATCCGAAATCCGCATCCTGCATGACCTGATAAACCGTCCGGTCCTCGTCCAGATCCTCGCCCTGGAGCTGGGACAGACAAGCATATTTCACGCCCTCTTCAATGCGTACAGAAGGATGGTCGTTCTTCAGAATGTCCCGGATCAAAGTGGTTTTTCCGGTTCCGTTGGCACCTACGATGGCCACCTTTTCGCCCCGGAACAGCTGGAAGTTTACATTTTCCAACAAACTCTTGTCAAAGACCACATTGTAGTCGGAAATGGTCAAAACAGGCTGGGGTTCTTCGCTTTCCACAGGCTCGATCACCGGCAAAGCGATCCGGGGTTCCGGCACTTCCAGGAACGGCGCCTTGATCTGTCTGGCGATGAGCCGATCCAGCTGGGTCTGCTTGGCATTTACGATCTTGCCGATGGCAGGATTGATCTTAATCGTGGCACGGTGGCGCATGATCTCCACAAGGGCTTCTGTCCGCTCGATCTCTTCCTGTTCCGCCACATTCTGAGCCTTCAGTTCCAGCTTCTGTTTCAGAATGGAGCAGCGATACTCCGTATAGGTGCCGTCAAATTCCTGAATGTCCCCATTTTCCAAATGCAGGATCTTATCAAAGCAATGGTTCAGCAAATAGCGGTTATGGGTGACCACCAAAAGGGTCCCCTTGTAATGGTTGATCAGCTGACAGAGGCTGTTCAGGTTTCCGAAATCCAGGAATACGTCCGGCTCGTCCAAAACCAATAGATTGGGTGCCAGAAGCATTTCCCGCATGATCTGCAGAAGCTTATATTCGCCGCCGCTGATTTGGGCCAGCGGAACCGTTTCCAGATCCGTCATGCCCGCCACATAAAGCTGCTTCCGGATGTTGTTTTCGTAATGGTCCCCATCCATGGCTTCATGCAGGTCCAAAAGCGCCTGATATTTTTCAAAGGCCGCATCCATATCCTCCGCAGTGGCCATGGCGTCACAGGCTTCTGCGATAGCCTGATCGTTTTCCCGGAACCGCTGGCTCAAATATTCAAAAACCGTGCGGTCCTGGGCCTTATCACGAACGCTGAACTGGCTGGCATACCCGATCCGGCAAGTCTCATCCTTGATGATCTTACCGTCATACAGGTACTTTTCAGGGTCGATGATCATATCCACCAAAGTGGATTTCCCCGTGCCGTTGCTGCCGATCAGGGCACAGTGCTGCCCCTGCTCCAGTTCAAAGGAGACCTCTTCATATAATTCTTTTGCAGGAAAACCGTAAGAAAGTTTTTCTACCCGGATCACGTTGTTATCCTCGTTTCTGTAATCTATAAAATTTCCTTGTTGAAATGGCCCCGGGTATCGGTCTCGTGGTTAAAGAGAGCCTTTCCGGAGGTTCCGTTCAATTTGTCCATAGCAGCCCGGACCACCTTCTCCACCTCTTCCGGAGATTCAATGGTGAAGTTCAGCCGGAAAGCTTCCACGCCCTCAATGGCGGGCATTTCGTCCAGCAGATTCAGGATCTTGCCGTTGAGAATGGTAGTGGTGCAGTCTTCGTGAGACAGGATGGGAAAAGTTCCGTATTCATCCTTCAGCTCATACTGCTTCTTTTTGCATTGACCGCACTGCCCCATTTTCTTCAAAGGACAGTACTTGGTGAAGAGCAAGGGGGCCCGGCCGTAGACGATCATTTCAAGAGCCGGATAACCATCATTGGCTTCATAATAAGCATCGATGAGATCCCGGATCTGGGTCTTGTTCAGTTCATAGGACAGGGTCACTCTCTTTGCACCCAGCCGATGGAGTTCATAGCAGCTGGTAGAATTGACCACGTTCAGAGAATAGTCCGTTACGAAGGGATTGGTGTTCCGGTAATAATAGATCCCACCGTAGCCGCCCAAAAGCAGCTCCCCTTCTCTTTCCTCATAGGTGACCTGATTTCTCCGAACGATGTTGTCGAAATAAACCTCCTGGATCCCGGCCCGGATGCAGGCATCGTACTGTTCCTTCGTGGTAACGCTGGCAGTCAGGTAAGGGGCCTTTGGTTCAAAGGCGATTTTTTCCTTTGCCCCAGGCTCTTTCAATCCCCTTTTCTTGCTGTTGATCTTTGCCTCATAGAGCATCTGCACGATCTCTCTTCGGGCATTGTTCAGCACCTTTACAGGGATAAAGACGTTATGTTCTTCAAATTCCACCTGGTTCAGGCGGAAGATGGTGTCGCCCAGCTTTGCGAACTGCTTGATGACCTGATCCCTCGTAGTGGGACTGTTGATGGCCTCGCCCAGAACCTCTTCGCTTTCGTAGGTGCAGCGACAGCCGAGACCTTCGGCTTCCACCAGCATCTTTTCGCCGGGGCGAGCATCCACTTTCACATTGAGACCGAAGCGCATAAATTCCTTTTCCAAAGCGGCTTCCAGCTCTTTGTGGTACAAGTAGTCCTTGGTCTTGTAAACGATGTCGCCTGCAGACAGCCGTTCCTTGATCTTGATATACCCCTTGCGATCTGCGCTGTTCACCAGGTTTCCGGCCCGGTCAAAAAGCTTTACCACAGGGAAAACCACATCTTCATTTTCGTGATCGATGCGGATAATGTCGTTCTGATTCAAAGGTTCTTTCAGGGCGATCTCATACATGCCTTTGAAGAAACCGGTGATCTTACCGATCTCGTAGCCGTAATTATTGGGCTTCTGAATGTTGGTAATGTCCCGGGGATCCTCGTGGAACATATACCCCTTGGTGTAGGTCCGGTTAAAGGTCTTGTTCAGGTTTTCCCGATCCTCCGAACCGTCTTCCCCATCCAGTGCCAGCCGATATTTGGACACCACATTAGCCACGTAAACAGGTTCTTTCATACGGCCTTCGATCTTCAGGGAGTCGATGTCCCGGAGCTCGTCAATGCGATCGATGGTGTTTAAGTCTTTGGTGGATAAAATATAGTTTTTGCCTAAAGAAGTTCCGGTGGTGGTGTCCATGAGTTCATACAGTTTCCGGCAGGAGCCTACACACCGTCCCCGATTGCCGCTGCGGTACCCGATCAGACCGGACATGAGGCAGTTTCCGGAATAGGACACGCAAAGTGCCCCATGGATAAATACTTCCAGGGGGATGTCTGCAACCTTCTTGATTTCCTTAACCTTTTCAATGGGGGTTTCCCGGGCCAGAACGACCCGCTGAGAACCAAGCTCCTTGCAGAGCAGAGCACCTTCCACATCGTCGATACCCATCTGGGTGGAACAATGGGTCTCCATATCTGCAAAGTGATTGACCGCATAATCAAAAACGGCCAAGTCCTGCACGATGACCCCGTCTACGCCGATGTCATTGAGCAGATGGAGCTGTTTTTTCATATCTTCGATTTCGTCCTCAAAGACGATGGTATTCATAGTGACATAGATCTTGACTCCCCGAAGGTGTGCATATTCCACAGCTTCTTTCAGAGATTCAGGATCAAAGTTGGAAGAATAGGCCCGGGCACCGAATTTCTGCATGCCTAAATACACTGCATCACAGCCATTTCCGATTGCCGCTTTCAGGGCTTCCATATTCCCGGCGGGAGCTAAAAGTTCCGTCATAGTTTCCTCCGTAATATCGGTGTTACATATCCTTTCTATTATCCACCTTTTTCGGAGAAATTTCAACAGATAAACTGCAGCTTGCGGGAATATTAAATGCTTCAAAATACCGCTGTTCCAAAGGGATCCATTCGTCGAAGAACCGCTGTGCAAATTCCAGGGTATTTCGCTTTAAGATCCGGGTCTTCTGATACGCCGGATCAATATCCAAAAACACGGAAAGATCATAGTATCCGGCCAACTCCGGATGCATGGAATAGGCCCCTTCGATGACGGTCAGTTTTTTCGGTTGGATCCGCTCCGGACCCTCAATTGTCTGTGTGGAGCAATTAAACCTCTTTAAAGAAACCTCGTCCCCCTGGCTCAGGGGAATCAAAACCTCTTCCCGGAACCGCTCCCGGTCCACGTTGCCTCCGGCCTCCGCAAAACGCTGGGGCGTACGCTGATGAGGCTGCAGGAAAAAGTCATCCATGTGGAAAACCGTACAGTCGTAGAGCTTCTCCAAAAGCGCACTGAGGGTGCTCTTTCCGGAGGCACTTCCCCCTTCAATGGCAAGTTTTACGGCCCCCCCTGCAAGCATGGCATCCAGCTTTGCAAAGAGCGGAAGAAAAGGAATATACTCATCCGCAATGACCCGGTATGCGGGATGATAGGCCTCCCGAAAAGCTTCGGAGTGATGGATCGCAGGATAACCCTGCTCTTTCCACTCTGTCACGGCCAGGTCAAACTCTTCTGCGGAAAACGAAATCTCGCTCAAAAAAACCATTTCCCGCACAACAGCCAGTTTTTCTTCCAGAGCTTCCCGACCAAATTCTTCCGTTCTCGCAGAAAGGTAAAAAAGCTTTCCCAGGGTTTCGGGACTTAAGCCCTTTTTCAGCCAGGAAAGATGGACCCGGCTGTAGTCTCCGGCCAATTCTTCTATGAGAGGACGGTCCACGGACGCCATGGTCTCTGCTTCTCTGCAAATATGGTCAATGGCACTGTCCAAAGATGCCACCATATGTTCACAGCCAAAGGAACTCTGATGCAGGAACTTAAAAACATCCCGAAGCTGAAGCTTCGGGTATGTCCGGCAATAATTTATAAGAATGTCGCGTAAATTCTTCTTTTCCAAAGGATACTCCAATTACTTCAAGCCGGTGATTCTCGGCTTATCCAAAACCATAACGAGAAGAGGGATCAGAACGATCTGCAGGATAATTCCGGGGATGGCGTTGGTCACAGCACCGGCAAGGAATGCAGCAAAGGTAAAGGTTCCGCCGGTAACGCCCAGACAAATATACATGACTGCCCCCCAAACCAGTCGGCCTGCGATCATGGCAATAATCAAGGAAATGTAGATAGATGCTTTGCTTTTCGGAAGCTTTTTATAAAGAAGCCCGGCCACAGCACCGTAAACCGCCAGCTCAAAAGCCATGCAGACCGCCGTGGGGAACATAGGAGGCATACCCAAAGTAAAAGACCGAAGCAGCGGAGCAGCAAAGCCGATCACGGGAGCCCAGGGCCAGCCGCAGATGAAGCCGCAAAGCAGAATGGGAATATGCATGGGACAAAGCATGGCCCCAATTTCCGGGATCTGTCCGGTCAGAAAAGGCAGCACATATGCCAGGGCTAAAAACATAGCGGAGATGATCATTTTCAAGAGTTTGTTGCGGGTTTCCATAAGAGTCCTTTCGTGTATAAAAAAAGGCACCACTACCCCTTCTGGGATAATGATACCTTCCTGATATCGTTCATTTTGTATTTTCTTTTTCAGAGTCAGGTCAATACATACGGAAACTTCTGTTTCCCCGTTATTCTTCAGAATAACAGGTATATTGTACCCTACTTCTCAAAGAATGTCAATTGCAGCAAAGGCTGTCCAGCTTAGCAAGAACATCTGCGATAAGAGCACTGGTATTCAGATTGGGAACACCGGCTACCAGATTGTCGCACTTGTTCATGGGGATCAGGATCCGGACTGCATCCGCCTGACCTACCGCAACCGCCATTTTCGGGGTAATTTCGCCGAAAGACGAGTCTGCGATCACAATGCCGATAGGACCGATGACCACATCGGCCTTACGACAGGCAACAACCACAGGATTTTCACCGGTTGCAGCATTCTTTGCACCAGCCTTCAGCATAGCAGCAGTGGCCGTGGCATTGGTACCAATGGCGGTAAGTTCTGCCAAAGGATACTTTGCAGTGATTTCCTTTACCAGCTGAGCGCCCAAAAGACCGCCGTGGCCATCAATAACAACAATATTCATAAAGACTTTGACCTCCAGGATTATTTTACCCGCGCCAGCCATGTCACACATTCCACATGGCTGCTGTGGGGGAACATATCTACGGGCTGAGCTTCTTTGAATTCGTAGCCGTTTGCCACTAAGAACTTAATATCTCTCGCCAAAGTTGCAGGATCACAGGATACATAAACGATCTTTTCCGGACCGATGGTAAGGACCGCTTCCAAAAGTTCCGGCTGGCAGCCCTGTCTGGGAGGATCCAAAATCACCACGTCCGCACTGCGGATGGCATCGGCCAGATGTTCGGGAACCTCAGCAGCATCCTCCGCTTCCGGCTTTTCTTCCGCAAAGACAGCGGGCACCACTTCTTCCGCCTTGCCCAAAATAAATTCGGCATTGATGATCCCGTTGATCACCGCATTCCGGTTGGCATCTACAACTGCGGACTTTACCACTTCGATGCCCACCACTTTCTTCGCATCCTTTGCCAGGGAAAGACCGATGGAGCCGGCGCCGCAGTAAAGGTCCAAAACCGTTTCCGTTCCGGTCAAAGCGGCGTATTCGCCCACCTTGCCGTACAGCACTTCCATCTGCTCCGGATTGACCTGGTAGAAGGACAGAGGAGAAATTTCAAACTTGAGACCGCAGGCTTCATCCCGGATCACAGGATGGCCGGCTAAGGTAATGCAGTCCCGGCCCAAAACTTCGCCGGTCTTGCTCTTATTCACATTCAGGACCACGCTTTCCAAGTACCAATCACCGTCCAAAGCATCGTCCATGGCCATGATCAGTTCGTCCTGATTGGGCAGTCTTTTTGCAGTGGCCACCAGGATCGCCATGACCGAACCGGTGCCGAAGGCGCTGCGGACCACAAGACCCCGCAGAAGTCCGGTACCGGAAACAGGATCATATACGGGCACCTTATTGTTCTTTACATAGCTGCGCAAAACAGCGGCCAAACGTTCCGCCGCTTCCGTTTGAATGGGACAGGTCCGGCAGTTTACCACTCTCTTGCTTCCGGCCCTATAGAAACCCACATTGCATCCCTGGGATTTCTTTTCCGCACCCTGGACCCGGCCCAGTGCATACTGCGCCTTATTCCGGTACCGGAAAGGTTCTTCCATGCCGATAATGGGATGCACCTTGGGAGAAGAAATGCCGCCGATGCGGGTAAGCTTGTCCACCACCCATTTTTCCTTCAGGCGAAGCTGTCCCTCATAATCCATTTCCTGTAAGGAACAGCCTCCGCATTCCCCTGCCAAAGGACAGAAGGATTCTCTGCGGTCGGGAGAGGGGGTCAGGATCTCAACGGTTTTTGCCGTGAGATAATTCTTTTTGATATGTACCAATTCCGCAACCACGGTGTCTCCGGGAAGTGCACCTTCCACGAAAACCGCTGCACCGTCGATCCGTCCGATCCCACGGCCATCCGTGCTCACATCGAAAATATCCACTCTGTATTGCAGGCCTTTTTCTAAAACGCTCATTTATTTTCCTTTCTCAGCTGCTCCGCAAGGGCGGAGATCTTTGCAAGTCGATGATAGATCCCGGATTTCTGCAGGGGCGGATCCAGCATTTCCCCTAATTCCCGAAGATTTGCCTCCGGGTTCTCCAATCGGATCCGGGCAACTTCCTGCAGCTTTGCAGGCAGGCTTTCCAGCCCCGGCCCCTTTTCGATGATACGAATGTCCTCGATCTGGCGAACCGCATTGTCGATGGCCTTATCCGTATTGGCCGTTTCGCAGTTTACCAGACGGTTTGCCTTATTCCGCATCTCTTTGGTAATGCGGACATTTTCAAACTCCAAAAGCTGCCGGTGCGCTCCCAGAGCATTCAGCAGATCCACGATCTGCTCCGATTCCTTCAGATATACCACGTGGTCTCTTTTCCGAACCACGGTTTTGGCCTTCAGACCAAAGCTGTTGATCAGTTTCTTCATATCCGCAGCCAAGGCTTCGCTGCTGCAGACAAATTCCATATGATATCCCTTGTTGGGATGGCTTATGGTACCGCCACCCAGAAATGCCCCCCGAAGGTAGGCCTTCTTGCAGCATTTTTTCCGGATCAGTTCCGGCAAAATATCTTCGGAAATATAATTTCGTCCTTCTCTTACCCGCAGGATCCCTACTTCGCGAAGGATCTGCTCCGCATTATCCTCCCAGCCGATGACCAGCTCATATACATGCCCCTTCTTCTGGATAGCACTTTGGTTCTTTGCGATGGTCAATTCCGGGCCAACGCCGAAATAGCCCTTGAGCCGTTTGTGAAACAGCCGGGCAATGGCGGGGTTTTCCGTAGAGATCTTCAGCTCCACCTTCCCTCCCCCAAGGAGGCCGATGGAGCCGCACATCCGGATAAAACCGGCGATCTCTGCCAGGACACAGCATTTTTTTTCTGCGTCCAGACGGGCTAATTCATTTTTGGTATCGGAAGAAAAGGACATGGATCGTAGGAACTCCTTTTTATAATGACAAGATCTGACGGGCTTCTGCGGGCGTTGCAACAGGGCGGCCGAGAAGCTTTGCCAGCTGAACCACCTTTTCCACAAGCTCGCCGTTGCTCTTTGCGAGAACACCCTTTTCCAGGTAAATGCTGTCTTCAAATCCGACCCGGACGTGACCGCCTAAAATGATGGCGCCGGCGGCAATATCGAAAGCATTCCGACCGATGCCCGTAGCCGTCCATGTGGATCCGGGAGGCAGACTGCCGGCCATGAACACAAGATCCCGCAGGGTGGCGCTCATCTGCACGCCCAAAACGAAATCAAAGTGGAGGGGATGATCCAAAAGACCTTTCTTGTCCACCTTCAGGGCTGCATCGATCATGCCTTTATCAAAGACCTCCAGCTCCGGTTTGATCCCCCGCTTCTGCATAACTTCCGCAAAATGGAGAATGGTATTTTCGGTGTTGACAAACACTTCATCTCCGCCGAAATTACAGGTGCCGCAATCCAATGTGGCAAACTCGGGAGTGGGGATAATATCCGTGGAGGCTAAACGCTCCTCATCGGTCATGCCTACAGCTCCGCCGGTGGAGGGCTGAATAATGGCATCGGGACAAACCTTGCGGATGGCATCCACCGCTTCCTGGAACCGACCGCTGTCCTGAGTGGGCGTTCCATCGTCCCAGCGTACATGAAGATGGATGACCGAAGCGCCTGCATCATAGGCAGATTTGGCTTCCCGAACCAGTTCTTCAATGGTGTAGGGAACTGCCGGATTATTTTCTTTTGTAACTTCAGCACCGCAAATAGCAGCAGTAATAATCAGCTTTTCCATGAGAAACTCTCCTTTCCGGCCCGAAGGCCTCCGGAAACTACAGGCAGGCAAAACCGCCTACCACAGAAGCTACGCGATCCGCGTCATGTCTGATATAGCCTTTCCGGAACTCCGCAAAGCCGCCGGAAACCAGGGTGATGCCATGATCCTGCAGGATTTGCCGATCCTCCGGACCGGGCAAAACCGGATACGCTCCGTCCTTTGCATAAGAGGCAAGCTGCTCCGGGTCCATAGACGAGTTGTTGGCGATCACATAGTCAAGGGCATTGGTGCCCAGGTATTCGTTGACCGTTAAAGCGTGACGGACCACATCGTATCCATCCGTTTCTCCGGGTTGTGTCATAACATTGCAGATGAGAATTTTCTTCCCTGCGGCAGAAGCTACCGCCTCAGCAATGCCCTTTACCAAAAGATTGGGGACAATGCTGCTGTAGAGGCTTCCGGGACCGATGACGATGGCTTCCGCCTCGCAAATGGCCTCGATGACTCCTTCTGTGGCCTCCGGCTCTGCAGGGTCCAAATATACCCGCTTAATGGGTTTTCTGGAGGTCTGAACGGCCTTGGGAATGCTGGATTCCCCCCGGATGATGCTGCCATCCTCCAGTTCTGCGCAAAGACGGATATCCGCCCCGGTAACAGGAAGAACGGAACCACGGATACGCAGAATGGTGCCGGTTTTCTTAACGGCTTCTTCAAAGCTTCCGCACACGCCGGTCATAGCGGCGATAAACAGGTTGCCGAAATTTTGGCCGGCTAACATGCCTTCGGAAAAGCGATACTGAAGAATGTCCTGCATGGGTCCCTCTTCGTCCGCCATAGCCAAAATACAGCTTCGGATGTCCCCCGGAGGAAGGATCCCCAGATCCTCCCGCAAAACGCCGGAACCGCCGCCGTCGTCGGAAACCGTGACCACTGCCGTCAGGTTATCTGTTATTTTTTTCATGCCCCGAAGGATGACAGAAAGTCCCGTACCGCCGCCGATGACCACGATCCGGGGGCCCTGCCCCTTCGTTCTGTAATATGTCTGTGTCAATTTTTAACCCTTTCCTTCTCCGTCAGTTCTTACAGGTCCCGATGGATCATAATGACTCTGCGGCCATCTTCAGAGAAGAGTCGCTTGAATTCTTCCGTAACTGCTACGGAACGATGCTGCCCGCCGGTGCAGCCGATGGCTACCACCAAATGGGACTTCCCTTCCCGCATATAGCAGGGGATCAGATCCAGGATCAGGCGATGGACCCGCCGAATGAAATCCTGCGTTTCTGCAAAACGCATTACGTAATTTTTTACCTTTTGGCTCCGTCCCGTAAGATCCCGCATACTGGCTAAATAGAAGGGGTTGGGAATAAAGCGCACGTCAAAAACCATATCCGCATCCAAAGGGATCCCGGCCTTAAAGCCGAAGGATTTCAGCGTAATGGTAAAGCGTTCCTGGCCGTTTTCTTCCACCAAAAGCTTGCAGATGGCTTCGTTCAGCTGGGCAGCCTTCATGTTGGAAGTGTCCAGGATATAATCTGCGGCATTCCGCAGTTCCTCCAAAGTATAGCGCTCCCGAAGGATGCCGTCGGATACGGAACCGTTTCCGGCCAAAGGATGCTGACGCCGGGTGGCCTGGTATCTGCGGATCAGCACGGTGTCGGAAGCTTCCAGGAACAAGATCTTAAAAGGCAGACCGGCATTCCGAAGATCCTGCAGAGTATCCTGCAGATCGTCGAAGAAGTCACCGCCTCTGGCATCCACCACGAAAGCGGCCTTTTCGATCTGCATCCGATCCTGAAGGCTCAGTTCTATGAAGTTTTTAATGAGAGCCGGGGGCATATTGTCGATGCAATAATAGCCCAGATCCTCGAGGCAATGGGCAGCCTGGCTCTTTCCTGCGCCGGACAATCCGGTGACGATGATCACTTCCATGGAGACACCTCCTGTGTTCTTAGGGATACCTACTTTTCGGGAGTCAGGTTGACGATCCGGGAAAGATCCAGTCCCGCAAGCCGGGCCCGTTCCAAAGCTTTTTCGAAACATCCGATCTCTTCCGGCTTATGGCCGTCACTGTTGATGATAAACGAAACATTTTCCTCTGCGCAGATCCGGATGTCCTCTACGGATAAAGCATCGTAGCGGTTGCTGATCTCCATAAGGGTCCCCCTCGCTGCGCAGGCCTTTGCCACATCCCGGATGTTGATCTTGATCTTGGCTCCGGGATGGGTCAGAACTTTTAAGGGATAACGCTCGATGGCGTTGATGATCATTTTGGTGTTGGCGGCGATCCCCTTCTTTCCGTGGGAGCGAAAAAGGCTGAACAGCCAGCCCCGTACCGCCGCAAGGGGCATGGAGCCGAAAGCTCCGTAGTGGTAGCCTGCCAATACATAGTCAAAAAGGTCATTTTCCTCCGGCCCTACATCCAGGTCGCCGGCAGCATTGATGATGTTGGCTTCTACCCCTAACTGGATCTCGATCTGCGGGTACAGAGGACGAAGCCTGTCCACTTCTTTGCGCATCAATGCAAAACTCTCCCGCTTTGCACCGTAGCTCAAATGGCCGGGGCCGTGTTCGCTGATCCCGATCAGGGTCAAACCCTTTGCCGCGGCAGCCTGCACATTTTCTTCAATGGTGCCGGTGGCATGGGAATAGTTTGTATGGGAATGGATATCGTAAATCATTCGATAGTTCATGCGTCTGCTCCTATGATCCGGACCTCAGGCTCCAAAAGGATCCCGCTCTTTTCGTATACAGAAGCCTTTACGACCTCTGCCAGATCCAGAATATCTTTTGCGGTGGCACCGCCTTCATTGATCAGAAAACCTGCGTGAAGAGGAGAGATCCGGGCACCGTTTACGGACAATCCCTTTAAGCCGGCTTCCTCGATAAGCTGACCGGCAAAATGTCCCTCAGGCCGCTTGAAGAAACTTCCGGCGCTGGGATACTGAAGCGGCTGTTTGGACACTCTTCGGGCTGTAAGATCCTTCATCCTTGCCTCGATCTCTTTCGGGTCACCGGGTTCCAGTTTGATGGTAACGGAAGTCACGACCCCAATGGCATCTTCCATAAGAATGCTTCTGCGGTAACCGAAATCCATACCGGGGGCGTCCAGGATCATAAATTCGGATCCGCCCATGGAAACGAGTTCTACCGCTTCCACCACATGGGCCATCTCTCCGCCGTAAGCGCCGGCGTTCATATACACGGCGCCGCCGATGCTTCCGGGGATGCCTGCTGCAAATTCGAAGCCGGTCAGTCCGGCCTCAAGAGCCTTTCTGGCGATTTGGGAAAGCAAAGCACCGCTTCCTGCATGAATATATTCACCATCTACGGTAATTTCTCCAAAAGCGGAACCAATGTGAATGATCACCCCGGGATAGCCTCCGTCCTTTACGAGGACATTGCTTCCGTTACCCATAATAAAACAGGGGTGGTCGCTTCCCCAGGTCACCGCGAGGGCTTCCCGAAGGTCTTCCACCGTTTGGGGGATCACCAGAACGGCAGCGGAGCCGCCGGCCCGGAAAGATGTATATTCAGCCATGGAAACGTTCTGAAGGACCTGTCCTTCAGGAAGCAAAGCTTTCAGATCTTCCGCCAGCTTTTCAATGGTCATTTTGCACTCTCCTTAAACCTGCCCACAGGGCATAGTATACTAATTATATTATATGCAAAAACACACTTTTTGCAACCCCTCCGTCACGGCTGCGCCGTGCCGCCTCCCCTTCACAGGGGAGGCTCTGGTTCAGGATCCCTCCGTCACGACTGCGCCGTGCCACCTCCCTCGCTTGCGAGGGAGGTGGATCCGGTGTGAATTTGGGGTGCAGTGATGTATATTTATAAGTATTCATGAATAAATATAAAATACATCTTGCATTCTTCTGTAAACAGTGCTATACTACATAAGTTACAAGCTATATTATTATAGTTGGCTTAGAAAAAATGGCACAGCGGAGCCTTGAATCCGCTCACAGGAGGAAAAGCAAATGACTAAAGAAAAAATCGTATTAGCCTATTCCGGAGGACTTGATACCTCCATCATCGTTACCTGGCTGAAGGAAAACTATGATTGTGAAGTAATCTGCGTATGCTGTGACGCAGGTCAGCCCGACGATTATGACGCCGTAGAAAAGAAAGCTTATGCCACCGGTGCCTCCAAGTACTACACCGTAGACCTGAAGGAAGAATTCATCACCGATTTCATCTGGCCCACTCTGAAGGCCGGTGCTGTATATGAAGATGATTATCTCCTGGGAACCTCCATGGCTCGTCCCCCCATGGCCAAGGCTCTGGTAGAGATCGCCCAGAAAGAAGGCGCATCCTACATCTGCCACGGCTGCACCGGTAAGGGCAACGACCAGGTTCGTTTCGAAAGCACCATCCACGCTCTGGATCCCTCCATCAAGATCATCGCACCCTGGCGTATTTGGGATCTGAAGTCCAGAGAAGACTGCATCGCTTACGCAGAAAAGCACAACATTCCCATCGCACAGACCGTAAAGAAGATCTACAGCCGCGACCAGAACATCTGGCACATCAGCCACGAAGGCGGCAACCTGGAAGATCCCTGGAACGAACATCTGGATGACATTCATGTAATGTCCCTGCCCCCCGAACAGGCTCCCGATACTCCCGCTTATGTTGAGATCGATTTCGAAAAGGGCGTTCCCGTTGGTCTGAACGGACAGAAGATGGGTCCCGTAGAACTGATGACCGAGCTGAACAAGCTGGGCGCTGAAAACGGCGTAGGTACCATCGACATCGTAGAAAACCGTCTCGTAGGCATGAAGTCCAGAGGCGTATACGAAACTCCCGGCGGCACCATCCTGTACGCTGCTCACAGAGCTCTGGAAAAGCTGACCCTGGACAGAAACACCCAGTCCTTCAAGAGACAGGCTGCTGTTAAGTTCGCAGAACTGGTTTATGACGGTCAGTGGTACACTCCTCTGAGAGAAGCTCTGTCCGCTTTCGTTGACGTAACCCAGGAAGTGGTTACCGGTACTGTACGGATGAAGCTCTACAAGGGCAGTGCAGTTCCCGCAGGCAGCAAGTCCCCCTACTCCCTGTACAGCGAAGAATTCGCAACCTTCGGCGAAGACGAAGTTTACAACCAGAAGGATGCAGAAGGCTTCATCAACCTGTTCAGCCTGTCCATGAAGATCCGGGCAATGCAGAAAGCAAAGTGGGAGAAATAAAGCATGAAACTTTGGGACGGACGTTTTTCTAAAGGAACGGAGGCAGAGGCGGAAATTTTCAACGCCTCTATCTCCTTTGATCAGCGGATGTACAAACAGGACATCACCGGAAGCATTGCCCACGCAAAGATGCTGGCAAAGCAGGGGATCCTGACGGACGAGGAAGCCCAGCAGATCGAAAGAGGTTTGCTGGAAATTCTGGGTGAGATCGAAGCCGGCGTCTTCGAATTCACCATCGCCCAGGAAGACATCCACATGAATATTGAAAGTGCTCTGACAGAACGGATCGGACAGGCCGGCAAGAAACTGCACACGGCCCGCAGCCGCAACGACCAGGTGGCAACGGACTTCCGCCTGTGGCAAAGAGATGAGATCGCAGAGATCCTGGAAAAGCTGGATGCTTTACGGGACACCCTGGAAGCATTGGCAAAGGAACACCAGGAAACCGTAATGCCCGGCTATACCCACCTGCAGCGGGCACAGCCGGTTACTTTGGCCTACCATCTGCTGGCATACTACCAGATGTTCTCCAGAGACAAGGACCGGTTCCAGGATTGCCTGAAGCGGACCAACTGGCTGCCTTTGGGCTCCGGTGCATTGGCAGGTACCACCTATACCACCGATCGGAATTATTCTGCTCAGCTGCTGAACTTCGATCATATTTGTCCCAACAGCATGGATGCGGTCAGCGACAGAGACTTCGCCATTGAATTCTTAAGCTGCTGCTCCATGGTCATGATGCATCTTTCCCGTTTCTGCGAAGAACTGATCCTGTGGAGTTCCGCAGAATTCAAATTCATTGAAATGGATGACGGTTTCAGCACCGGCTCCAGCATCATGCCTCAAAAGAAAAATCCCGATATGGCAGAACTGATCCGGGGCAAGACCGGTCGGGTCTACGGCGACCTGATGGCTCTCCTTACCCTGATGAAGGGACTGCCTCTGGCTTATAACAAAGATATGCAGGAAGATAAGCCTCCTGTATTCGACGCGGCAGACACCGTACAGGCAAGTCTGTCCATCTTCAACAAGATGATCTCCACCATGACCGTCCGCAAGGACAACATGGAAAACGCAGCCAAGACCGGCTTCCTCAACGCCACCGACGCTGCAGACTATTTGGTATCCAAGGGTCTCCCCTTCCGGGAATGCCACGAGATCATCGGCAAGCTGGTCCTGGCCTGCATCAATCAGGGCAAAGCCATTGAAGACCTCAGCCTGGAAGAACTGCGTCAGTTCTCCGATAAGTTTGATGAAGATCTCTATGACAAGATCAGCATCCGCAGCTGCATCAATGCAAAGAAGTCCCAGGGTTCCACCTCCTTCGAACAGGTGGCCAAAGCCCTTGCGGATATTGAAGCTGCAAAATAAAACCAAATACAAAAGCCTCCGGATGTGGATCCCGGAGGCTTTCCACTGCATTCGCAGTTATCCCTTTTAGGAGTGAAGAAAAATGAGAAAATTTGATACCCAGGTACAACATCTGAAATATAAGGTACTTCGGGAAGTAGCCCGTCAGGCGTGGAATGACACCCTGCTGGAAAATCTCCTGGAGATCCCCCAGATCGTCGTCCCCGGCCCGGAACCCACCATGCGCTGCTGCATCTACAAGGAACGGGCCATTCTGGGCGAACGGATCAAACTGGCCATGGGCGGTGACAAGGACAATCCCAATGTGATCCATGTTATCGACATCGCCTGCGACGAATGTCCCACCGCCGGCTACGAAGTAACCGATTCCTGCAGAGGCTGTTTGGCACATCGCTGCGAAGCTGCCTGCAAAAAAGGAGCCATCACCTTCGACCAAAAGCATACCGCCCACATCGACAAGTCCAAATGCGTGGAATGCGGTCTTTGCGCGAAGGTTTGCCCCTACTCCGCCATCACCAATCGCAAAAGACCCTGCCAGCTGGCATGCAAGGTCAAGGCCATCTCCATCAACGAAAACAACGCCGCAGCCATTGATGATGACAAGTGCACCCAGTGCGGTGCCTGCGTATATCAGTGCCCCTTCGGCGCCATCAGCGATAAATCCTACATTCTGGATGTAGTGGATATGCTGAAAAAAGAAGAAAAGGTTTATGCCGTCGTGGCACCCACCATTTCCAGCCAGTTCAAATATGCAGAACTGGGTCAGGTCATCAAGGGCCTTAAGGAACTGGGCTTCTGCGACGTTTTGGAAGCGGCTCTTGGTGCAGATATTCTGGTTCTGGAAGAATCCAAAGAACTGGAAGAAAAGGGCTTCCTCACAAGCTCCTGCTGCCCTGCCTTCGTTTCCTATGTAAAATCTGCATATCCGGAACTTCTTCCCTATGTCTCCGAAAACCTGTCCCCCATGGCCACTTTAGCAAAGGTCATTAAGGACAAGGAGCCGGATGCAAAGGTAGTATTTATCGGTCCCTGTACCGCAAAGAAAGCGGAAATGCAGCTGGATACCGTAAAACCCTATATCGACTCGGTTCTGACCTTTGAAGAGCTTCAGGCGCTGTACGACAGCAGAGACATCGACATTACCACCCTGGAAGAAGATGTCCTCGACAACGCTTCCTACTTCGGCCGGATCTTCGCCAGAAGCGGCGGGCTTTCCGATGCCGTAGCCCAGGCCATCCGGGAGCAGGATCTGGATATTGATCTGAATCCCGTGGTCTGCGACGGTATTGAAGCCTGTCGAGCCGCTCTTCTGAAAAAAAGCAAGGGCGTGTTAAACGCCAACTTCATCGAAGGCATGGCTTGTCTCGGAGGATGCATCGGCGGCGCAGGCTGCCTGACCCACGGCGACAAGAATAAGGCCCAGGTAGACGAATACGGCAGAGAAGCCGGCGACCGTACCATTATGGAATCCGCATCCCAGATGCAATAATACAAAAGGACATTATCCTCAGATAATGTCCTTTTTTCATGCTTTTTAATCCCAGGCCGTAAGCTGCATCATGACTTCCAGCTTGGTATAGATCCCCCGGAGGACCGCTTCGTACATAGGACGAAGGTCCTCTTTCTTTAAATAGGCCCGCAGGGCATCGTAGTAAGCCTGCTCGCTGAGATCCAGTGAGAAAACCGGATACCCGGACTGCAGAAGCTGATAGTACATGGCCGCTCTGGCAACCATTTCCGAGCCCTGCTCAAAGGGATAGATCTCAATGATCTTATTATGCAGGAGAGCTGCCTTTTGGATAGGATTTAAATCCGGATCGGGAGAATGCAGCCACTGAACCAAAACCTCCATTTGATCTTCCATCTCGTGAAAATGAGGGGGATTATTATCCAGCATAAAGAGGATGGGGTTGTTTTGACGATACTGCACCGCAGCCGGCTGCACCAGATCCTCATAGAACCGAAGGATGTACTTCTCTTTCAGCTCCGTCCCCATTTCCAGCATGGTCTGAACTCGTTGGAAGAGGTTCAGGTGATTGGCAATATTGGCATGATCCTGAATGGATGCCTCTGCGATGAAGTCCCCCTTCACTACCCGCTCCACAAGATCTCTGGTCATGGCACTGCCGTCCAGTTTCAGGTCGGTATAGATCCAGTCCACCTTATGTAACTCTTCGATGTAGGAAGCGATCTCCGGCTTCCAGGGCTTTCGGTTTTCCAGGATCAAAAGCTTTTTCTTGATCTCCCGATACATGGGCAAACTCCTTCTTTCATGAACGTACAAGAAAACGAATGGACCAGCCATTCGTTTTCCATTTTCACGGTCTTAGACCGGATAAACCTTGTTTTCGCCGTCTACGAGAGCAGCGTCGATGCGAAGCCGCTGGGCATTCCGATACTGGAAGAACTTTTCCGCCTGCTGAGGGAAAAGTGCATAGGTCAGCACGTCTTCGTCCTGCTCGATGTACTGGGAAATGGCCTTCCGGTTGGCTTCCAGTTCAGGAGCGATCAGGTCTGCGGGACGGCAGGTGATCTGTTCATCGTCGCCGATGATCTTCTTAACGATCTCTTCCTTGATGGGCACGGTGGTCTTGCCGTACATACCCTTGACCAGCTGCTTTACTTCGTTGGGGATCATCTTATACCGCTGGCCGGTTACTACATTGAGTACAGCCTGGGTACCAACGATCTGGCTGGTGGGAGTTACGAGAGGAGGATAGCCCAGATCTTCCCGTACTCTGGGAACTTCCTTGAGAACCTCTTCAAACTTATCCATAGCATTCTGCTGCTTCAGCTGCGATACCAGATTGGACAGCATACCGCCGGGAACCTGGTAAGTCAGAGTGTTGATGTCTACGCCTAAAAGCTTGGGATCCATCAGGCCTTCTGCCTGGTACTTTTCCCGGATGGGCTTGAAGTAAGCTGCAGCTACATTGAGCAGTTCCTGATTCAGGCCAGGGTCTCTTTCGGTTCCGCGAAGAACGGCTGCCAGAGGCTCGGTGGAAGGCTGAGAAGTGCCTTCGCCGAAGGGAGACAGTGCGGTGTCAACAATGTCAACACCGGCTTCAATGGCCTTCAGATAGGTCATGGCACCCAGACCGCTGGTGGCGTGGGTGTGCAGTTCGATGGGAATGCTTACGGTCTTCTTCATTTCGGAGATCAGGGTGTAAGTGTTATAGGGATCCATCAGACCGGACATGTCCTTGATGCAGACGGAGTCAGCACCCATCTGTTCCAGCTCCTTTGCCAGGTTGATGAAGGTTTCGTTGGTGTGGGCAGGGCTTCTGGTGAAGGAGATGGCACCCTGTGCGTGACCGCCTTCTCTCTTGGTGACTTCGATGGCTCTGGCCAGGTTCCGGGTATCGTTCAATGCGTCGAAAATACGAATGATGTCGATGCCGTTTCCGATGGCCTTCTTTACGAATTCATCCACAACATCGTCTGCATAATGCTTATAGCCCAGCAGGTTCTGGCCCCGCAGCAGCATCTGCAGCTTGGTCTTCTTCATTCTCTTGCGAATGACCCGCAGTCTTTCCCAGGGATCCTCGTTGAGGAACCGCAGGCAGGAGTCATAAGTAGCACCGCCCCACATTTCCAGGGCGCTATATCCGATCTCATCCAAAGTTTCCAGGATAGGAAGCATTTCTTCGGTCTTCATTCTGGTGGCAATAAGAGACTGATGGCCGTCACGAAGTACAGTTTCGGTAATTTTCAGCTTGGTCATTTTTCGAATCCCTTTCTTTTGATTAGTTTACAGTTCCACTTCAACGGTCCAGCCGAACTTATCTTCGGCATCGCCCCGCTGGATAGCAGACATGGTGTTGAAAAGCTTTTGGGAAATTTCACCGATCACACCGTCGTGGATGACCATGTGCTTATCTTCCCAGAAGAACTCTCCTACGGGAGAAATAACGGCGGCGGTACCGGTGGCGAACACTTCCTTCAGCCGGCCGGCTTCCCATGCGTCGTAGATTTCCTGGAAGGTGAATCTCTTCTCCTTTACATCGTAACCCCAGTCCTTCAGAAGGGTAATGGCGGAGTCTCTGGTGATACCGGGCAAGATGGTCCCCAGTTCCAGAGAGGCAGTCCATACTTCATTATCGATCACGAAGAAGGCATTGGAGGTACCGATCTCTTCTACATATTTCCGCTCTGCGCCGTCCAGCCAAAGAACCTGGTCACAGCCCAGTGCGTGTGCCTTTTCCTGAGAGACGAGACCGGGAGCGTAGTTGCCGCTGATCTTGGCAAAGCCGGTTCCGCCCTGTACGGATCTTGCATATTCATTTTCCACAAAGATCTTGGTGGGTTTCATGCCGCCCTTGTAATAAGAACCGGAGGGAGACATGATCACCAGGAAGGTATACTGTTTGGCAGGCCGTACGCCTAAGAAGGCTTCGGTGCCGAAGATGACGGGTCGAAGGTACAAAGAGGTTCCTTCCTTTGCGGGGACCCAGTCTGCATCTGCCCGAACAGCGGCCTTCACCGCTTCTACGAACAGCTCTTCGGGAATGTCAGGAATACTCATTCGCTTGTTGCTGTTTCTGGTGCGCTTGGCATTCATGTCCGGTCTGAACAAAAGGATCCGGCCGTCCTTTGCCCGGTAAGCCTTCAGACCTTCAAATACCGACTGTCCATAATGGAGAACGGCTGCTGCAGGATCCATTTCGATGGGAGCATAGGGAATGATCCGGCCGTCATGCCAGCCTTTTCCTTCCGTATAATCGATCCGGAACATATGGTCGGTAAAATAGTTGCCGAATCCCAGATTATCAGGATCGGGCTTTGCCGCGGGCGTTGCCGTCCGTGTTACAGGAAATTCGTACTTACTCATAATTTTAATCCTCTTTTGTGCTTTCTATGTAATCGGGTCTGATTATTTTTTATAAGACTCGATCATTTCCGTCTTTAGATTCCAAAGTTTTTTGGTGAGATCCACATAGTAGGTATGGGGATTTTCGAAGCGAAGAACTTCGTCCCACAGAGTGTCGATCTCAGCTTTGCAGTAATCCCGGATCCCGGAAATGGAGGGGGACTGGTATACCAGCTTTCCTTTTTCGAAAATCGGAACCTGCAGATTTCTCGTATAGAAGTTGGTGAGAGTCTTCTTCTTCCAGACAAACTGGGGGTCGAAGATCTCATAGCTTTCGCCGGAGGGCTCCTCTTCATCGTGAAGGGCGATCACATCCGCAAGGGCTTTGTTGCTGGTCTTGTCGTAAAGCCGATAGACTTTCTTAAAACCGGGGTTCGTGATCTTTTCCACGTTGTCGCTGATCTTGATCTTGGGAAGGATCTCTCCATCCCGTTCCACTGCCACCAGCTTATATACACCGCCGAAAACCGGCTCAGACCGGGAGGTGATCAGACGCTCGCCGACACCGAAGGAATCGATGCAGGCACCCTGATTCAGCACATCCCGGATCAGATATTCATCAAAGGAGTTGGAGACTACGATGGAGGCGTCGGGGAAACCGGCCTCATCCAGCATAGCTCTTGCCTTTTTGCTCAAATAGGTAATGTCACCGCTGTCGATCCGGATCCCTTTTACGGGAGGATCCAGTTCCTGAAATACCCGAATGGCGTTGGGCACACCGGACTGCAGAGTGTTATAGGTATCTACCAGCAGCGTGCAATTGTTGGGATAGGTTTCTGCATAAGCCCGGAAGGCTTCGTATTCGCTGGGGAACATTTGGATCCAGCTGTGAGCCATGGTCCCGATGGCAGGAACATGATAGTCTCGGTCTGCGATAGCACAGGCAGTACCGACACAGCCGCCGATATAGGATGCCCGGGCACCATAGATCGCACCGGAAGCCCCCTGAGCCCGACGGGTGCCGAATTCCATAACGCCCCGGCCCTTTGCCGCCCGAACGATCCGGTTGGCCTTTGTGGCAATGAGGCTTTGGTGATTGATCTGCAGCAGCATGATGGTCTCAATAAACTGGGACTGGATCACCGGGCCCCGAACCGTAAGCAAAGGCTCACCGGGAAATACCGGTGTACCTTCGGGGATCGCCCAGATGTCACAGGAAAATTCAAAGTCTCTCAGGTACTCAAGAAACTCTTCGCTGAACAGTTTCTTGCTCCGCAGATAGTCGATATCATCTCCGCTGAACCGAAGGTCTGTCAGGCACTCGATGAGCTGTTCCAGCCCTGCAGCAATAGCAAAGCCGCCTCCATCAGGAACTTTGCGGAAAAACATATCGAAATAAGCGATCTGATCCTGCATATTTTTTGCGAAATAACCATTGGACATGGTCAGTTCGTAAAAGTCTGTAAGCATGGTGGTGTTGAGTTTGTTTTGCATTTTCTCATCCTTTTATCGGAGTAAACTCATTCTAATTATTTTACCATAAACTGCGCTCCGGGGAAAATCAATTTTGTGCAAAGCACCAAAAAATCGACCTTCTCTCCCATGGTTTCACTTATCTTACCATAAACGTCAGAATAAATCCACAATTTGATTTTTATGGCTATAAAAAAGACAGACCCTTTCCAGAGTCTGTCTTTGTATTTCGATTCACCGATCTGCAAACCTATGCAGCGGCTTTTTTCTGTCTGGTTTTGATAACCTGCAGGAAGACAATGATCAATACCGCACCGATGACCAGGCAGATCCAGGGGTTCTGGATGATGCCCGCCAGCAGGAAGCAGATGAAGCTTACTACCGCAACAGTAATGGCGTAGGGTACCTGGGTGGATACGTGGATAACGTGGGAGCACCGGGCACCTGCAGAAGACATGATGGTGGTATCGGAGATGGGGGAGCAATGGTCACCGCAAACAGCACCGGCCAGGCAGGCGGACAGGCCGATGAACAGCAGAGGATCGCCCAGTTCAAACATTGCTGCAACGATGGGGATCAGAATACCGAAGGTACCCCAGCTGGTACCGGTAGCGAAGGCCAACAGGCAGGCTACAATGAAGATAACTGCAGGCAGGAACATTTCCAGGCTCTGTGCAGCGTCCGTATGCATGAGCATATCTACGAAACCGGAAGAACCCAGCAGATCGTTGGAGATATTCTTCAGTGCGGTAGCCAGAGTCAGGATCAGGATAGCGGGAACCATAGCCATGAATCCCTTGGGAACACATTCCATAGCTTCTTTGAAGGTGATCAGGCCTCTTGCCATCAGGAATACGATGATCAGGACCAGGGCAATGATGGTACCCCAGGGAAGGCCGATGGTAACGTCGGTATTGCTGAATGCGCCGATGAGGTCGCCGGCATAGTCTGTGCCGCCCCAGGCGTCAACACCAAAGAATCCGCCTACATACAGCATACCAATAATGGAAACAACGATCAGAACGATAATGGGCAGGATCAGGTCGATGACTCTGCTGCGGGGATTTTCTTCAGTTTCCATACCATCCACACGCTCATCAGAAGAGAACAGGTCACCCTTTTCAATAGCATTGATTTCATGAGCTCTCATGGGACCGAAATCCGCCTTCATGAGGATGATGGCGATAATGAATACGAAGGTCAGCAGGGAGTAGAAGTTATACGGGATCGCCTGAATAAACATAACAAGGCCATCCATAGCTTCCAGACTGGTTCCGCCGGTGGAAACTGCAACTGCAGCAGCCCAGGAACTGATGGGAGCGATCATGCAGATGGGAGCTGCCGTGGCGTCGATCAGATAAGCCAGCTTTGCTCTGGAGATCCGATGAGCATCGGATACGGGGAGCATAACGCTGCCTACGGTCAGGCAGTTGAAATAGTCATCGATAAAGATCAGAATTCCCA
>SVCV01000105.1:3791-4712 GCA_015058185.1 Clostridiales bacterium | reverse complement strand
TGTGCTTTTCCGCCCAGGCCAGGATCTCCCGCTCTCTGGCAGGGTCCAGAATGGGCTTGTTGTTCGCCTTTTTATAGGCGGCAACCTCTTCCGCAAGGCCCATTCTTTCTAAGAAAAGATCCAGGATCTGTTCATTTATTTCGTTGATCCGACTTCTCAGCTCGGAAATGTCTTTCATCTACTTTCCCTCCAATAACATGTCTAAAATCACCAAAGCTGTCACGGCTTCCAGCACGGGAGTGGCTCTGTGAGCAACACAGGGGTCGTGCCGGCCGGGGATGGTAAGGGTTTCCGGTTCTCTCCGGGAAAGGCTGATGGTTTGCTGAGGCTTTCCGATGGAGGGTGTGGGTTTAAATGCGGCTCGCAGAACTACGGGCATACCGTTGGTAATGCCGCCCTGGATCCCGCCGTTGTCATTTTTGAGAGTGACCACATTGCCCTCTTCATCCACACCGAAGGGATCATTGTTTTCGCTTCCCCGCTTTCTTGAGGCTTCAAAACCGGCACCAAACTCCAGCCCTTTTACAGCAGGAATGCCGAAAATGGCAGCAGCCAAACGATTTTCCACCCCGTCAAACATGGGATCGCCCAGGCCGGCGGGAAGACCGATGACGGCACATTCCACAATGCCGCCTACGGAATCCGCATCTGCAGCCGCAGCCGCGATGGCTTCCTTCATCTTTTCGCCGGAAGCCTCGTTCATGACCGGAAATACCTTGCTTTGTACCTCTTCAAAAAGTTCTTTTGTGGGGTACATGGGGAAAGGATCATCCTTCACACCGGCCACTTCCGCAAGATGGGCTCCGATGTAAATGCCCCGGCGTTCCAAAATCTGCTTGGCAATGCCGCCGGCAATGCAAAGAGGCGCCGTAAGCCGTCCGGAGAAATGTCCGCCGCCCCGCATGTCCGCCGAACCCTCCC
>SVCV01000105.1:0-3781 GCA_015058185.1 Clostridiales bacterium | reverse complement strand
TCCCACTTTACATAAGCGGTATAATCCGCATGGGAAGGCCGGGGAAGATCCGAAAAAAGGGAGTAATCGCCGGAACGGGTATCTTTATTTTCAATGATGGCACAAAGAGGGCTTCCGCAGGTCTTATCTTCCGCAACACCGGACAGGAAAACCGGAGCATCCGCTTCCTTCCGGGGAGTAGCCAGCAATCCGCCGGGGCGACGGCGACCCAAAAACCGGTTCAAAGCCTCCATATCGATGGCTTCGCCCGCAGGAAAACCGTCCACGACCACGCCGATGGCTTTTCCGTGGGACTGTCCAAAGACGGATATTTTGATATTTTTTCCGAACTCAGATGACATTTGCGTGTCCTCCCATGCATATGAAATCTACATAAAATGTGGGATAAGATTTTTCCGCTGCATCCGCATCCTCGATGGTGACAGGACCTTCGCAGCGAATGGAGGCAATGGCCGCCGACATGGCGATCCGGTGGTCGTGGAAGCTGTCCACAGTACCGCCCTTCAGGGATCCGCCGGTGATGACCAGACCCTCTTCAAGCTCCTTACAGGTTCCGCCAAGGGACTGGATCATAGCCGCCGTGGACTGAAGCCGGTCGCTTTCCTTAAGCCGAAGCCGTCTTCCGTTAATGAAGCGGGTGGTTCCGGAGGCACAGGCTGCCACGACGGAAAGGATGGGCAAAAGATCCGGGATCTCGCCGATGTCGATGGTACAGCCTCTCAGAGGACCCGGACTTACGGTAATGGAATCCTCTTTATAGGTGAGCACCGCACCGAAACGCTGTAAGATCTCTAAGATCTTTTTATCTCCCTGGGGAGAATTCCGGTCCAGACCGGTCACGGTAACGGGTTCGCCGATGGCGCCAGCACTGAGGAAAAATGCACTGTTGGACCAGTCCCCTTCCACGGGAAGTTCTCCGGGAGAACGGAAGGTCTGATTGCCGGGGACCCGGTATCCGGTTTCCAAAACTTCGACCTCAATGCCGAAACGGCGAAGGGCCGAAAGGGTAATATCGATATAAGCGGAGGATTCCAGCTTGCTGGTCAAAACGATGCGGCTGTCGGTTTCCGCCAAAGGAAGAGCCAAAAGCAGCCCGGTAATATACTGGGAGCTTACATTTCCGGGGATCTCAAAGATACCGCCCTGCATCTTGCCAAGGCACATAAAAGGAAGCTGTTCCGTGGTAAATGTCACACCGTGGGCTTTCATGGCGGCGGTCAGATCGCCGATAGGCCGCTGGGGCAGCCGTCCGGCACCTACAAAGCTGACCTGTTCGCAAAGAGCCGCAGCCACGGGGAGCATGAACCGGAAAGTGGAGCCGCTTTCCTGACAATCCAAAAGAGGATTTTCCGCAACCCGACCAATAGGGGTGATCAGGATCCCCTTCTCATCCCTTGTCACTTCCGCACCCAAAGCCTGTAAACAATCCAGGGTAGCTTCCATATCTTTGGACAGGAAGGAAAGTTTCAGCCGGGTGGGCTTATCCGCCAATGCGGCACAGATCATCAGTCTGTGGGCATCGGATTTGGAGGGGATCGCCGGGATGGTTCCCTTCAGCGCCCGGGGGTTCAGCTGAATATTTCGCAGAGCATCTTTTTTTTCGCCGGTAAAAGCAGGGGTCATTCCTAATCCTCCTGGGTTTTCAAGAATTCGTGGAGAGCCAGCAGCTTCCGTGCCAGCTTATCAAAGGCTTCCGGCCGCAGAGATTGGGGACCGTCGCAAAGAGCCTTTGTAGGATCGTTATGCACTTCGATGAGCAAACCGTCAGTGCCGGCAGCAACCGCTGCGGTAGCCATAGCCGGGATCAAAGCGATCTTGCCGGTGGCATGGCTGGGGTCTGCAATAATGGGCAGATGGGTCAGGTTCCGCAGCAGAGGAATGGCAGCCAGATCCAAAGTGTTTCGGGTTTGGGTCTCGAAGGTCCGGATTCCTCTTTCGCAAAGGATAACATTTTCGTTGCCTTCGGACATAACATATTCTGCACTCATAAGCCATTCTTCATAGGTGTTGGCCAGTCCTCTCTTGATCATGACCGGCTTTTTCTGGGAGCCCAAAAGCTTCAGGAGGTTGAAGTTCTGCATGTTCCGGGCGCCGACCTGGATCACGTCCACATCGTCAAAGTATTCCAGCTGAGAAGCTTCCATGATCTCCGTAACAACGGGAAGTCCGGTTTCCTTTTTTGCCAAAGAGAGAAGACGGAGGCCTTCCTTTCCAAGACCCTGGAAGGCGTAGGGGGAGGTTCTGGGTTTAAAAGCACCGCCCCGGAGCATGGTTGCACCGGAGGCTTTGACCGCCTGGGCAACGGCAACGATCTGCTCTTCGTTCTCTACGGAGCAAGGGCCTGCCATCAGGGTAAGGTTTCCGCCGCCGATCTGGGTATTTCCTACCTTGATGACGGTATCCATGGGGTGGAACTTCCGGTTTGCATTCTTATAAGGTTCCTGAACACGCTTAACATTTTCAACGATATCAAGGGATGCGATCAGGTCCATGTCCAGTTTGGAGGTGTCGCCTACCAGACCTAAAATACTGCGGGATTCACCGACGGTGGGATGAACTTCAAGGCCTTTTTCTTTCAGCCAACCCATCAGGTTTTCAAGTTGATGTTGATCTGTTTTTTGCTTTAAGATAATAATCATGCTGTTTTCCTCCAGAGCATCCTTCCGGGCCTTTCACCCGAAAAATAAAAACCGCAGCCGGTTTGGCTGCGGTGCTTCATACATCCTTAAAACAGAATTTTTTTTCGCACTTAAACCAAACCTAAAGAAGCCTTACCAAAGCCGAAGTTGGTAAAGCCGAAAAAGTAAAATCCAAATGCGCGATTCATGTGAGTCATGATCAATCTCCTGTTTTTGCTTTCTTCATTTAAAGTAGCACAATGCCCTTCTGAATTCAAGGGGGCTTTTGTTATTTTTTGAAATTTTTGATGGATTCGCCGGGCTTCCGAATGAAGAGGCAAATACCAGTGCCCACGATGCAAAGAACCACCAGCCACCAAAGAAGACCTTCGTAGCTTCCTGCGGCATCATACATATTGCCGGCCAGCAGCGGACCTGTAAAGGAAGAGGTCAAAACGCTCATGTTCAGCAAGGGGAAATTGAGGGAGTAGAACTTGGCGCCGAAGAAATCCCGGGAGAAGGCGGAACTCATGGTAGGCAGTGCGCCGAAGATGAATCCCAGCAGAATCAGCCCGACCATGACCAGAATGAAATTGCTGGTGCTCAGGGAGGTCCCCAGGATCACGCAGGAAAGCACGAAACCAAGGGAAACGATGAGCAAGGTCAGGTTTCTGCCCTTCCGATCGAAAACGATCCCGAAAATGACCCGTCCGATGCCGTTGAATACGGAGAACAGAGAAACCAAAACGGAAAGCAGTGCAGCGATGGCAGCCGCATCCATAACGGAAGCTCTGGCGGTGGTCATGAAAACTTCTTCTGCAAGAGGATAAGCCTGAGAATTTACGGCCATGCTGGCGGAGTTCAAAAGAACGACCCAGGCAAAATAGATCCAGAAGGCTCTGTGCTGAAGCATCTTGAAAGGAGGAATGTCTTCCGAAACGGCACTCTTTCCTCCTGCATTTTTCTTTGCATAGGGAAGAAGATCCGCCTCCGAAGGTTCCCGCAGAATAAAGGTGGCAGCCACAAAGCAGATGGCGGCGATGATGCCCATACCGATGAAGGTAGGTCTCCAGCCGAATTCCAGGGACACATTGGTAAAGATGGGAGCTACCAGAATGGGCCCCATGCCGACGCCCATGAGAAGGATACCGGAGATCAGACCG
>SVCV01000104.1 GCA_015058185.1 Clostridiales bacterium | reverse complement strand
CCTGGGCGGTGGAGATCACCAGCTGTTCCGGCTCCGCTTCCTTTGCCTTCTTTGCAGCTTCCGCCTTTGCAGCAGAAGCCGCGGCGACCACTGCAGAGGATTCCTCTACGGTATGACCGTCCAGACCATAACCGAAGGATGCACCGCCGGGCTTTCCGCCGAACAGGTCATCATCCCGAACATAGCCCAGGATCTGCCGCTGATTATCGGTATAATCTTCCTTAGCGAAAGCTT
The DNA here is from genome assembly GCA_015058185.1 of Clostridiales bacterium. Lineage (GTDB taxonomy): Bacteria > Bacillota > Clostridia > Peptostreptococcales > Anaerovoracaceae > SIG263. The sequence continues at coordinate 4,579 of SVCV01000104.1, read as the reverse complement.
CATCGGCTTCTGCCTTTTTCCGGGCAGCTTCCTCATCTTCCGGAGTCACAGCCCCTACCGGTTCAGCGGCCATGGGTTCTTCCACCTTCAAGGCATCCTCCGCTGCAGACCCTGCAGCTTTATTTTCTTCCATATCACCAAGTCCTTTGCCTGCCTCTGCAGCAGCAGGAGCAGCTTCCGGCTGTACGGAAAAGTCAAAGGGCTTCTTTCTCTTCTTCGGTTCTGCGGGAACAGCAGGCATCACGGGAGCCGCAGGCTTATTCTTTGCCGCTTCGGCAGCAGCCTCCGCTTCCATCTTGGCGGCCATTTCTTCCATGTAGTGCAGTTCTTTGGCAGCCTCTCTCTTCTGACGGATCTTTTCAAACAAAGCAGACAGAGGAGCATTTACGATCAGCAGTGCAAAGATGACGATCACGGCGATACAGAGGATATAGATCCCCACCATGCCGATGAGCTTATGTAAGCCAAAACCGATGAGCATGCCGATAAAGCCGCCGCCCGTACCCTCTACGCCGCCGCTGAAAAAGCCGGAGAACAGCTCAAAGGACCAACCGGCTTCCACCGCCTTTGTCAGGAATCTGGTGGAATTCAGAACCGTAGCCATCAGGAAAATGATCCCGATAAACACTGCGGAGCGGCTGCCCACCTGGGTGACTTTCCGGGCAAGGAAAAGCAATCCGTATGCGATCAGGCAATAGGGCAAGGCGTATGCCACTGCGCCGAACAGTCCCTTAAACAGGACCTGAAGGGCATGTCCTACGTGACCGGCTGCATCCGTTTGGATCGAAACCAGCAAAAATGCGCCGATAGCGATCACCAAAATCGCACCGATCTCATCCCGGATCCGTTTATTCTTTTGAAGTTTCTCTCGTTCCGCAGCCGACATTCCCCGGACAGATCCGGAGGATTTACGGCTTGTCCCGGAAGACCGGGCGGAAGTGGATTTCTTTTGCTGTGCCATAAGTTACCTCATGTTTTAAATAACAGTTCCTGCCTGGGTCAGATGCCAAATGATCAGGAATGCACCGGCGATCCAGACGTAGAAGGAGAAGTAATGGAGTTTCTTATTGGATACCACTTTGATCATGGTTTTAATAGCGAAAAAGCCGGAAACTGCGGCAATGACAACGCCCAGGACCATGGGTCCGATAATGGTGGGATCGATACCGGCTTCGATGGCATCGGGGATCTCTAAAACCGCAGAACCAAGAATGGAGGGAATGGAGATCAGGAATGCGAACCGAACGGCAAAAGGACGGGACAATCCGGCCAGCAGACCGCCGGTCATGGTGGTTCCGGAGCGGGAGAGGCCCGGACAAATGGCCAGACCCTGGAAGATACCTACCATTATGGCATTGCGCCACTTGGTGTTCTTCGGAGTCTTCTTGCCGCCGCTGACCTTTTCCGCCAGCCAAAGGAGGCAGCCGGTCACCAGCAGGAAAATGCCGATGGGAAGCAGGGAAAGATACAGTTTTTCAAAAGCATCATCAAACAGCAGACCGATGATCCCGGTGGGGATCGTGGCTACGATGATCAGGAATAAGAGTCTCCGGTGTTCGCTGGAATTGATCCGGGGCCCCTTCCCGGTAACAAGATCCTTAATGGTTCCGAAAAGCTCCCAGATCAGAGCGCCGATATCCCGATAGTAAACAGCCAGCAGGGAGAACAAGGTCCCCACATGAAGCATGACTGAGAAAAACAAAACATTTTCGGCGTCCACACCGAAGAAATATTGAAGAGCGGCAAGGTGGCCGGAACTGCTGATGGGCAAAAATTCCGCCAGTCCCTGCACAAGTCCGAGGACAGCTCCTTCCAGATAAGTCAATTACATACACCCCTTTTCTTTTTTCCGGGCAGGCACGAAAAGCTGCCGTGTTCATATTCTATATAGTATACCAAAATGGGGAAGAAAAGTCTATTAAAAGGGCCCCGGAACCCCATATTTTTTTGCAATTCCGGCAAAATGTCCCCCTGAAAAAACCTCCTGTCTGAAAATCTAAATATTTCGTTACGAAAGTAAAAAAGGCTTTCACATTTTTCGAATGTAGTATATAATAATATGCATTATATTTTTAAAGGCTCAATTTTGTGTTATACACAACTTTTAAGGAGGTAAAGAACATGAACAAGAAACCCAATCTCGCAATTGTAGGCGCAACCGGTCTCGTGGGCAGTACCTTCCTGAAGGTTCTGGAAGAACGGGATTTCCCCTTTGACAATCTGTACATGATGGCATCGGCGAAATCCGCCGGTTCCACCGTTACTTTCAAGGGTAAGGATTATGTAGTAGAAGAACTGACTGAACAGTCTTTCGATAAGCCCATCGATATCGCACTCTTCTCCGCAGGCGGTTCCACCAGTGAAAAGTTCGCTCCCATCGCCGCATCCAAGGGCGTTATCGTAGTTGATAACAGCAGCGCATGGAGAATGGATCCCGAAGTACCCCTGGTAGTTCCCGAAGTTAACCCCCAGGATATCGAATGGAACAAGGGCATCATCGCAAACCCCAACTGCTCCACCATTCAGGCAATGGTACCCCTGAAGCCCCTGCACGAAAAGTACACCATTAAGAGAATCGTATTCTCCACCTACCAGGCAGTATCCGGTTCCGGCCTCAAGGGCATCAGCGACCTGGAAGAAGGCCTGAAGGGCAACGACCAGTGCAAGGCTTATGCACATCCCATTGCAGGCAACTGCCTGCCCCACATCGACGTTTTCCTGGAAAACGGCTACACCAAGGAAGAAATGAAGATGATCAACGAGACCAAGAAGATCCTTGGCGATGACAGCCTGCGCATCACCGCCACCACTGTTCGGGTTCCCGTATTCTCTTCCCACAGCGAATCCATCAACCTGGAATTCGAAAAGCCCTTTGACCTGGAAGAAGTCAAAGAACTGCTGGCAAATGCTCCCGGCATCGTTCTCATGGATGACGTTGCAAACAATGTTTATCCCCTGGCAAGATCCGCTGCCGGCAAGGATGAAGTTTTCGTCGGCCGTCTGCGCAGAGACGAAAGCGTAGAAAACGGACTCAACATGTGGGTCGTAGCAGATAATATCAGAAAAGGCGCAGCAACCAATGCTGTCCAGATTGCCGAACTGCTCATTAAGTAAGGCAAAGAAAAAAGTTGCCTTGCGAAAGATGCAAGGAGGAACAAAACATGACATTGTTTCATGGTGCGGGAGTGGCTATTGTCACTCCCTTTTCTAATGGGAAAGTGGACTTCCCCGCCCTCGGAAAGCTGATCGACCGGCAGATCGAAGAAGGGATCGATGCCCTCATCGTCTGCGGAACCACCGGCGAAGCGCCTACGCTGAAGGATGAGGAGCACGTGGAGACCGTTCGGTTTGCAGTGGAGAGAGCCCAGGGACGGGTCCCGGTCATTGGCGGCGCAGGAAGCAATGATACACACCATGCTTTGGAAATGAGTCTTTCACTGGAGGAAGTGGGCGTTGATGGGCTCCTCATCGTTACTCCGTACTACAACAAATGTACGCAAAAAGGGCTGATCTCTCACTACACGGCCATCGCAGATGCGGTGGATACTCCCATGATCCTCTACTCCGTCCCCAGCCGTACAGGGGTCAACATCAGCCCCGGGGCAGTGGAAGCCCTCTGCGGCCATCCCAATATTGCAGGGATCAAAGAAGCCAGCGGAAACATCTCCCAGGTAGTAGAGATCTCCCGCTTTGTCTCCGATGAATTTGCCCTGTACTCCGGCAATGATGACATGATCGTCCCCACCCTCTCCGTAGGCGGTGTGGGCGTGATCTCCGTAGCCGCAAACCTTGTTCCGGGGGATACCAGCCGCATGGTCCACAAGTATCTGAACGGAGATACGGAAGGTGCCGCAAGGCTGCAGTTAGCCATGAAACCCCTCATTGATGCCCTCTTCTGTGAGGTAAACCCCATTCCCGTAAAAGCCGCTTTGGCACTGATGGGGCAGATCCAACCGGAATACCGCAGTCCCCTCTGTCCGCCGGACCCCGCAAACCTGGAACGGATCCGCAAAGAGTTGGAGGGATATGGGCTGTTGTAAGGGAGCAAAAGAGGCTGTGAATCGCTTCACAGCCTCTTTTTTATTCCGTTACTGCAGGCATACCTGTCAGGATCATTTTTGCGGCGATCTTGTCGCTGCCCTCATTGAACGCTTCCACTTCCACCACCACCAGCTGGCGGCCCATTTTCAGAACTTTACCCACTGCGATGCATTTATCCGAGGTGACCGCCCTGAGGAAATTCAGCTTATATTCTACCCCGATCAGGGACTGGTTTTCCGGCAGCTGCGTCAATGCTGCATAACCTGCAGCAGCTTCACAAAGGGCGCCGATCACACCGCCGTGAAGGGTCCCGGTCTGCTGAAGCAGATCGTCCCGCTTTTCAACGGAAATGACCACCCTTCCGGCCTCAGCCTCTTCCACTTGAAACCCCATCAGTCTGCCGAAGCCCTGTTTTTGAATACCGGCTTCCACTCTGCGAACATACTCGTTCATTTATCTCTACCTCTGCAGTCCGCTGAATGCGGACGCCTTTCTCTTCTAATTTTTCAACGTCTTACGGATCTCCCGCCAGGAAGGC
>SVCV01000103.1 GCA_015058185.1 Clostridiales bacterium | reverse complement strand
AAAGAAAGACATGATGCTTCGGATCCTGTCCATGGATCGGACCGGTCCCAAGCCCAGAAAAGACCTGATCTACTGCGAGCAGATCCTGGAATTCATCAGCTACTTCTTCGATGAATTCTACACACCTCAGGATCCCATGCCCGAAAACGTTCCCGCCGAAGACATCGCGCCCATTTTGGAGGGCTACCTGAAGAACTACGATCACGCCGACGAGCAGAGCCAGTGGTTCGACAAGATCCGTACTTTGGCAGAAGGCTTGGGCTACGCAGCAAAACCCAAAGATTATAAAAAGAACCCGGACCTCTATAAGGGCCATGTGGGCGATGTTTCCACCGTCATCCGCATTGCACTCATGGGCCGGGCCAGTTCCCCGGATCTGTGGAACATCCAGCAGATCATGGGCGAAGATATGGTTCGGGAAAGAATCGGAAGCGCACTTAAGTAAGGTACAATACCCGCTGGTTGCGGCTTCCCCGGAAATCCAGCTCCAGGTCTCTCTCCGCAAGGATAAAGGGACCATCCACCAAAATATCCGTCTGTTCCAGGAGGGCCTTCACGCCCTCCTCTTTTTTTGCCTTTTCCTGTAACTGTTCCAAAGTCCAGCCGGAATAGACCATAAGGTCCAGTCCCAGGGCATGGATCTCTTTTGCCAGTTCGGCCAAAGCCTCGGCCTGACAGAAAGGCTCTCCACCGGAAAAAGTGACCCCTGAAAGAAGGGGGTCACTTTTAATTTCCGATAATATAGTTTCCGCAGAGACCTCATTTCCTCCGGAGAAGTCATGGGTCTGAGGATTATGACAGCCTTCGCAGCGGTGGGGGCAGCCCTGAACAAAGATCACATATCTGAGTCCGGGACCATCCACACAGGATTCTGCTACGACCCCATTAATCCGTAAGGGTAGAAATTTTGTGTTTAACACGCTGGCTTTCCTCTGCACGCTTTGCATTATTGAAACGATCGGTGGTACCTACCAGGTAACCGGTGATCCGACGGATCCGTTCAAACTTGTTGTTGGGGTCATTATCTTCACGGCCGCATTTGGGGCATTCGTTTCCGATGACGCCGGTGAAACCGCAAACAGGGTCTCTGTCAACGGGATGGTTGATGGAGCCGTAACCGATGCCCATTTCCTTCATGTAGCGAATGACGGATTCAAAGGCCTTCAGATTCTTGCTGGGATCGCCGTCCATTTCTACGTAGCTGATGTGACCGGCATTGGTCAGAGCATGGTAGGGAACTTCGGTAGCGATCTTCTTGAATGCGGTGGTGGGATAATATACGGGAACATGGAAAGAGTTGGTGTAGTAATCTCTGTCCGTGATTCCGGGGATCTCGCCAAAGACCTTCTTGTCAATGCGTACGAAACGACCGGACAGGCCTTCTGCGGGGGTTGCCAGCAGGGTGAAATTCAGGCCGGTTTCCTGAGACTTTTCGTCGCAGCGGCGGCGCATGTGGGAAACGATCCGGATACCCAGCTGCTGGGCATCTTCGCTTTCACCGTGATGTTTGCCGGTAAGAGCTACCAGAGTTTCTGCCAAACCGATGAAGCCTACGCTCAAAGTACCGTGCTTCAGAACTTCTTCTACGGTATCGGTCAGCTTCAGGTTTTCGGAGTCGATCCAAACGCCCTGACCCATGAGGAACGGATAGTTGAATACTCTCTTCCGCTTTTGGATCTCGAAACGATGGAGGAGCTGGCGGAAGGCCAGTTCGATCTTTTCATCCAGCAGGGAGAAGAACTTATCGATATCCTTTTCTGCACGCAGGCCTAAGCGAGGCAGATTGATGGAGGTGAAGCTCAGGTTGCCGCGGCCGCAGGTAACGGCACGGGAAGGATCATGGGAGTTGCCCATAACTCTCGTACGGCAGCCCATGTAAGCAACTTCAGAGTTATAATCGCCTTCCTTGTAGAACTCCAGATTGAAGGGAGCATCCAGGAAGCTGAAGTTGGGGAACAGGCGCTTTGCGGAAGTGGCAATGGCGCTCTGGAACAGATCATAGTTGGGATCTTCGGGGTTGAAGTTTACGCCTTCCTTTACCTTGAAGATCTGTACGGGGAAGATGGGGGTCTCACCGTTGCCCAAACCAGCCTGGGTAGCCTTCAGCAGGTTGGCCACAACCATACGGCCTTCCTTAGAGGTATCGGTTCCGTAGTTCAGAGAGCTGAAGGGAACCTGTGCGCCGGCACGGGAGTTCATGGTATTCAGGTTGTGGATCAGAGCTTCCATAGCCTGATAGGTCTGCTTATCGGTTCTTTCCCATGCAGTTTCTTCTGCGTAGGCAAGAGCTTCGGGAGCATCCTCAGCAACACCGGTGATCTTGCAGTATTCTGCCAAAGCCCGCTTGAATTCCTTATTATAGGTCTTCTTTACGCCGGGGGCCATGCAGTAGTCGAAGTTGGGAATGGACTGGCCGCCATGCATTTCGTTCTGGTTTGCCTGGATGGCGATACAGGCCAAAGCGGAGTAGCTGATGATGCTGTTGGGTTCTCTCAGGAAACCGTGACCGGTGGAGAAGCCGCCGTCAAACAGCTTCAACAAGTCGATCTGGCAGCAGGTTTCGGTCAGCATATAGAAGTCCTTGTCATGGATATGGATGTCACCATTGATGTGCGCACCGGCAATATCCTTGGGCAGGATGTAGTTATTTACGAAGTAATTGGAACCTTCGGAGCCATACTTGAGCATGGTACCCATGGAGGTATCGGCGTCGATGTTGGCGTTTTCTCTCTTGATATCGGCATCAGCAGCATCTGCAAAGGTGAGCTGTTCGTAGATCTGCATCAGGTCGTCCTTACTCTGACGGACCTTGGCGTGTTCCGCACGATACAGGATGTAGGCCTTGGCAACATTAAAGTAACCGGCTTCTACCAGGGTTTCTTCTACAATATCTTGTACCTGTTCTACAGAAGGAACTTCTTCCGCAGACAGCTTGGAGATAACGGTCTTGGTCAAAGGAGCCAACTGATTTGCAGGGATCTTATTTTCGGATACTGCTTCGCTGGCCAGCCGGATCGCTTCTAAGATCTTCAGGGAATCAAAAGGAACCTGACTGCCGTCTCTTTTACGAATCATGGTGATGTGTGCCTGACTCATTTCTACAACCTCCCATTTTCTTGTTCGGTGCGATAAAAAAAATCGCCCTCTGTCACTTTATTAGGCAGAGGGCGGAATCCACAATATCTTGTGCATGCTCCCTCTCGGAAACCGTATATGTATTATACAGGCGTCGCAGAGAGAAAGCAATAGGCTTTTAAATTTTTAGAAAAATTAATTTTCGGTTTCTTCCATTTTTCCGATGAGCATTTCCACAACTTCGTCCAGAGCATCTTCCAGTTCGAAGGTTTCGAAAGTCTCAGCGTCAACAGCAGCAGCCAAAGCGGGGATCATAGGAAGCTTGGATACGGTTTCGATGCCGTACTTCTTTGCGATCTCATCAATGTGGCTTTCACCGAAAATGTGATGTTCCTTACCGCAGTCGGGGCACTTGAAGTAGCTCATGTTTTCTACCAGGCCCAGTACGGGAACGTCCATCAGGTTGGCCATAACAACGGCCTTTTCCACGATCAGTCCTACCAGCTCCTGGGGAGAGGCAACTACGATGATGCCGTCCAGAGGCAGAGACTGGAATACGGTCAGAGGAACGTCACCGGTTCCGGGAGGCATGTCTACAAACATGTAGTCTACATCGCCCCAGACTACATCGGTCCAGAACTGCTTAACTACGCCTGCGATCATGGGACCTCTCCATACAACAGGATCGGTTTCGTTTTCAAGGAGCAGGTTTACGGACATAACGCCGATACCGGTTTTGGTCATAGAGGGAGCGATGCCTAAAGCACTGCCCTGTGCCTTGTCGTGAAGGCCAAAGACCTTGGGGATAGAAGGACCGGTTACATCAGCGTCCAGAATAGCGGACTTGAAGCCCTGGCGCTGCATCTGAACAGCCAGAATAGAAGTGACCAGGCTCTTACCTACGCCGCCCTTACCGCTGACTACGCCGATAACCTTCTTTATATTGGACATTTCATGGGGCTTTTCTTTCACATTAACCTGTTCTTCGGTTCTTTCGCTGCAGGATGCGCCGCAAGAGGAACAATCGTGATTGCAATCTTGACTCATTTTCGTTTTCTCCATATCTTAAAGTTTTATTGATGGCATATGCCTGATATTCTTAGTATACCCCATCTGGCGGGGATATCAACAGCATAATTCAATTTATTAAAAAATCAAATGGCAATGAAACCCTTTCGGCCCTATGCGACCAGGAACTTATATTTCTCTACACTATACAAAGGAAGGAAGGGGATCAGGATGGGCACCTTTTTTACATAGGCCTGATACTCCGGATCCTTTCCGTAGTTGCGGTTTTGACGAACCTCCAAACGGCGGGCACCGCTGAACATGACATAGACGATACCGATGTAACCCAAAAGAGCCAGGATCCACTGTCCGGGGCCGGAGAGAATGTTCAGTCCGGAAACGAATACGCCGGTCCAGAATAACACTTCTCCCAGGTAATTGGGGCAGCGAACGATGCGGAACAGGCCCGTATCGCAGAAACGCCCGGGGTTCTTTTTCTTTAAGCGGTTTTTCTGAAAATCCGCAGAAGATTCAAAGATCACGCCGAAGGCCATGATGCAGGCACCTACAATGCAGAAAGTGTCCGTTCCTCCGCCGTTGATTTGGCGATAGAATACGGGGATCACCTCCAAAACATACAAAATCGCACAAGTGATCCAAATGGCGCATTTCACGCCGAACTTCATGGTGCTGCCGTCCTTGATCTCCGTTTTCATGGTTTTATTGTACCCGGCACTCTTCAGCTCCCGAACCAACAGGAAAAGACCCAGCCGGAAACCATATATAATGAAGAGAATGCAGCAGATCACCGGAACCACCGTCAGAGTCT
>SVCV01000102.1 GCA_015058185.1 Clostridiales bacterium | reverse complement strand
GGACTGGCTGTGATCCTGTACCTGTTCCTGGTGATCTTTAAGGATCCCTGCATCGCACTTTTCAACAAAGAAAATGACCCCCTGCTGGCCGAACTGGCAGCAGAGGGCTTCCCTATCTACTTTGCGGGGCTTTTCTTCGCCTCCGCCAATATTGTTTTTGCAGGTTACTTCAGCGCGGTGGAACAGCCTGTGAAGTCCATGGTGGTCACCATCGTCCGGGGCTGCATCGCCATCATTCCTTTGGTATTGATCTTCGCAAAGATCATGGGAATGACCGGTGTATGGTCAGCCTTCCCCGCCGCTGAACTGATCGCCGTGCTGATCGCACTTTTCTTTGTCCGGAAAACTAATACCGGGAGAAGATCTCCACAAAATCAGCCGCTCTCTTAGGAATGTCGGGAGCGCCGAAAACAGCGGATCCGGCTACCATAATGTCCACGCCGGCTTCGATGAGATCTGCTGCGTTGTCCAGGCAGGCGCCGCCGTCCACTTCAATTTCAAAGTTCAATCCTAATTCTTCACGGATCATTGCCAGTTCCCGGATCTTTTCAAGAGCTCCGGGAATAAATTTTTGTCCGCCGAAACCCGGGTTTACGGACATGATCAGAACCATATCCACATCTTCCAGGATGTAGTCCAAAGTGCTGAGAGAAGTTGCGGGATTCAAAGCAACACCGGCCTTTACGCCTAAGGACTTGATCAGCTGTACGGTTCTGTGCAGATGGGTACAGGCTTCCTGATGAACAGTAATAAACTCGGTCTGGGGAGTGACAAATTCGGGGATATACTTATCCGGGGTCTCGATCATGAGATGTACGTCAAAGGGCATGGAGGTCTTTCCTGCCAGGCTCTTCATAATGGTGGCACCGAAAGAGATATTGGGAACGAAATGACCGTCCATAACATCTACATGGACAAGATGGGCTCCCCCTTTTTCAATTTCGGCTACATGTTCTCCCAGTCTGGAAAAATCTGCGGACAGGATGGAAGGTGCTAATCTTTTCATTGTTTTTCTCCTCTAATAATCTTTTCGGTTCTGTATTTCTTTCAAGAGCTCCACATAGGAGTCATATCGGGTCTTGTTGATTTTTCCTTCCGCCAATGCCTCCCGGACCAAACATTCCGGTTCTGCAATATGACGGCAGTCGTCGTAACGGCATTTTCCGATGTAAGGAGCAAATTCCGGGAAGTAAAAGTGCAGTTCTTCCTCCTCCGCTTCCAAAACATCGAAGGATGTAAATCCGGGGGTGTCGAACACGAACCCTCCGTTGGCCAGCTGGAACAGTTCCACGTGGCGGGTGGTATGTTTGCCTCGCTGAGACTTTCTGGCGATCTCACCGGTCTCCATGACCGTGCCGCCGGCCATGCGATTGAGCAAGGTGGACTTCCCTACCCCGGAAGGTCCTGCCAGTGCGCTTCGTTTTCCCCGAAGCATTTCGTTCAGTTCTTCCACACCCTGTCCGGTCTCGCCGCTGACAGCAACCACCGGGTAAAGGGTTCCGTAGATCTCTTTTAAAGCATCCACTTCGCCGCCCTTATCCAGATCCGCCTTGTTTAAGCAAAGGATGATCTCCGTATCTTTCCCCTCCGCCATGACCAAAAAACGGTTCAGGATCGTAAGAACGGGAGCGGGACGGCGGACCGCCGTGACCACTACCATACAATCCACATTGGCAATGGGGGGACGGATAAACTGATTCTTTCGGGGCAGGATCTCGTTGATCACCGCCTCGCCGGGATCCGTGGGTTCCACAAGGACCTGGTCCCCTACATAGGGCGTGACCCCGTCCTTCCGGAAGATCCCCCGGGCCTTGCACTGAAACAGTTCATCCTGGGTTTTTACATAATAGAAGCCGCCTACGCCTCTGACGATGGTTCCTTCCATTTACAACAATACTCCTGCGCTGAAATCTGCGTTATAGGTCAGGACCTCAGCCTCATCAAAATAGATGCGGATGGTGCCCTGTCCCGTACCGGTCACTACGATGGTCTCGCCGCCGTTGCTCTTCTGCTTCTGTTCGTTGTTCAGAAGAGTGGTTACGCCGTTTTCATCGGAAACCACTACGCTCATATAGAATACATCATTGGTGGCCATTCCGAAGGGAACATACAGGGAGAAGGAGGACAGATTGGGGCCGCCCGCACCTTCGCTGGTGCCTTCGCTTAACATGAGGTCAATGGCCGTGCCTTCCTGGACCGTTGCACCGGGTTCGATGCTTTGCCAGGTTACCCGATCCTTCGGATAGGTTTCGTGGGGTTCGTAGGCCGTGTCACCTAAGGCCAAGCCGGCTTCGCTGAGGGCGGAAGTGGCCTCAGAAAGGGACTTTCCTACCAGATCCGGCATTTTCAGTTCCACACTTTCCTTGCCCTTGCTGACTACCAGATTTACTACCGTACCGGCGGCAGCTTCTTCGCCTGCGGCGATAGACTGGTCGATGACGATGCCGATGGGCAGATCGCTGAACTCTTCGGTGATCTCACCCTTGGTGTAGCCGTATTCCGCTAACATGTACAGGGCGCTGTCCACGGTCTTTCCGGTCAGTTCCGGCATGGTCTGGGGACGATCCCCGCTGCCCTTGCTGACGTTGACGGAAATGCTGAAGCCTTCCTTGACTTCGATGCCTTCCTTGGGATCCTGGGAGACGATCTCCCCTTCTTCATATTTATCGCTGACCACATAGGAGGCCACCTTGAGCTTCAGCCCAAGTTTCTCCAGTTCGGCAGTAGCTTCCTCCACGGTCATGCCGGTGAGAGGAGGTGCTTCCAACTGTTCGGGCTTTCCGCTGTGATTGCCTAAAATGGGGACAATGACCAGGGCAACAACCAAAATTGCGGCAATTAAGGCCACAATAATGGCGCTGAGCTTGATTTTATCCACCTTAAATTTTTTATTAGTGGTCTTGTTTTGTTCCGACTTACTATTTTTGCTATTTTGGGCTGAACTGTGTTTCCGGGAGGACTCCCGCTTGCTCTCATCCAACTGATCCAGGAACGGATCCTCAGGAAGAGGCTTTTTCGGCTCGGGGCGATTCACCACGGACATGACTTTCGTGGCATCGTATTCGTTCTTACGCTCCTGTTCCACCATTCTCTGATACTTATTGAAGGTGCCGATGGCGCTGAGGCTGGCATGGTCCAGTGCATCGTACATTTCGTCCGCAGTCAGGAATCGGTTGATCTGCACTTTGTTAGTGGCCTTGGCTACAATGGCTTCCAGATCGGGAGCGATGCCGGGAAGCAGCTGAGACAGCCGGGGCACTTCGTCATTCATGTGCATCAAAGCTACGGTAACGGGGTTTTCCGCATCAAAGGGAACCTTACCGGTGAGCATTTCGAAAAGCAAAATACCCAAAGAATAGATATCGGTCTTTTCGTCTACGTAATCCCCTCTTGCCTGTTCGGGAGAGAGGTAATGAACAGAACCCATAACGGTACCGGTCTGTCCCACGACAGTGGCGGCATTAACGGCCTTGGCGATCCCAAAGTCCGTGATCTTGGCAGTGCCGTCTTTTGTGATCAGTACATTATGCGGCTTTACGTCTCTGTGGATCAGCTGATTCTTATGGGCGCAGCTGAGAGCAGACGCGATCTGCTTTGCGATGTTTACAGCATCTCTGGGCTTCAAATGGCCCTGTTCCCGAATGATCTCGCTGAGGGGGGCACCGTCGATGAGCTCCATAACAATATAATGGATGTTCCCATCCCTTCCTACGTCGTACACATTTACGATATTCGGATGAGAAAGGCTGGCGGCAGCCTGGGATTCCCGGCGGAAGCTTTCGATAAACTTGGCATCCCGCATGAATTCCGGCTTCAGGATTTTGACCGCAACATTCCGATTGAGGAATTTACACCGGGCCTTATAGACTACGGCCATTCCTCCGTCCCCTATTTTCTCCAGCAGCTCATATCTGCCTGCCAATATTCTGCTGCTCATGCCTTAACCTCCTCTTCCCCTTTTTCGATCTGAACACAGACAACGGTAATGTTGTCCTTTCCTCCGCATTCATTGGCGCTCTTTACAAGGGAATCTGCCAATTCCTGCATATCTTCCCGGCCTGTGGCGATCCCGCTCAGTGCGCCGTCGGGGATCTCGTTGTAGAGACCGTCCGTACAAAGCAAAAGCAGATCCTTTTCGAAGACCTGGAACTGGTAAAAGTCCGGGGCCACTTCGTTTTCCCCACCCAAAGCCCGGGTGATCACATTCCGGTTGGGGTGAGACGCCGCTTCCGAAGAAGTGAGAGTCCCCTCCCGAACCAACTGATTGACATAAGTGTGGTCTTCTGTCAGTTGGCGAAGAACGCCGTCCCGCAGAAGATATGCACGGCTGTCGCCGATATTCACTACATAGGCATTGCCGTCGGCAATGTAAAGAAGCACCATGGTTGTGGCCATGCCCGCAACTTTACTGCTCTTTTCCGCAAGGTCCCGGATCGCCCAGTTTACCTGCCGCAGACAGGTGAGGAAATGATCCTTCAGCCATTCTGCGTCCTGTGCCGGATCAATGGGATTTTTGCGGAAGTATGCCGCCGCTAAATTTACGGCTGCGTGGCTGGCAAATTCGCCGCCGTTATGACCGCCGACACCGTCTGCGACCATGTATATATTTTGTTCCGGGATCACCAGACAAGCATCTTCATTGGCTTCTCTGTGCCGGCCCCGGTCTGTACACCATCCTGATCTCGCCATTATTTCCTCCGAAGTTTACAGATGTAAAAACCATTGGTTTTGTGGATGTGAGGCAGAAGCTGGATGCTCTCCACCTCCTCAAATTCGGGATTTTTTCTAAGGAAGGCCCGAACCACCTGTTCATTTTCCCGCTTAGCGATGGTACAGGTGCTGTAGACCATAACGCCGCCGCTTTTTACATAGCGGGATGAGGCTGTTAAAATGTCGAATTGCTTTTTCGGCAGAACGGACATATCCTCTGTGAATTTCTTGTACTTGATCTCCGGCTTTTTGCGGATGACTCCAAGGCCGGAGCAAGGGACATCGATCATGAC
>SVCV01000004.1 GCA_015058185.1 Clostridiales bacterium | reverse complement strand
TCGATCTTTTTGCCAATGGCTTGCGGGGAATTGTGCGAATTGTTTGCGTAAATTGTTAATTTATAGATTATTTTGACAATAGTTTTGTTCTGTGATATTCTTTCAACTAATATAATTTAATCGTCACGATTTAAAATTCACGATATGGAAAAGGAGAAACGAAAATGCAAAGGTTTGTAATTACCGCTCAGGACGAAGCGTTAGCGGTGGTTGAGGGCATCTACAGAGACCTGGAACGCAGAGTTGCAGCAAGCCCTCCCGACGTATGTCCTGTAACCATGGCATCTGTATTCTTACAGCTTTGTCATGCACAGACTTGCGGCAAATGCGTACCCTGCCGCGTAGGTCTGGCTCAGTTGGAACTTCTTATTGCAAAGGTTCTGGATGGGGAGGCAGACAGCAAAACCATCGAACGGATCGAAAATACTGCCAAGGCCATCGTTGCTTCCGCAGACTGCGCCATCGGTGTAGAAGCTGCCAGCATGGTTCTCCGGGGCGTAAAGGCCTTCCGGGATGATTATGATTCCCACGCTCAGGGCCGCGGCTGCGTTATGAAGGAAAGAAAGCCCATCCCCTGCGTATCCCGTTGTCCCGCTTCCGTGGACATCCCCGGCTACATCGCTTTGGTTCGCGCCGAGCGTTATGCAGATGCGGTACGGCTGATCCGGAAGGACAATCCTTTCCCCACCGCCTGCAGCTACATCTGCGAACATCCCTGCGAAAAGCGCTGCCGTCGTCATATGCTGGACGATGCTATCAATATTCGTGCTCTTAAGCGCTTTGCCTGTGACAATGCCGGCGAAGTTCCCGCAGCTCCCAAGGCTCCCGCTACCGGCAAGAAGGTTGCCGTTGTAGGCGGCGGCCCCTCCGGTCTGACTGCGGCTTACTACCTCTCCCTCATGGGACATCAGGTAGTCGTTTTCGAGCAGCGGAAGAAGCTGGGCGGTATGATGCGTTACGGCATTCCCAGCTATCGTTTCCCCCGTCACCTTCTGGATGCAGAAATTGCCCACATCCTGTCCACCGGCATTGAAGCCCGGACGGAACAGACCATGGGTAAGGACTTCACTCTGGAACAGCTTGAAAAAGAATACGACAGCGTATATCTGGCCATCGGTGCACAGAGCAGTAAGAGACTGGGCATCAAGGGCGAAACCGCCAGAGGCGTTCTCTCTGCCGTTGAAATGCTCCAGGGCATCGGCGACGGCGAAATGCCCGATTTCACCGGCAAACATGTGGTAGTTGTCGGCGGCGGCAACGTAGCTATGGACATCACCAGAAGTGCCAAGAGACTGGGTGCGGAAAAGGTCACCTGCGTCTACCGTCGTCGTCAGTCTGACATGACTGCACTGCCTGAAGAAATCGAAGGTTCCATCGCAGAAGGCTGCGAAATGCTGTGCCTCCACGCTCCTGTCAAGATCGAAACGGACAAGGAAGACAATGTAAAGGCACTTTGGGTAAAGCGTCAGATGGTTGGTCCTGTAGACCGCAGCGGCCGTCCCTCTCCCGTAGACACCGAAGCCAAACAGTTCCGGATCCCTGCGGATTATGTCATTACCGCCATCGGTCAGGACGTTCAGAAAGAACTGCTGGCTGAGCCCGGTGTTCCCGTAGTAAACGGACCCACCGTCAGCGGCGGCGACTGCGTATCCGGTCCCGCAACCGTAATCCTGGCCATTGCAGCCGGTAAGAAGGCCGCCCTGGCTATCGACCAGAGACTGGGCTTCCACCACGAGATCAAGGTGGATGTGGAGATCCCGCCCGCCTATCACGAAGACCGGATCCCCTGCGGTCGAGGCAATATGACCGAAAGAGAAGCCGGAAGCCGTGCCAGAGACTTCGATGGTATTGAAAACGGATTGGTATATGAAGAAGCAATGCAGGAAGCCGGACGCTGCCTGCGCTGCGATCACTATGGATTTGGAGCTCTGAGAG
Source organism: Clostridiales bacterium (assembly GCA_015058185.1). Taxonomy (GTDB): domain Bacteria; phylum Bacillota; class Clostridia; order Peptostreptococcales; family Anaerovoracaceae; genus SIG263. Next base: position 37,088 of record SVCV01000004.1, on the reverse strand, counting down.
GAGGGAGAGACGCATGATTCGGCTGACAATTGATAATGTACAAGTTGAAGTAAAAGAAGGCAGCACGATTCTGGAAGCTGCTACTGCAGCGGGTATCCCCATTCCTACCCTTTGCTACCTGAAAGACTTAAACGAGATCGGTGCCTGCCGGGTGTGCCTCGTAGAGATCGAAGGCATCCGGAAGCTGGCCGCATCCTGTAATACCCCTGCTGTTGACGGTATGGTCGTACATACCAACAGCAAGAGAGTTCGGGCAACCCGCCGCATCAATGTACAGCTGCTGCTGTCCGAACATGACTGCCATTGCCCCACCTGCGTAAGAAGCGGCAACTGCGCTTTGCAGTCCTTAGCCAATGATCTGAACATCATCAGACAGCCCTACGAACAGAAGGTTCACAAGGCTCGCTGGAACTATGATCTGCCCCTGATCCGGGAAGCCGGAAAGTGCATCAAGTGCATGCGCTGCGTACAGGTCTGCGACAAGATCCAGAATCTGAATGTTTGGGACATCGTTGGTGTCGGCGACAGAATTACCGTAGGTGTATCCGGCGGTAAGAAACTGAACGAATCCAACTGCTCCCTCTGCGGTCAGTGTATTACTCACTGTCCCGTAGGCGCTCTGAGAGAAAGAGATGATACGGTTACCGTAATGGAAGCCATCTGCAATCCCGATCTCATTACCGTAGTACAGGTAGCTCCCGCTGTTCGTGCTGCATGGGGCGAATCCTTCGGTATGCCTCAGGAAAAGGCCACCATCGAAAGAATGGCAGCCGGCCTGCGCAAGCTGGGCTTCGACTATGTATTCGATACCAACTTTGCTGCTGACCTGACCATTATGGAAGAAGGCAGCGAGCTGGTAGAACACCTGACTCACAGAGATGAGCATAAGTGGCCCATGTTCACTTCCTGCTGCCCCGGTTGGGTACGGTTCCTGAAGTCCGAATATCCCGACATGGTCGGAAACCTGTCTACCGCCAAGTCCCCTCAGCAGATGTTCGGTGCCGTTACCAAGAGCTATTTCGCGGAAAAGATCGGCGTGGATCCCAAGAAGATCTTCTGCGTATCCGTTATGCCTTGTACTGCAAAGAAGCACGAATGTGCCGTTCCCGTATTCCGGGATGCCTGCGGCGATCCGGATGTAGACATCGTTCTCACCACCAGAGAAATGAACCGGATGTTTGCGGCGGATCACATCCGTCCCAACGAGCTGGATGAAGAGGCTCTGGACAGCCCCCTGGGCATCGGTTCCGGTGCAGCCGTTATCTTCGGCGCACAGGCAGGTGTTATGGAAGCCGCCCTCAGAAGTGCATACTTCCTGGTCACCGGTGAAAATCCCAAGGCGGATGCCTTTAAGGAAATTCGTGGATGGAAGCAGGGTTGGACCGAAGCGGTTTATGAGATCGCCGGTATTCCTGTACGAATTGCAGTAGCCAGCGGCTTGAAGAATACCAGAAACCTGATCGAAGCCATTCGCCGCGGCGAAGTGGAATACGATTTCGTAGAGATCATGGCTTGTCCCGGCGGCTGCGCAGGCGGCGGCGGACAGCCCATCAAGGAAGGTGCTGAACTGGCCGGTATCCGTGGAAACACCCTGTACCGTTTGGACCACAAGGCAAACCTCCGGTTCTCCCACGAAAATCCCTCTGTACAGAAGCTGTACGAGGAATATTTGGAGAAACCCTTGTCCCACAGAGCCCATGAACTGCTTCATACCGATCATGAAGCCTGGACTTTCGGCGAGCTGACTTACGTAAATCCTGAAAAATAAAGAACATTTTCTGCGTTCCTGAATGCAGCAGCTTTAGCGGGTCCCCTCCTGTTCCTCGGGAGGGGGCCTGCGTTTTTTGCGGAACCATTTTCTTTGCGAAAACATACAGTATATCAACAGCGGAAAACGCTGTGACTAATCAAGAAAGAAGATGATTTTCTTTGATCGATACAAAAAAAGAAGATCGCTGTGAGCCGATCTTTGTGAACGAACCGGTTTTGGCTATGGCCTATGTGCCTATGCAGAAGTTTAATACCACATTCCCTCCTGTTAAGGGGCTTTTGAGCGGAACCCTATTCCCTGAGCTTCGAAAGCCTTTTCGGGGAAAGCGGATCGCCGGAGGTGATGGTTATGCAGACTGACCTGATTCAGGATTATGCTATTCCCTTTGCGGCCTGGGAAATGCGGCTTTATCTGGATACCCATCCCGATGACCGGCGGGCGCTGGCAGCTTATTGGGACTTTTGCGGGCAAAGTGTGTGCAAAGATAATTATGCCTGCATCTCCCGCACGGCATGTACCTGTGAAAATTGGAGCTGGCTGGAGGATCCCTGGCCCTGGGAACCTTCCGCTAATCCGGAAACCAGGGAGGTGTAATGTATGTGGATCTATGAAAAAAAGCTGCAGTATCCTGTAAAAATCAGAAAACCCAATGCTCGTCTTGCTAAGGCGATCATCAGCCAGTACGGCGGCCCGGACGGAGAACTTGGTGCCTCCCTTCGTTATCTCAGCCAACGGTATTCCATGCCTTACAAAGAGGTGAAGGGCGCTTTGACGGACATCGGCACGGAGGAACTTGCCCACCTTGAGATGGTGGGAAGCATCATCCATCAGCTGACCCGGGATCTTTCTCCGGAAGAGGTGGTGGCCCAGGGCTTTGACGACTATTTCGTGGATCATACCACGGGAGTTTATCCCCAGACGGCTTCCGGCACCCCCTATACCACAGCGTTTCTTCAGGTAAAGGGAGACCCCATTACGGATCTCCATGAAGACATGGCTGCGGAAATGAAGGCCCGGACCACCTACGATAATATCCTGCGCATCAGCGACGATCCCGATGTGAATGACGTGATCCGCTTCCTGCGTCAGCGGGAGATCGTTCACTATCAGAGGTTCGGCGAGCTGCTTCAAATCGTAACGGACCGAATGAATTCCAAAAACTTCTTCGCGATCAATCCCTCCTTTGATCTCTGAGAAATGGATCCTCGGGAGAATTTCCCGGGGATCCTTTGTTTTGGGAACGGTAAAAAGTTCATATTGCCAAGAATCTGCCCGGTATGTTTTAATAGAAAAACAAAGGGTATGCAATATAAAAGAATACATATAATAAGGAGGAAGGTTCATGGCAATTCATTGCAGTCGCTGTGGTGTCGATAATCAGGATCAGGCAAAGTTCTGCACAAACTGCGGGCAGGATCTGACGCAGCCTACATACCATTACCAGGTTCCGCCAAAATCCAATACGGATGTTATGACCATCGGGCAGTATCTGCTTACATTTTTACTGCTGAGTATTCCCATTGCCAATATCGTCATGATGATCATTTGGTCCGTGACCGGCTCCACCAATAAAAATCTGCAGAATATGGCCAGAGCTCTTTGGATCTGGGTGGCGATTTGGACGGCGGTCACCGTTGTGCTTTGGGTGGTTTTAGTCCGCGCTTCTTCGGCCATGTTCTACACCTGGGACGCTCCCATATGGGATGGCCCTATGATGGAGGCTCCCTGGTACGATACCTTCAATCACATTTAAAGGAGATCGAAGCGTGACGATCCTGCGAAGCAGCGGCATTTTACTTCATATTTCCTCCCTTCCTTCCCCCGGAGGGATTGGGACAATGGGCCCCGAGGCGTATGCCTTCGGGGACTTTCTTTTTTCTGCGAAACAAAAATATTGGCAGATTTTGCCCATGGGTCCCACAGGGTATGGGGATTCCCCCTATCAGTGCTTCTCCGCCTTTGCGGGAAATCCCTATTTTATAGATCTGCGGCTTTTGGAGGAAGAGGGGCTTTTAGAGAAAGCGGACTTTGCAGGACGCTGGGGAGGAGATCCTCAAAGGGTGGATTTTTCGCTCCTCTTTGAGCGGCGAAGGCCGGTCCTTCGAAAGGCCTGGGAAGGGTTCCGGGATTCCGGAAACTTTGTTGATCCGGAGTTCCTTCAGGAGAACGAAGGCTGGCTGGAAGACTATGCCCTTTTTATGGCGTTGAAAGAGCACTTTGGCGGATGTTCCTGGCTGCAGTGGCCCCAGGAACTCCGGGTCCGGGACAGGGCTGCTTTGGCACGATATGCGGACATTCTTCAGGATGGGATCGGGTTTCATATCTTTCTCCAATATCAGTTTGACCGGCAGTGGAAGCCCTTGAAGAGGTACCTCAACGACAAGGGGATCCGGGTCATAGGGGATCTTCCCATTTATGTGGCATTGGATTCTGCAGATGTTTGGGCTTCTCCGGAAAATTTCCTTTTGGATGATGCCAGAGAGCCTTTGGCGGTGGCCGGAGTTCCTCCGGATTATTTCTCCGGGACCGGGCAGCTTTGGGGGAATCCTCTGTACGATTGGCCGAGGATGGAGAAGGATGGCTTTTCCTGGTGGCGGGAGAGAATGAAAAAGACCGCATCTCTTTATGATGTGGTCCGCATCGATCATTTTCGGGGATTTGAAAGCTATTGGGCGGTGCCCTACGGGGAGAGGACTGCTGTCAATGGCCGATGGTGCAAAGGCCCCGGCATGAAATGGATCCGACAGCTGCAAAGAGAGTTTCCGGAACTTCCGGTCATTGCCGAAGATTTGGGGATCCTGACTGCGGAAGCGGAGAAAATGGTTCGGGACTCCGATTATCCGGGCATGAAGGTCTTACAGTTTGCCTTTGACTCTCCCGGGAAAAACCCTCACCAGCCTCACACCTATTCGGAAAACTGTGTGGCCTATACCGGGACCCACGATAACGATACCACGGAAGGATGGTTCTCCAAAGCTTCTCACGCCACCCGGTATCGGGCGCTGGAGGCCTTGCAGCTTCGGCCCAATGAGCGGGTTTCCGAGGCCGGGATCCGGACGTTGATGTTCTCCGCCGCAAATTTGATCGTGATCCCTGCCCAGGATCTGCTTGGCCTCGGCGGGGACTGCCGTATGAATACGCCGGGGACATTAGGCTCCAATTGGCAGTGGCGGCTTTTGCCGGAACAGCTCACCCCGGAAATGGGGGCACGGCTGCGCTGTTTGACGGAGGAATCCGGAAGAATAGAAATGGAAAATAATGGTTGACAATCCATATATTATAATATAGTATTAAGGTGCGCAGAAGAGGGCCGGATGTGTTCGGAAAAAAGAGAGGGGTGAAAACATGCCTGATCTGAAGGACACGGAATTTGTCTTTGAAATTCAGGAACACATTGGCGTATTGTCCAGATCTCCCAACGGCTGGAACAAGGAACTGAACATCGTTTCCTTTAACGGTCGTGCCGGAAGGTACGATATTCGGGATTGGAGTGATGGGTATGCAAAAATGCGGAAGGGAGTTTCCCTTACCAAAGAAGAGGTCAGCAAACTGAAATCCTTGCTGAACGATATGAAAATTTAAAAGCCGGATCCCGGCGAAACAGGCGGAAAGAAACCTCCTCTCAAATTCGAGAGGAGGTTTGATTTTACCGTTATTCTTTTGTAAGGATCCTGACCCAGCGGAACCGGTTGACGGTGATGGCGTTGGGGATACACTTCAGGAGTTGGTCCACTTTCAGGAAAAGGAAAGTGATCTCCGGCGGGAAGTGGAAGATGAAAGCGCTGAGGAAGGCTGCAGGGATGGTGAAGCACCACATGAAAATGTTGTCCACATAGGCGGTATACTTGGTGTAGCCGCCGCCGCCGATGATCCCGGCTTCCACAGGATATTCGTAGCAGGTCCCCAGTGTGCTGATCCCGAGAATGACGAGGAAGTGGGATGCCAGAACCTTCGTTTCTTCCGATACCGCATAGATGCTGATAATAGGATCTTTGAAAATGAAAATCAGGGAAGCGCAAAGGATCCCGATCAAAACATAAAGGCCCTGGAGGGTCTTTGCATAGGAGCGGATCATGTGCAGCTTCTTTTCGCCGATGGTTTTCCCGATCACAACCGAAGATGCGTTGGTACAGGACATGCCCAGCACGGCAAAAAGCTGGAAAATGACGATGGCGATGCTGTTGGCTGCGATGGCTGTGGCATTGATATGCCCCAAAATGGCAGTTTGGGCAGCCTGGGCGACGCCCCAGAGAAGACCGCTTACGGTGACGGGGAGAGCAACCTTCAAATAGTCCTTCAGGTAGCTCAGGTCTGTCCGCAGCAGATCCCGGAATTTCATGCGAAGCTTTTTATCGATTTTAAGAACGTAGACCAAAATGATGGCCAGTTCCACCAGTCGGCTGGTCAGGGTGGCGATGGCTGCGCCCCGGATGCCAAGCTCAGGAGCACCGCCGTTTCCGTAAATCAGGAAATGGTTCAGGCAGATGTTGATGCAGATGGTGGACAGGGACATGACCATGCCGATAAAGGCCGTTTCCACGCTTTGCAGGGAGAACATGAGGGAGTTGGAAATGGCAAAGATCAGATAGGTCCAGCATACGATCTTCAGATATTTGACCCCTTCTGCGATAACGGCGGCATCGTTTGTGAAGAGGCTCAGCACTCCTTCGGGGAAGAGCAGGGTCACGAGGAAGAAGATGGCGCCGATGAGCAGTCCGAATTTCATGCCCAGGCCGATGATCCGTTTAATGGGATCGATCCGCTGCTGGCCCCAGTATTGGGAGGCTAAAACCACGATGCCCATGCCTACGCCGGCGGCAGCCTGCTGCAGCATGAACTGAAGCTGGTTTACCAGCGTGGCACCGGAAAGGGCCAGTTCGGTGTACCTTCCCAGCATGATGTTATCCGCTAAATTGACGCCCAAAGCGGCAAGCTGCTGCAGGGCGATAATGAAAAGCAGCGGGAAGAAGACTTTATAGAATTTCTTTTCTTTTGTAAAAATCCCCAAAATTTTCGGATCCTGATCCGGAGGCAGGGGAGTGTGCACAATTTTTGCCATCAGAAAGCCTTTCTGTAATGCAGGAATAGGTTGATTACGATTATATCATATTAAAGAAAAAAGGAAAAGTTTGCGTCTTTCACTTCGTAAAATCCGCCGTCCTTCGGCTCCTCATTCAGAAAATGAAATCACGATATGGGTCGTGATGAAATTCAGTCTGCGCTGAGTGAAATCGAAGCGAAGCTTCGATGAAATAAAATCCTTCCTTTTGTTTTTCCTTCGGAGATTTCATCCCCGAAGGGGATTTCATCCATCAAAGATGGATTTATCCCTTCTCAAAGAAAGGATTTCACTAAAAAAGGCGATTCCGAAGAATCGCCTTTTTTTGGTATCCCGTAGGGGAGTCGAACCCCTGATTCCGCCGTGAGAGGGCGACGTCTTGACCACTTGACCAACGGGACGTATTGCGTTTTTGATTATAATCTTTTTATTTTTGTTTGTCTATGGTAATTTGCTATTTTTTTTGTTAGAATGGATGCACCAATGATCGAGAAAACCCGCTTTTGCGGCATAAATAATGAGGTGAAAACATGATTCAGTATAAGAGCACCAGAGGCAGCAAGAACATCAAAACTTCCGCACAGGCCATCATCAAGGGCATTGCGGAAGATAAGGGTCTGTATGTGCCCGATGCCATTCCTTCCCTGGGAGATCCTGCGGAGCTGGTTGGCCTGGACTATCGTCAGGTAGCCTTTAAGGTCCTGTCCCTGTTCCTGCCGGATTATACGGAGGAAGAACTGCGCTATTGTGTAGAAAGCGCTTATGACGCAAAGTTTGAAGCCGAAGAGATCGTTCCTCTGAAGAAGGCTGGCGATGCCTGGTTCCTGGAACTGTATCACGGCAAGACGGCTGCTTTTAAAGATATGGCTCTGTCCATTCTTCCCTACCTTCTGACCACCGCTATGAAGAAGGAAAAGGAAGACAAAAAAATCGCCATTCTGACCGCAACTTCCGGGGATACCGGTAAGGCTGCACTGGCGGGCTTCGCAGATGTTCCCGGCACCGAGATCATCGTCTTCTATCCCAGCGAAGGCGTAAGCCAGGTCCAAAAGTGCCAGATGGTCACCCAGGAAGGCGCAAACACTCACGTTTTCGGCATCCACGGAAACTTCGACGATGCCCAGACCGGCGTTAAGAAGATCTTCAACGACAGCGAATTCGGCGAAGAACTGGCTGCAAAGGGCGTGAAGCTTTCTTCCGCCAACTCCATTAACATCGGCCGTCTTTGCCCCCAGATCGCTTACTATGTTTGGTCCTATGTAAAGCTGCTGGAAGAAGGTGCTGTAAAGAAGGGTGAAAGCATCAATATCGTAGTGCCCACCGGCAACTTCGGAAACATTTTGGCCGCATATTATGCCAAGCAGATCGGCATTCCCGTAAATAAGTTCATCTGCGCATCCAACCGGAACAAGGTCCTCACCGACTTCATCAACACCGGCGTATACGATATCCGCAGAGACTTCTACGTAACCAATTCTCCTTCCATGGATATTCTGATCTCCAGCAACCTGGAAAGACTGCTGTATCACCTTTCCGGCGACAATGGCGAAGAGATCGCCGCTCTGATGAAGTCTTTGGAAGAACAGAAATATTATGAAGTCAGCGACAAGATCCGGGAAGGCATGAAAGAATTCTACGGCGGCTATGCTGACGAGGAAATGACCAACGATGCCATCGGCCGGATGTACAAAGAAAACGGTTACCTCTTCGATACCCATACCGCAGTTGCTTACCGGGTATATGAAGACTATCGGAAGGAAACCGGGGATGATCGTCCCGCAGTGATCGCTTCCACTGCCAGCGCATATAAGTTCGCTGACAGCGCAGCCCTGTCCATCGGGCTTGGCGAAGAAAAGGATGGATTTGCCTATATTAAGGCACTGAACGCCGCTTCCGGCGTAAGAGTTCCTGCCGGCCTTAAGGACCTGGAAAGCAAAAAAGTGCTCCATACCGGCGTCGTTGAGAAGGATTCTTTGAAAGAAGCCGTAAAATCTTCCTTATTTTAAAAAAATAGTGGTTGCAATTTAAATTTATTTGTGGTAACTTATTAACGGTGCCTCTACGGGGGTGCCGTTAATAACCCTACATAAAGTAGAGCAGCGTGGAGAGATGGCTGAGCTGGTCGAAGGCGCACGACTGGAAATCGTGTGTGCGTGTGAAACGTACCGTGGGTTCGAATCCCACTCTCTCCGCCATAAAAAAAGACTTGTCGATTGACAAGTCTTTTTTTATGGCGGAATGATGCGTTCCTTTCAGGACCATGATGACGCTGGCGCTGGTGATGACGCTTCGCTAATGATGTATGCCTGCGGCACGTTAAGGAACGCATCGCATCACAAGTGAGCGATGCGAATTTACATCACATTGCGCTTTCGCGCAATACAGCACGTTGACGAAGTCGGCACATCATTTTGCAACTTACTTAAAAAGCAGATTCTTTTCAGAATCTGCTTTTTTATCTTATTTCACCAGTTCAAAATCCTCTGCGGGGTGTTTGCAGATGGGGCAGATGAAGTCTGCGGGAAGGGGGTCTCCTTCGTAGACATATCCGCAGATCTTGCAGACCCAACCTTTTTTCTTTGCGGGCTCGGGTCTGGGCTTAATGTTTTTCTGATAGTAGTCATAGGTTACGGAGGGGGCATCGGACAGGACCTTTGCTTCGGTCACGTCAGCGACGAACAGGGTGTGGGTTCCGCAGTCCACAGTTTCGATGACTTTTCCGGACATGAGAGCGTTGGTGTTCCAGGGAACATACATCAGGCCGTTGCTGCTTCTTTCTCCTTCGCCCTGGGCGAACTTATCCGCATCTTTTCCGCTTTGGAATCCGAAATGTTCGAAGATCCCGAAGGGGGTGGATTCCGTCAGTACGGAAACATTGAAAAGGCCTGTTTTCATGATCATATCGTGGGTGTAATTTGCCTTGTTTACGGTGATGGAGATCCGCTGGGGCTTGCTGGTGAGCTGCATGGCGGTGTTGATGATACAGCCGTTGTCTTTGTCCCCGTCTTTTGCGGTGAGAACGAAAAGTCCGAAAGGAATTTTGAAAACGCTCTTGGTATCAATCATTTTTTCTCCTCCTTTGAGAGTTACTAAGAGTAAGATAACATAAGAGATATGTTTTGGGCAAGGGGAATGTATATGTTACATTTCTCCCTTGAATCATAAGAAAAATAAATACATATTTGAAATATAAATAAAGGGTAGGCTCCCTTAAAAAGAAGTTTTCGCCTTGCATTTTGTCATGAGGTGGCGTAAAATAATTGTGAATTAACTGAAAAGAATGACACTATCGCAAGGAGGTACCTCCTTTGTATGTTGTAATACAACATACAAACCTTCCCCTACAGGAAAGGCGAGGCGCTCCTCCGGAACAGACAAAAAGGTAATTTGTAAAAATTACCGGTGCGCTGTGCTCCAGATTCTCGGATAAAACGTTTTATTCTAAGAAGGAAGATGTTGGATCAGAGATCTGCTGTCATAGAAAATTCAACAAAATAACGAAGAGGAGGCTTAAAAAATGTTGAAAAAAGTTTTAGTCGTTGCGTTGGCAATCCTTATGGTATTTTCTTTTGCGGCTTGCGGCGGCGATGAGCCTGCAGCTCCCCCTGCATCAACCGGTGACTCGGCGGACGGACCTGCTGTTGGTGATCCCATCAAAATTGGTTTCGTAGCGCCCTTTACCGGACCTATGGCTAACTTTACTGTCGGTATCCACCGCGCCTGGGAACTTGCCGGCGCTGAACTGAACAAGGACGGCGGCGTTCTGATCGGCGATACCCGTCACCCCGTAGAAGTTATCTGGGGCGATACCGAATCCAACACCACCAAGGCTTCCGAAGTAGCCACCAAGCTGGTTACCGAAGATAAAGTTGATATTCTGGTTGGTCAGTGGACTCCCGAAACGGCAAACCCCGTATCTGTAGTTGGCGAACGTTACAAGGTTCCCACTATCCTGTCCAACTCTCCCGACGTAGCATGGCTGGAAAATGGTCCTTATGAATGGTGCTGGGGCGTACTGTTCAACATTGAAGCTGAACTGGAAGAATTCTTCAATGGCCTTGACACCCTTGATACCAATAAGAAGTTCGGTCTGGTTCTGGACACCTCTCTCGACAGTATTCTGATCAGTGATATTCTGAGAGAAATGGCTGCCAGAAGAGGCTATGAACTGATTGAACCCGGTCTGGTTCCTCCCGAATCCAACGATTACTCTGCAGTTCTCAGAACACTTAAGGATGAAGACTGCGACCTGGTATTTGCAAACAGTACCACTCCCGTATTGGCCACCATCTGGAGCCAGATTCAGCAGCAGGGTTATGAACCTCCCGTTGTTATGCTGGGCAAGGGCGGTACCTTCTCCGCAGACCTTCCCTCTTTCGGTAAGGCATATGTAAACTTCAGCAGTGAAACGCAGTGGACTCCCGACTTCCCCTTCACTTCTTCCCTGCTGGGCATGACCGCTCAGGAACTGAGCGATGACTTCACCGCAACTACCGGTGATTCCCCCGACATGACTATCGGTTGGGACTATGTAATCTTTGACGTAATCGGCGATGTACTGTCCAGAACCGCATCCCTGGAACCCGAAGACATCAACGCCGCATTCGCAGCTACCGACCTGGATTGCATCTACGGTCACGTTGCTTTCGCTGATAACCATGTAGCCAATGTTCCCGTAGTATTCGGTCAGTGGGTCGATGACGGCAACGGCAACTACACCAAGGTTATCTGCGGTGCAGATTCTGTTGAAGGACTCGACACTAATCCCCTTACCGCTATTCCCTGGGACAAAGTTCAGTAAATTAAACGGAATATAATTCTCAATGAACCAATGGGGTATGCCGGTGTATGCCGGCATACCCCATTATAAAATAACAGGAGGTACGCGCTTTGAACGCTCTCTTAAAAGTTGAAGATCTCGGAATCTCCTTTGGCAGCAATCATGTTTTAACATCCGTAAATTTCGAGGTGCATGAAAACGAAGTATTGGGAGTTATCGGCCCCAACGGCGCCGGTAAAACCGTTATGCTCAATATCCTGTCCGGGATTCTGAGTCCCACCAAAGGAAAGGTTACCTTCCTTGGTGATGATATTACGAATATGAAAATAACAGAACGGACCTATAAAGGCATCGGCCGGACCTTCCAGGTTCCCCGGGCGTTTGAGGGCATGTCCGTCTTTGAAAATGTGCTGGTAGGCTGCTCTTATGGCCGGAAGATTCCCGAAAAGGAATCCATCGCCCTGGCAAAAGAAATTCTGCAGCTGATTCAGTTATACGATCAGCGGAATATTCTTGCCGGCAAGTTGGGGCTGTTAGGCCGTAAGCGTCTGGAAATCGGAATCGCTCTGGCTTCCAATCCGAAGCTTCTGCTTCTGGACGAAGTTGCCGGCGGGCTTACCAAATCCGAAGTTGAGGAAATTCTCGACATTGTAAAGAAAATTAAAGCAAGGGGCATCAGCATCATCTGGATTGAACACGTCATGCAGACCATGATCGAAGGGACGGACCGGGTAATGCTTCTGGCCGGCGGCAAGGATATTCTCTGTGCCCCCGCAGAAATCATGATGCAGTCCAAAGAAGTCAGCGAAGTATACTTGGGGGCAGAAGACGATGAGTGAACAGAAGAAAGAAATCCTGCTCAATGTTGAGGGGTTAAATGTCCATTACGGTGATTTCCACGCTGTTCATGATGCAAGCCTTTCCATCGAAAAAGGCTCCATGATTTCCCTGATTGGGGCCAACGGCGCAGGAAAGTCTACCTTGCTCAATGCGATTATGGGCATCAATAAGCCTTCCTCCGGTATTGTTACCTGGAAGGGTGAAGATATCACCGGTCTGCAAACCAATGCGATTGTATCGAAGGGAATTGCAATGACTCCGGAAGGGAGCCATGTATTCAGCGATATGACCGTTAAGGAAAATCTCCTGATGGGGTCCTATTTAGGCAAAGCCAAGAAAAACCGGGATAAAAACCTGGAAAAAGTATTTGCCACCTTCCCCATCCTGAAGGAAAAATACAACCAGTTAAGCACGTTCTTATCCGGTGGTCAGCGGCAGATTCTGGCCATTGCAAGAGCGATTATGTCCGATGCGGAACTCATTGTCTGCGATGAAATTTCCCTGGGACTTGCGCCCGTAGTCATTAAGGAAATTTATGCATCTCTGAAGCAGATATGCAGCGAAGGGGTAACCTTCCTTCTTGTAGAGCAGGAAATGAAACGGTGCCTGAAAGAAACGGAGTACGCCTATGTAATGGTAAAGGGGCGCATCGTTATGGAAGGCAAGTGTTCGGACCTGCCGGAAGAAGAAGTCAGTGACGCTTACTTCGGTATCAATCGTTTCGCATAAGAACAGAAAGCTGAGAGGTTACATATGGAAATTGTAGTACAATCCTTGGTAACAGGTGTCCTCTTCGGAGGCTTATATGCTTTGATCGGCGTCGGAATGTCGCTGATTTTCGGCATTATGAAGATTACCAACATTGCTCACGGCGACCTTATGATCATGTCCACCTTCCTGACCATGACCTTCGCTACCAGCATTACCGGCGGGAATATGTTCCTGGCAATCGTTATAACCTGTGTGGTTATGGCTATTGTTGGTATTCTGATTCAAAAATTCTTGGTAAACAAAGTTATTGATAAGGGTTCGGAGCCTGCCTTGCTGGTTACGTTCGGTCTGTCCATCGCTATCCAGAACGCGCTGCTTCTGTTCTATGGACCCAACTCCCAGTCCCTTTCCAGCGAGCTTCTGAATAAGAATCTTGTAAATACGCCCTGGGCCATTATCCCGGCTCAGTACGCAAAGAATCTGGTTGTGGCCATCGTTATTATCATTATTTTAACCATCGTAATGAAATACACCTCCTTTGGCCGGGCAATCCGGGCGACTTCGGGAGATCGTATGGCCGCAGAGCTGATGGGTGTCAACACCAAGCGCATCTTCGTTCTTGCAATGTGCATGACCATGGTAGCCACTGCCATTGCCGGTCTCCTGGTAGGGGAAACCTTCGTATTCTACCCTTCAACCGGTACGCAGTATCTGATTATCGCTTTTGGCGTAGTCGTTATCGGCGGTATGGGAAGTATTCCCGGAACCCTGATCGGCGGTATTATACTGGGTGTTTCCCAGATGCTGGGCGCGACTTTCTTTGGCCCCACTTACCAGACTCTCACCGGATATATCGTCATGCTCGTCATTCTGACAATCAAACCCCAGGGTCTTTTGTCAAAGAAGGCTCGGCTGTAGTCAGGGATAAGGAGGTTGACATATTATGGATAAGAAACTGGGAACGGAAAAAGGTCTTCGCAAGCCTTCCCTTAAAGCTATAATCATTATCGTTATTCTCGCAGCGCTGGTAACTCTGCCTGTCTGGGGAAGCCCGTACCTTATGAACATTTTTGTTCTGGTTCTGCTGTACATTGCCATCGGCCAGATGTGGAACCTGCTGGCCGGTTATTCCGGTCTGGTATCTCTGGGACAACAGGCTTTCGTCGGAATCGGCGGCTATTGCCTGGCTATGACTTCCCAGGAATACGGCTTGCCGCTGGTGTTAGGCTTTATTCTGGCCGGCGTGGTTTCCGTCGTCTTTGCCCTGGTAATATCCCTGCCCATCTTTAAGATGAGCGGTGTATATTTCACCATCGGCACCTGGATTGTATGCGAATGTCTGCGGGTATTCTTCTCCAGCTGGAAATTCGTAAACTACAGTATCGGCTACAACATTTCCGCGACTTACAAGATGCTTCCCTCCACCATTTATTTCGTGGCTCTGGGCATCGGTGTAGCCACTACGGTACTGGTTATCCTCTTGCTGCGGTCCAAGTTCGGTCTTGGCCTCATGGCAATGAGAGATAACGCTTCCGCTGCGGAGATCCGCGGGATTGAACTGTACAAGACCAAGCTGAAGTGCTTCCTCATTTCTTCTTTTGTCACCGGTATTGCCGGTGCAGGTCTGTACCTGAATATCGCATTCATTCAGCCCAATGCAGCCTTCGGTATTGACTGGACCATCTCCATGACTTTCCTGGTCATCATCGGCGGTCTGGGTACCATCGAAGGACCTATCGTAGGGGCCGTTATCTTCGTACTGCTGCGCCAGCTGCTTTACGATTTCCCCGGCTTCAGTATGCTGCTCCTGGGTGTAATCGCCATTGCAATCATCCTGGTAGCCCCCAAGGGTATTATGGGTTATGTAAATGAACGGTTCGGACTGGACATCTTCTCTATCCGCCGTCGTCTGGACTAACTCCGGAATATTTTAAGAGGTGATTATTATGGACAGTTTATCTTTCATGAGCGCAGCGGAAATGGCTGCCAACATTCGCAGTAAGAAGCTTTCTCCCGTAGAAGTCACCAAGTATTTCCTTGAGCGGATTGAAAAGCGAAATCCCAGCTTGAACGCCTTTGTGTACACCGATGTGGAAAAGGCTTTGGCCCGGGCAAAGGAAATTGAGGCCGATATTATGGCCGGAAAACCTGTGGGTTTGTTTGCCGGCGTTCCCACCGCTGCCAAGGACTTTATTCCCGGTCTTCCCGGGTGGAAGGGCAGCTTCGGCGGGATTAAAGCTTTGTCTCACCTTGAAGATACCCACTATACGACTTACACCAAGAGCCTGATTGAGCAGGGCGCGGTTTTCCTGGGCAAGACTAACAGTCCTTCTCTGGCTTTCCGGGGAACCTGCGACAACTATATGTATGGTCCCACCAGCACACCGTTTAAGGTAGGTTATAACTCCGGCGGTTCCTCCGGCGGCAGCTGCGCTGCAGTTGCGGACGGTATGCTTCCCATTGCGGAAGGTTCTGACGGCGGCGGCTCCATCCGTATACCCGCCGCTTGGTGCGGAATCTATGGTTTTAAACCTGCTCTGGGTACCGTTTCCAACTCCCCCAGACCCAACGGTTACGGAACCAGCCATCCCTATTGCTTCAACGGCGCCCAGTCCCGGACAGTCGAGGATACTGCTTTAGCCATTCAGGCCATGGCAGGTTACGATCCCTTCGATCCGTTCAGCCTGGATTACGGTGATCGGAACTATCTGGCAGCGCTCAAGGGCTCTGTGAAGGGCTGGCGCATTGCTTATACGCCCGATTTCGGTATTTTCCCCGTTGACCCGGAAATCAGGGAGATGGTGGGAAAGGCTGCAAAGCGGTTTGAGGAAGCCGGCGCGACAGTGGAACCCATTGAATTTAACCTGAAACACGGTCATCTGGAGCTGGCGGAAGCCTGGTGCCGTCTGATTTCCATCAGCGGCGGCATGGAATCCCTTGACGATATCAAGCGGGAAACCGGTATTGATATTATGAAGGATCACAGAGGCGATATTGCTCCCGAGATGATTTATTGGATTGAAGATGCCTGCAAGAGAAATTACAGGGACTACTGCGCGGACGATGTCATCCGTACCGAAATTTTCGATGCGCTCCAGACGGTATTCCAGACTTACGACCTGATTCTTTCTCCCGTAACGGCCTGTCACCCGGTCAAGAACAATCCTGGACGGGGCCCCGGCCAGGAAACCTTTGGCCCCCGGGAACTGAACGGAGAAGAAGTCGAGCCCCATATCGGCTGGTGCCTGACCTATTTCACCAACTTTACCGGTCATCCCGCAGCCTCCGTTCCTGCCGGCATTTCCAAAGACGGTTTCCCCGTAGGCATGCAGCTTATCGGCAAGCGCTTCGGTGACCTGGATGTACTGACGGCCTCCGCTGAATTTGAACGGATTCAGCCCTGGGCCAAGACCTATGAAATTCCTGCAAATCGTGTATTATAAGGATGCATCATCCTCTCTGATGTAAAAAACAGCATCTGCAGTCAATCGCTGCGGATGCTGTTTTTGTTGTTGAAAGATAGGTTCTGTAAAATCAGTTTTCCAAGCCGGGCAGGTCGAATTCCCGGTCAATGGCCAGGGCGACGGCCTGCATATTTTCGTCGTTGTATTCCATTTCCCCGTTGTCGAACATAAGGGCGGCGCCATAAATCAGGGAGCGGACGATGTAGGTCTTGACCATGGCGGTCTGCTCCGACATACCGACTTCCTTGCAGTAGCGGCGAATCAGGCGGATAGCCAGGCGGCTCATTTTGCCCCGGAGCACTGCGTATTCGTTGTCCAGCTGGGCGTCCTTCATCATAAGGATAGAGCGGAAGTGAGGATTCTCCACCAGGAAACGGATGTATTCCAGGCTGATTTCGAGAATCTGTTTTCTTCGGGGAGCCGGGTAAAGGTCCACAATCTTTCGCTGGCGAATCTTCCACTGGCTGTTGCAGTAGTGGATAATAG
The DNA here is from genome assembly GCA_015058185.1 of Clostridiales bacterium. Lineage (GTDB taxonomy): Bacteria > Bacillota > Clostridia > Peptostreptococcales > Anaerovoracaceae > SIG263. Next base: position 19,977 of record SVCV01000004.1, on the reverse strand, counting down.
CGGCGATGAAGTCCTGTTTGTCCGTAAAATGCTTGTAGGGCGCTGCGCAGGAAACGCCGCAGGCGCTGGCAATTCTCCGGACGGAGAAATTCTGGATTCCGTGTTTATTTAATTCTTCCAAACCGGCGATAATGAGCCGGTCATGTACGTTCTGGGGAGCTTTTTCTTCAGCCATGGAAACCTCCTGGGGCAGTTTTCTTGATTATAATGGTTCTTTTTTTTCATGTCAAACCCCAGTATATCAGAAAACTACATTGACAAAAAGCCAAAAATATGATAGGTTATCACTGATAATAGTTAACAGTGATAACCTGCTTCGCGGTTTCGGCCCGGAGCAAAGAGAAAAAAGATTAAAATTTTGGAGGTTTATTATGATTTTTGAAGCTGTAGCAGAACTGATTGCTGAACACAACGATTGCGACGTAGCTACCATTACCATGGACAGCAACTTCAGAGAACTGGGTATTGACTCTCTGGACACTGTTGAAATGCTCATCAACCTGGAAGACAAGATCGGTAAGGAAATCGAACTGGACCAGAAGGTTGAAACCGTAGGCGATCTGGTTCGTTTCATCGAATCCAAGATGGAATAAGAAAATCCCAAAGACGGAGGACGCTCATGATTCGTACACCCTTATGTGACTTACTTAATATCGAATATCCGGTTCTTCAGGGCGGCATGGCCTGGATTGCTGACGGTGGTTTGGCTGCAGCAGTATCCAACGGCGGCGGTCTCGGCATCATTGCAGCGGGCAACGCTCCCGCCGATTATGTCCGGGGAGAAATCCGCAAAGCTGCATCCCTGACAGAAAAGCCTTTTGGGGTGAACATCATGCTCCTCAGTCCTTTTGCGGACGAAGTGGCTCAGGTGGTGGCAGAAGAAAAAGTAGCTGTGGTCACCACCGGAGCAGGCAATCCTTCCAAGTACATGAAGGGCTGGCTGGAAGCCGGTATCAAAGTGATCCCCGTTGTTCCTTCTGTGGCTATGGCCAAGCTCATGACTCGCATCGGTGCCACTGCGCTGATCGCAGAAGGGGGCGAAAGCGGCGGGCATGTAGGTGAACTGACCACGATGGTTTTGGTTCCTCAGGTTTGCTCCGTTACGGATCTGCCCGTTATTGCCGCAGGCGGTATTGCCGACGGCCGGGGCGTAGCAGCTTCCTTCATGCTGGGTGCCTGCGGTGTACAGCTGGGAACCCGGTTCCTGGTTGCCGAAGAGTGCAATGTTCATCCCAACTACAAAGAAAAGGTTCTTAAGGCCAATGATTTGGCCACTATGGTAACCGGCAAGCGTTTGGGTCATCCCGTTCGCAGCCTGAAAAATCCCTTCTCCAGAGATTACTGGAAGGCCGAATACAGCGATATGCCCGATGAGGAACTGGAAAACCTGGCCGTAGGTGCACTGCGGCTGGCAGCCAAGGAGGGTGACCTCCAAAAGGGCTGCTTCCTGGCCGGACAGATCGCCGGTATGGTCAACAAAGAACAGCCTGCTGCCGACATTATCCGTGAGATCATGGAAGAAGCAGAGCCCGTATTGAAAGGAGCCTGCAAATGGGTAAAATAGCCTTTGTTTTTGCCGGCCAGGGCGCACAGTTTGGCGGCATGGGAAAAGATCTGTGTGAAAATAATGCTGCTGCAGCGGAACTCTTCCGCCAGGCAGATGCCATCCGTCCCGGAACTTCTGAACAGTGCTTTACCGGCACCGCCGAAGAACTGGCCCGGACCGTTAATACACAGCCTTGTATGTTTGCAATGGAACTGGCCGCAGCTGCCGCAGCTGCAGACGCAGGTTTAAAGCCTGATGTGACCGCCGGTTTCTCTCTGGGTGAGCTGGCAGCTCTTACCTTCTCCGGAGCCATGTCTTTCGAAGCCGGCTTCCGGCTGGTTTGCCTCCGGGCAGAGCTGATGCAGGCCGACTCCGACAAGGTGGACAGCGCTATGGCTGCCATTCTGAAGATGGAACCTGCACAGGTAGAAGAGATCGCTTCTCAGTTCGACCAGGTTTATCCCGTAAATTATAACTGCCCCGGTCAGATCACCGTGGCAGGTGAAAAAGAGCAGCTGGCCGAATATCTGAAGGCCGTAAAGGCTGCAGGCGGCCGCGGTATTCCCCTTCGGGTTGCCGGCGGTTTCCACTCTCCCTTCATGAGCGATGCCGCAGAAGCCTTCGCAGAAGCTCTGAAGGATGTTGACATGAAGCTTCCGGAAGTCGTTACTTACTCCGACTACACCGGTAAGCCCTATGAAGGCGATCCCGCAGAACTTTTGGCTCTGCAGATCAAGAATCCCGTTCGTTGGGAACAGATCATCCGCAATATGATCGCAGACGGCGTGGATACCTTCGTGGAGATCGGCCCCGGAACCACGCTTTCCGGCTTTGTCTCCAAGATCGACAGCCAGGTCCGCACCTTCCATGTGGAAGATATTGCCAGTCTGGAAGAAGCCATTAAGGGAGTAAAAGAATGTTAAAAGGAAAAGTAGCTGTCATTACCGGCGGATCCAGAGGGATCGGCGCCGCTATTGCAGAAAAATTCGCTTCTTTGGGCGCAGATATCGCTGTGATCTACAGCGGCAGCCAGGAAGCCGCAGACCAGGTCTGCACCTCCTGCAGCGAAAAATACGGAGTCAAGGCACAGTCCTTTTGCTGCAATGTAGCCGACTTCGATGCTGCAAAGAAAACCATTGGAGAAATCAAGACCCAGTTTGGAACGGTCAATATTCTGGTCAACAACGCCGGCATCACCCGGGACGGTCTCGTTCCCATGATGAGCGAAGCCAACTTTGATCAGGTTATCGATACCAACCTGAAAGGGGCTTTCAATATGATTCGTCATTGCTGTTCCATTTTCATCCGAAACAAGGGCGGCAAGATCATCAATATCAGTTCTGTGGCAGGCCTTATGGGGAACCCCGGACAGGCAAACTACTCCGCCTCCAAGGCCGGACTGATCGGGCTGACCAAGTCCGTAGCCAGAGAACTGGCAGGCAAAAATGTAAACTGCAACGCCATCGCTCCCGGATTCATCCGGACGGATATGACCCAGGATTTTAATGGGGAAGATCCTCTGGTAGCCGGCATTCCTTTGGGCCGCATGGGCAGCCCCGAAGAAGTTGCAGAGCTGGCAGCCTTCCTGGCTTCCGGCAATTCCGATTATATCACTGGTGAGGTCATCCGCATCGACGGCGGGTTGGCCATGTAAAGGGGAAACACAATGCGCAGAGTAGTTGTAACCGGTATGGGAGCCGTAACTCCCATCGGCAATAATGTAAATGATTTCTGGAACGGCCTCGTAGAAGGCCAGAACGGCATCGCTCCCATCACTCTCTTTGACACCACTGAATACAAGGCAAAGCTGGCCGCAGAAGTAAAGGGATTCAATCCCAGAGAGTATATGGAAAATGCTGACATGGTCCGCAGCGACCGTTATGCACATCTGGCTGTAGCAGCAGCCTGCCAGGCTGTGGAAGACAGCGGTGTGATCGGTACTCTTCCTCCCGAACGGATCGGCGTTTACGTCGGTACCGGCATCGGCGGGATGCAGACCTTCATCAATGAAATGGATAAGCTCCGGAACAAGGGACCCAGAAAGGTTTCCCCCTATTTCGTTCCCATGCTCATCTCCAATATGGCAGCCGGCATGATCGCCATCCGCTTCAACTGCCAGGGTCCCGCAATGCCTATCGTTACCGCTTGCGCTTCCGGTTCTCACTCCATCGGGGAAGCTGTTCGGGCCATTCGCCACGGCTATACCGATGCTATGATCGCCGGCGGTGCAGAAGCAGCCGTTACCGAAACCGGCATTGCAGGTTTCGTAAACATGCAGGCACTGTGCGTATCCGAAGATCCCAATGAAGCATCCTTGCCCTTCGACCTCCGCAGAAGCGGCTTCGTTATCGGCGAAGGCAGCGGCGTTCTGGTTTTGGAAGAATACGAACACGCCGTTAAGAGAGGCGCAAAGATCTATGGTGAGATCTGCGGTTACGGTTCCACCTGTGACGCACACCACATCACCGCACCCCGTCCCGACGGTAAGGGTGCTACCGATGCCATGATCCAGGCTCTGAAGGAATCCGGCTACACCGGAACCGAAAAGGTCTACATCAACGCTCACGGTACCGGTACTCCTCTCAATGACAGCTCCGAAACCCTGGCCATTAAGAACGCCATGGGTGAAGATCAGGCCCGGGCAGCCATCATCAGCTCCACCAAATCCATGGTCGGTCACCTGCTGGGTGCCGCCGGTGCAGTGGAAGCCATCGTCTGCCTGAAGGTCCTGAACGAGGGCATCATTCCTCCCACCATCAACCTGCTGCAGCCGGATCCCGTCTGCGACCTGAATTATACACCGAACACTGCTGTGAAGAGCCAGCCTGAACTGACCCTGTCCAACTCTTTGGGCTTCGGCGGTCATAACGCAACTTTGGCTTTCCGGAGGGTATAACCATGGAAGAACAAAACATTCGGAAATATGCAGAACTCATGAATGAGCTGGGCCTTACCGGTCTGGAATTCAACGAAAGCGGAAACATCGTTCGCCTGGAGCGTTCCACAGCACCTGCAAAAGGTGTTTATGCTCCCGAACCTGCTGCTGCCAGCGCATCCCAGCCTGCAGCCAAGCCCGCTTCTTCTTCCCTGAAAGAGATCCTGTCCCCCATGGTTGGGGTGTTCTACCGGGCTCCCATGGAAAATGCAGTTCCCTTCGTACAGGTTGGGGATCAGGTCCGCAAGGGCGATGTGGTCTGCATCATTGAATCCATGAAGCTCATGAACGAGATCAGAGCAGAAGAAGAAGGTATTGTAGAAGAGATCTGTGTGGAAAATACAGAAGTTGTAGATTTCGGTCGGGTATTATTCAGACTCAGCCCGATGTAATAAAGAAGACCCCGATCCCTTCGAACTTCTCGAAAGGCAGGGGTCTTTCTGTCAAAATGGAGAGAAAAAATGAATCTTGAAGAAATCAAGGGGATCCTCCCCCATAGAGATAATATGCTGCTGGTGGAAGAAGTGATCCAGGACGGTGAATTTTCCAAAGGGAAATATCATGTTCGGGGTGACGAATGGTTCCTGCAGGGACATTTCCCCGGAAATCCCGTGGTTCCCGGCGTGATCCTCTGCGAAATGCTGGCCCAGTCCAGCTGCATTCTGCTGGCCGATACCATGAAAGAAAAGGGCGGTCTGCCCATGTTTACCGGGCTGAATAACGTTCGCTTCAGACATCCTGTTGTACCCGGAGATACTTTTGAGACCGAATGCAGGATCACCAAGGCAAAGCACCCCTTCTACTTTGCAGAAGGCAAGGGCTTTGTAAATGGAGAACTGGCAGTGAAAGCGGAGTTTTCCTTCGCAATTACGGAGGCATAATATGTTTTCTAAAATCTTAGTTGCCAATCGGGGCGAGATCGCTGTCCGGATCATCCGGGCCTGTAAGGAGATGGGCATTTCCACAGTTGCCGTTTACTCCGAAGCAGACGCAGAAGCCCTTCATGTTGCTCTGGCTGACGAAGCTTATTGCATCGGACGGGCAGATGCCGCAGACAGCTATCTGAATCAGGAGCGGATCATCAGTACCGCTTTGGCCTCCGGTGCAGAGGCCATCCATCCCGGCTATGGCTTCCTGTCCGAAAATCTGGACTTTGCCAAGCTGTGTATGGACCACGATATCGTATTTATCGGACCCACCGTGGAAAATATGGAATCTTTGGCTGACAAGGAACAGGTTCGGAGAAAGATGGCGGCAGCCGGTTTGCCCATCATTCCCGGTTCTGAGATCCTGGAAAGCCTGGAAGAAGCCTACAAGGAAGCCAAGCGGATCGGTTATCCCGTTATGTTGAAGTCCCGCTCCGGCGGCGGCGGAAGAGGGATCCGTCTGGTCACTTCTCCTGAGGAGATGGAAGGAGCCTGGTATTCTGCAGCCTCTGAAAGCGCAGCCGCTTTCGGCGACGATGCCGTTTACATGGAGAAATATATCAATCCTTCCCGCCACATTGAAGTGCAGGTTTTGGCAGATGCCGCAGGAAATGTAGTTTGCTTCGGCGAAAGAGACTGCTCCATCCAGCATCGGAACCAGAAGCTCATTGAAGAATCCCCCTCTCCCGTAGTGACCGATGCTCAGAGAAAGACTTTGATGCGTCAGGTTGCCACCGCTGTGGAGAGCGTAGGTTATGTGGGCGTGGGTACTTTGGAGTTCCTCCGGGACTCCGAAGGGCATTTCTACTTCATGGAAATGAATGTCCGTCTTCAGGTAGAACATACCGTAACCGAGTGCTTAACCAATATGGATCTGGTCAAGTGGCAGATCCGTGCTTCCGCCGGTATCCTTTTGAACTTCCGGCAGGAAGATATTCGCCTGAGAGGCTGCGCCATCGAGTGCCGGATCAATGCCAAGGCTCCCGGTACCGTCGGCATGCTCCACCTCCCCGGCGGCCCCTTTGTTCGTTTTGATACATTCCTGGTCAGCGGAGCACAGATCACTCCCTATTATGACTCCCTGATCGGAAAACTGATCGTATATGCCGGTACCAGAGAAGAAGCCATCCGGAAGATGAAGGCCGCTCTCTGTGAACTGGTGATTGAAGGCATTCCCAACAATACGGAGGACCAGCTGCAGATCGTCAGCAGCGAAGGGTTTGCTTCCGGATTGTATGGGGAGGAGTAAGCGTAAATGGCTGTACTGAAATTTTCCAACAAACCGAAAAATGAATTAGAAAAGAGCAAGAGCGCAGTCCCCATGCCCCAGGCCCAGAAAGAGCCTGTGGTCAACTGCCCCAACTGCCATAAAGACATTCCCCGGAGCCGTCTGAGCAATAATCTGCTGGTCTGCACCTGCGGCTACCATTTCCGCATGAGCGCCCGCCGGCGGATCAATGCCATCGTGGATAAAGGCACCTTTGTGGAACACGATGCGACTCTGATCTCCAGTGATGTTTTGGAATTCCCCGGCTACAAGCAGAAATTGTTTGTGACCAGGGAACACTCCAATGAAGTGGAGGGGGTCGTCACCGGCACTGCCAAGATCGGCGGCGAAGAATGCTGCATTTTCGTCATGGAACCTTCTTTCATGATGGGAAGCATGGGCACTGCAGTAGGGGAAAAGATCACCCGGATCTTTGAATATGCCACGGAAAAGAAAATGTCCGTTGTGGGCTTTACCGTTTCCGGCGGTGCCAGAATGCAGGAAGGACTTTTGTCTTTGATGCAGATGGCCAAGACCAGCGGTGCCGTAAAGCGTCACAGCCTGGAAGGACTTTTTTACCTGACCATTCTGACGGATCCCACCACCGGCGGCGTAACCGCCAGCTTTGCTATGGAAGGGGACATCATTTTGGCAGAACCCGGTGCAACGGTAGGTTTTGCCGGTGCCAGAGTTATTGAACAGACCACCAGAGAAAAGCTTCCCTGGGGATTCCAAAAATCCGAATTCCTTCTGGAGCATGGCTTCGTAGACGCCATCGTTCCCAGAGGAAAACAGAAAGAGAAGATCTCCTATCTGCTCCGGATCCACAAAGGAGGTGTTGACTGTGGCTGCTAAGACTGCTTTTGATCGGGTACAGCTTGCCAGAGCCAACCGAAGACCTACGGGCAGAGATTATATCAAGAACATTTTCACCGACTTCTTCCAGCTTCACGGAGACCGGCGCTTTGCCGATGATCCTGCGGTAGTAGGTGGGGTAGCCCTTTTAAATGACAGACCTGTGACGGTAATCGCTATTGAGAAAGGCCACTCCTCTCAGGAGCGGATCGCCTGCAATTTCGGCTCCGCTAACCCGGAAGGATATCGGAAGGCTCTGCGGCTTATGAAGCAGGCAGAAAAATTCCATCGCCCTGTGATCTGCTTCGTGGATACCTCCGGTGCCTATTGCGGCATTGGGGCGGAGGAGAGAGGCCAGGGCCAGGCCATCGCCGAAAACCTGATGGAAATGATGGCGTTAAAAACTCCCGTGATCTCCATTCTCATCGGAGAAGGCGGAAGCGGCGGCGCTCTTGCTCTTGCCGTAGCGGACCAGGTTTGGATGCTGGAAAACTCCATTTATTCCGTTATCTCTCCGGAAGGCTGCGCCAGTATTCTTTGGAAGGATGCCGGCCAGGCTGCGGAGGCGGCGGCCAGTCTTCGGCTGACAGCCCAGGACGCCTTTGACAACGGTATTATCGAGCGGATCTTCCCGGAGAAGTATCTGGGACAGTACCGCTTCTATAAAGAGATCAAAACGGCTTTGACATGGAAGCTTTCTTCCCTGAGCTCTCTCTCTGTAGAGGAACTCACGGAAAGAAGATATCAGAGATTCCGGAAGATCGGCACTTCCAATCTCATAGGAGGATAAGACAATGCTGGAAAGACAAGTGGAACCCTATACCAGACGAGTTTACTATTATGAGACAGATAATATGGGGATCGTCCATCACTCCAACTACATCCGGATCATGGAAGAGACCCGGCTGGATTTTATGCACAAGGCCGGAATGGACTATGCGGAAATGGAGCGCATGGGTGTGATCATGCCCATTGTGGATGTCTTTTGTAAATATATTTACTCTGCCCGTTACGATGAAGAATTGGTGGGCTGCATTCAGCTGACAGAATTCAATGGCGTAAGAGCTGCTTTTAAGTATGAGATCTACACCCTGGGCGGCAAGGAACTGGCTGCCTCCGGCGAAAGCCATCATTGCTTCCTGGATGTGAATACCCGGATCCCTGTAAATCTCAAAAAGCGCTGTCCCGAATTTTATACCAACGGAATGGCCATCTTGAAAGGAACCGAAAAGGAATGAGTATCTATCAGAAATTTTGCGTAGAAACCTTCGATGATAACGGAGTTATTAAAGATTTTAAGCTGCAGTATCCTGAAAACTACAACTTCGGATACGATGTAGTGGACTATATTGCGGAACAGGAACCGGACCGCACCGCCATGGTTTGGTGCAACACCGAGGGCCAGGAAAAGATCTTTACCTTTAAGGAACTGAGCATCCTGAGCAACCGGACTGCCAACGCCTTTATGGCTCAGGGCATGAAAAAGGGTGACCGGGTCATGGTCATTCTGAAGCGCCACTATGAGTATTGGTATGTTACCCTTGCTCTGCATAAGATCGGCGCTGTTCTGATCCCCTCCACCCACATGCTGACTTCCGAAGATATTGAATACCGGATCCAGGATGCCAGCATCAAATACGTGATCTGCACTCCTCAGGAAAATGCTCCTCAGAAGCTTTTGCCCCTGAAGGATCGCTGCGAAAGCCTTCATACCATGTGGACCGTTCAGGAAAGTGTGGAAGGCTTCCGGAATCTGACGGAAGACATCGCCGCATCCTCCAGCACTCTGGAACGGCAGGACACCCTGGCTGCCGAACCTATGATCATGTACTTCACCTCCGGCACCACCGGCTATCCCAAGGGTGTTATTCACGATCATACCTATTCTTTGGCTCACATCATCACCGCCAAGTACTGGCAGCAGGCTTTTGATGGCGGTCTTCACTTCACCATTGCCGAAACCGGTTGGGGAAAGACTTCCTGGGGCAAGATTTACGGCCAGTGGCTGGTAGGCAGCGCCGTTATGGTCTTTGACTTCGATAACTTCGATCCCAAGGCCATCGTTACCATCATCAATCGCTATAAGGTCACCACTTTCTGTGCACCTCCCACCGTATACCGGTATCTGGTCAAGAAGGGCATGTCCACCATGCCCAGCCTGGTTCACGCCTGTACTGCAGGCGAAGCCTTGAATCCGGAAGTTTTCAACCGCTTCAGCGAAGTAGCCGGACTGTCCCTGATGGAAGGTTACGGTCAGACCGAGTCCACTTTGATTTTGGCCAACTGGGCCGGCACCACTTCCCGCCCCGGATCCATGGGTACCCCTTCTCCCCTCTACCACGTAGAGATCCTGAAGGAAGACGGCACCTTCGGTCAGGCCGGCGAACTGGGTGAGATCGTTATCGTTCCCAGAGAAGACGGCGACCACACCGGCATCTTCATGGATTACAACGACAACCCCTCCCTGTACAAGTACGCATGGAGAGGCGGCGTTTACCATACCGGCGACATGGCATGGAAGGACGAGGACAACTATTACTGGTTCAGCGGCCGTATCGATGACGTTATTAAGACCGGCGGCTTCCGGGTAGGACCTTTCGAAATCGAGAATGTTCTCATGGAACATCCCGCCGTAATGGAATGCTCCGTAATCGGTATTCCCGATACCCTGAGAGGTCAGGCTATCAAAGCCATCATCGTATTGGCCCCCGGCTTCGAAGCTTCCAACACCCTCAAGAAAGAGATCCAGGAATTCTGCAACACCCATGTTGCGGAATATAAGTGGGTCCGCCACATTGAATTCGTGGATGTTATGCCCAAGACCATCAGCGGCAAGATCCTTAAGAGAGAGCAGAGAGGGGAAAACTCCTGAAAAAGGCTTGACAAAAGCCCCGTCAAAGGGTAAGATAGTCCATAATATTGAGAACCGAAGATTCGGAGTAGTACTCCCTTCTGGACCCGGTATAGAGAGCTGCTGATGGTGGAAATGCAGTGCGGAGGAAAGGACGAATGGACCGATGAGGGCAAACCGAAAGGGCAACTGAGTAGGGGCGACGGGGTGATGGCTCCCCGTTAGAAAAGGCTGACACATGATCGTGTGTATGAGCGGGCGCATTGCGTCAAGCCGGGTGGCACCGCAGGAGACTTACAGCTCTTGTCCCAGCAAAAGCAGGGATGAGAGCTTTTTTAGTTCAACTCCCCATACACATCGGAAACATCCGAAATACCTGAAGGAGGAACAGAAATGAACATCAACACCAACAAAACCATTCCCTACAAGACACATTTGAAGGAAAACGAACTGCCCAGCGCATGGTACAATGTCCGGGCAGATATGAAGACCGATCAGCAGCCTCTGCTGAATCCCAAGACTTTCAAGCCTGTAACTTTAGAAGATCTGGAACCTGTTTTCTGCACCGAACTGGCCAAGCAGGAACTGAATACCACCGACCGGTATATCCCCATTCCTGACGAAGTGCTGAACTTCTACCGGATGTACCGTCCCGGTCCCCTGGTAAGAGCCTACTGCCTGGAAGAGGCTTTGGGAACTCCCGCACGGATCTACTACAAGTACGAAGGCGGCAACACCAGCGGCAGCCACAAGCTGAATTCCGCTATTGCTCAGGCTTACTACGCAAAGGAACAGGGCCTGAAGGGCGTTACCACCGAAACCGGTGCCGGCCAGTGGGGTACTGCCCTGTCTATGGCCTGCGGCTATTTCGGTCTGGAATGCCTGGTATACATGGTAAAGTGCTCTGCTATGCAGAAGCCTTATCGTCGGGGCGTGATCGAAACCTACGGAGCCAGCGTTGTTCCTTCTCCCTCTGACACCACCGAAGCCGGCCGGAAGATGCTGGCTGCCAATCCTGACAACCCCGGAAGCCTGGGTACCGCAATTTCCGAAGCCGTTGAAGTTGCACTGAACACTCCCGGTTACCGTTACGTTTTGGGCAGCGTACTGAATCAGGTCATGCTCCACCAGAGCATCATCGGTCTGGAAGCCAAGGCTGCCATGGCCAAGTATGATGAATATCCCGATATCGTTATCGGCTGTGCCGGCGGCGGCTCCAACCTGGGCGGCCTGATCTCCGCATTCATGGAAGACAAGCTGGCCGGAAAGCGGAATCCCCACTTCATCGCCGTAGAACCTTCTTCCTGTCCCTCTCTGACCAGAGGCCGCTTCGCTTACGACTACTGCGACACCGGTCACATCACTCCTCTGGCAAAGATGTACACCATCGGCAGCGGCTACATCCCCGCATCCAGCCATTCCGGCGGACTGCGGTTCCACGGCATGAGCCCCATTCTGTCTCAGCTGTATCATGACGGCCACCTGGATGAAGCCCGCTCCGTAAAGCAGACCGAAATTTTCGAAGCTGCAAAGCTCTTTGCAAAGGTAGAAGGCATCCTGCCCGCACCCGAATCTGCTCACGCCATTAAGGTTACTTTGGACGAAGCCCGCCGCTGCAAAGAAACCGGTGAAGAAAAAGTTATTCTTTTTGGCTTAACCGGCACAGGATACTTTGACCTGAGCGCATATATGGCGTATAATAGTGGTACTATGACCGATTATGTACCTTCGGATGAAGAACTGGAAAAGGGACTTGCCACTATTCCTGATATTGGACTGTAAAAACAGCAAGAAAAAATAAACTTTTTTCGTTCTCTTCCGTCTAAAATACTGTGTGCAGCCGGAGTACCCGATAAGGGGAAAGGCGCGTCAAAAGGGATGCAAAAGGAGAGGGAAGAGATGAGAAGAAAATGCAGCAAATATAACGAAGGCAGCCGCAAGGCTTTGCCTTCGTTTGTTTTTGTTTTGATGCTGGTCGTGCTTTTTGGGGGAGCCATGGCCGGTCTTTGTGCCTGCGGCAATGACAGTGGGGACGCACCTGCGGATGCAAATCCTCCCGCAGCCTCTTTGGATCAGAATGAGCAGCCGGAAGTTGCAGAAGGGGATGTTTCCGCCCCGGATTCTGCTGAGGAACCTTCGGTACCTGTAGGGGAGGCAAAGGATGACCTTCCTGCCCCCGCGGCTCCCGGAGCCGCTCCGGAAGAAGAACCTGCATCCAATGATCCCGTCGCATTTGATTTTGCCTGGGCGGTACCGGAAAGCGTTCCCGTGACCAACGCCTGGTTTGACGATGCGGTATTCGTAGGGGACTCCCGGACGGAAGGCTTTGCCCTGTACAGCGGACTTCCCAATGCAAAAGTTCTCACCAGCCGGGGACTGAAAGTGGATACGGCCTTTACCAAGGAAGCCATAAAGGTTGGCGAAGAAAAGCTGACGGTCATGGCGGCTTTGGAACAGATGGAATTCTCCAAGGTCTATCTGATGCTGGGCATCAACGAGATGGGCTGGGTTTATCCGCACAAATTTATCGAAGGCTATGAACAGATCATCGATCACATTCGGGGCATCAACCCGGATGCACAGATCTATGTACAGTCCCTGATCCCTGTGACCAAGGCGAAAAATGACGAGGGCGGCGACATCAACAATGAGCGCATCGCCATGTACAACGAACTGATCCGGGAAATGGCCCAAAAGAAAGAAGTATACTACGTATATCTGGTCACGGCCCTTACGGATGAAGAGGGGAATCTGCCGGAAGAGGCTGCCTTTGACGGCATCCATCTGAAGAAGCCCTGGTGCGAAAAGTGGCTGGCCTATCTGAAGAATCATACCGTAGGTGGGGAAGCCTTTGCGGATCCCAATGCACCGGTTGCTCCGGAAGAACCTGCGGAAAAGCCGGAGCCTCCCGCACCGGCTCCTGCACCCAGTCCCGCACCGGCACCGGAACCTGTGCCTGCTCCTTCTCCGGAACCTGCGCCTGGACCCGATCCGGTACCTGTAACTCCGACTCCGGAACCGGAGCCCGCGCCTGAAGAGCCTCCGCAGCCGGAACCTGTGCCTGCGATCCCTTCCGAAACACCGGATGTGCCTGCGGATGAACCTGCACCGGATCCTTCGGAGCCGGAAGAACCCCCGCAGCCGGAAACTCCTGAAGTATAAAAGATAGTTTGAAAAGGGAATCGAGAAAGAACATGTTTAAGAAGAGATTTTTATTGATCATATTGGCTCTGATCCTGGCTCTCGGCCTTTGTGCCTGTGGCGACAGCAATGTCGTGGAAGGGGATGCTCCTCCCTTCAAGGAGGTCAAGGCGGACATTGAAGGTCTTGCCGCAGAACTTTTGGAAGGTGTGGCTTTTGAGGACGAGCTGTTCCGCATCGACGACGAAATGATCTCCCTCTACTATGAGATCCCCGAAGGCGGAAAGGGCGTTTTCTATTACGGAAGCGGTGCCACTGCGGAAGAAATCGCAGTCTTTGAGCTGGCTGACGGAAACCAGGCCGATGAATTTCTGATCGTAGCCCAGGAGCACATCGCAGATCAGATCCTGTCCTATGAAGACTATATTCCCGAAGAAGTGGTTCGGTTGGAACAGGCCGTTGTGGAATGCCACGGAAAGTATGTAGTGGTTTGCGTGGCTGCGGACACCAAGACTGCAGAACACATTATTGACCAGCACATTCTGAACACTTCCGGCGTTGGTGATGCAGAGTGATCGTTCTCCACGTTGACGCCAACAGTGCCTATTTGAGCTGGACCGCTGCGGAGCTTTTGAAGAACGGGCATCCGGTGGATATTCGGGAGATCGATTCTGCCATTGCCGGGGATCCCGAGCAGCGCCACGGTGTGATATTGGCCAAATCCACTTCCGCCAAAAAGAAGGGGATCCGTACCGGCGAAAGCCTTTTTGAGGCTTTCCGGAAGTGTCCGAATTTGGAACTCTTCCCCCCGGATCATAAGTTATACGCACAGTACAGCAAGGCAATGTATGCCTTGCTTTCTGAATATACGCCCCAAATCGAGCGGTTTTCCATCGACGAATACTGGCTGGACTACACCTCTTCGGAAAGCCGTTTCGGACCGGCGGAAAAGGTCGCCTACGAGATCCGGGACCGGATCCGGGAAGAACTTGGCTTTACGGTCAATGTGGGGGTATCCAGCAACAAGCTTTTGGCCAAGATGGCTTCCGAGCTGGAGAAGCCCAACCGGGTCCACACCCTTTGGCCGGAGGAGATCCCGGACAAGCTTTGGCCCCTTCCCGTAAGAGACCTGTTCATGGTGGGGCCTGCGGCGGAGCGAAAGCTGATCAAGAGCAACATCCGAACCATCGGCGATTTGGCCCAGGCGGACCCTGCTTACCTGCGTTCTATTTTGAAGAGCCATGGAGAGACCATTTGGCAATATGCCAGGGGCATCGATAATTCTCCCGTTCATACCATTGGGGAGATCCCCCAAAAGGGCTATGGGAACGGGATCACCGTGAGCCACGATGTGACCAATCGGGACGAGGCCCGGGGAATTATTCTCAGCCTGGTGGACAAGGTTTCCATGCGGCTGCGGGCGGGCGAATCCACCTGCAATGTGGTCACCTTATCCTTGACCTATTCGGATTTCCGGAAGGTTTCCCGCCAAAGGCTTTTGCCCGCTTATACGGCGTCCACGACGGAGATCAAAAATCAGGCTTTCCGTTTGCTGGATGAACTTTGGAAGGGAGCACCCATCCGTCAGATCACCGTATCGGTTTCCGGGCTGGCGCCCCAGGGCGAGCTGCAGCTTTCCCTGACGGAGTATTCCGACCCCCTGAAAGATGAAAAGGTGGATCAGGTAGTGGACCAGATCCGAAAGCGATTTGGGTCCGATTCTTTGGTTCGGGGAAGACTGGCCGGCAAGGCTTCGGAGGATCCCCGGGATGACCTTTTGGAAGAGGATCTGTAAAGGAGCGAAAAGAATGAATACTGTACATGAGGTCGTGACCTGTGCAGAGATGAAAGAGATCGAGCGATTGGCGGATGCCGCCGGCACCTCCTACTATCAGATGATGGAGAATGCCGGAACCTCCGCTTTCCATAAAATTGTAGAAAGGTTTCCGGATGCCGGTCCCCGGGCGGCGATCCTTTGCGGCAAGGGCAATAACGGCGGCGATGGGTTTGTGGTGGCCCGAAAGTTAAAAGAAGCCGGTTGGGAGCCTGTTGTGGTTTTGGTGGACGGTTATCCCAAAACTACGGATTCCGTGGCTAATTTCGGCCTTTTGGAGCCTCTTGGCGTGTCTGTGAAAGAGTCTCCGGAAGATCCTGCGGCAGTTTTGCAGGGTGCAGGGCTTGTGGTGGATGCCATTTACGGCACAGGCTTTCATGGAGAACTGAAGCCTGAGGTGAGGACCTGGACCCGGGCGGTGAATCAGTCCGGTGCAAAGGTTGCTGCTTTGGATATTCCCAGCGGCCTGAACGGAGATCTTGGCCAGCCGGATCCGGATACGGTCCGGGCGGATCTGACCATTTCGTTCCATCGCTATAAACCGGTGCATGTGATGGAAGATGCCTGCGAATACATGGGCGAGCTGTGCCTCGGCTCCATCGGGATTTAAGGAGATATAGGATGTCTATTGAAAAAGTAAGAGCATATTTCAGAAGCAAGGGTATGGAGGATCGGGTTTTGGAGTTTCCCGTGTCCAGTGCCACGGTGGAGCTGGCGGCTCAGGCGGTGGGCTGTGAGCCTGCCCGGATCGCAAAGACTTTGTCTTTCATGGTAAAGGAACAGCCCATTCTGATCGTAGCTGCCGGGGATGCCCGGATCGACAATGGGAGGTATAAGGCTCTCTTTGGGGCCAAGGCCAAGATGCTGACTCCCGATGAGGCTGTGACTCTGATCGGCCATGCTGTGGGCGGGGTGTGTCCTTTTGCAGTAAATCCCGGTGTGGATGTGTACCTGGACGAATCTTTGAAGCGTTTTTCCACGGTTTTTCCGGCCTGCGGAAGCAGCAACAGCGCCATTGAATTGACCATTCCGGAACTTGAAGAATACTCCTCTTGTGTTTCCTGGGTGGATATTTGCAAGGATTGGCAGTAAAATCCGGTAAAAAACACTATAAAATTCAAAAAATCATCGCTTATACACAAATATAATTTGAAAAAGCCAAATATAGGGGATATAATAGTATAAATGGGCGTATTGTGCCCGGATTAGAGAGAAAAAAACGGCCCGGGAGGGCCAAAGGGACAGGAGGAAACAAATTGAGCTTAGCAAATGTGGTAGGAATCGACCTCGGAACCGCTAACGTTCTGGTGTATATAAAGGGCAAGGGAGTTGTTCTCAATGAACCCTCCGTAGTTGCCATCAATCGTGAAACCAATGAAATTCTTGCAGTTGGTGAGGAAGCCCGTCTGATGCTGGGCCGTACTCCCAGCAATATCGTTGCCGTAAGACCTCTTCGTGACGGCGTTATCTCCGATTACGACATTACGGAACGGATGCTGAAATACTTTATCCGGAAGGCCTGCGGAAGCGGCCGGCTGTTCAAGCCCCAAATCATGGTCTGCGTTCCCTCCGGCGTAACGGAAGTGGAAAGAAGAGCGGTAGTTGACGCTGCTACTCAGGCCGGCGGTAAGTCCGTTTACCTGATGGAAGAACCTGTAGCAGCTGCCATCGGCGCGGGACTGGACATTGCCAAACCCGACGGCTGCATGGTCATCGACATCGGCGGCGGCACCACTGACATCGCGGTTATTTCTTTAGGCGGCATCGTTGCCAGCGCATCCGTTAAGGTTGCCGGCGACAAGTTTGACGATGCCATCGTAAAATACATGAAGAAGGCCCATAAGCTGTATATCGGTGAACGGACCGCAGAAGAACTGAAACTGACCATCGGTACCGCATATCCCCGTGACGAAGTCATCGTTAAGGAATGCCGGGGCCGTGACTTAGTAACCGGTTTCCCCAAGTCCGTGGAAGTGACCTCCAGAGAAATGATGGATGCATTGGAAGAACATCTGCAGACCATCTGTGAAGCGATCCATGCCGTTTTGGAAGAAACTCCTCCCGAACTGGCTGCGGACATCAGCAACACCGGTATCTGCCTCACCGGCGGCGGTGCATTGCTGTATGGCCTCGATAAGAGAATTGCTGAATTCACCGAGATCCCCGTATGGATCGCGGAGGATCCCAAGTCCTGCGTTGCTGTAGGTACCGGCCAGGCTCTGATTTCCATGGAAGCCCTGGAAAGAACCTCCCCGAAGAAGAGAAAGCCTTATGTCTAAACTCGAACTGATCGCCACCGCAACCTTCGGCCTGGAGGCTGTTGTTAAGCGGGAGGTAGAAGCTCTCGGCTTCAAAATTTTAAAGTCCGAAGATGCAAAAATAACCTATATAGGAGATGAACGAGCCGTGGTCAAGTCCAATCTCTGGCTTCGCAGCGCCGATCGGGTGCTGCTTAAGCTTGGGGAGTTCACGGCTTTTACTTTTGAGGAATTGTTCCAACAGGTCAAGGCCATCGACTGGGCCGCATGGATCCCTTTGGACGGGAAATTTACCGTTACCGGGACCTCCGTTCGCTCCAAGCTCCACAGCGTTCCCGATTGTCAGGCCATCGCCAAGAAAGCCATCGTTGAGAAGCTGAAGGAGACCTATCCCGTAGAGCGCTTTGAAGAAACCGGTGCTTTGTTTACCATCAAAATCACCATTTTGAAGGATCGGGTCACCGTAACTTTGGACACCACCGGCCCCGGCCTCCACAAGAGAGGCTACCGGGTAAAAGATGTGGCGGCGCCCATTAAGGAGACCTTGGCTGCGGCTATGGTTCAGCTGTCTTTCTGGAAGACCGGAAGGCTGCTTGTGGATCCTTTCTGCGGATCCGGCACCATTCCCATCGAAGCGGCTATGATCGCCCGAAACATTGCCCCGGGTCTTTCCCGGAAATTTGTTTCCGAAGACTGGGAAGCCATTCCCAAGAACCTTTGGCAGGAAGAGCGGAAAGCTGCCTACGCCGTGATCGACTACGATGCAGATGTACAGATCCTTGCCTCCGATATCGATGGTCGGGCCATCCGGGCGGCACAGGAAAATGCGGAAGAAGCCGGTGTGGATGACTGCATCACCTTCACCCAGGCTCCTGCAGAAAAGCTTACGGCCAAGCAGGATTACGGCATCATCATTGCCAATCCCCCTTACGGCGAGCGGATCGGCAGCGCAAAGGATCTGGGATCCATCTATGAATCTTTGAAGTCCTTCCTGGAAAAGAACCCCACCTGGTCCATGTATCTGATCACGGCGGATAAGGAATTTGAAGGGCAGATGCCGAGAAAGGCGGACCGGCGCAGAAAGCTGTACAATGGCGCCATGGAAGTTTGCTACTATCAGTACTACGGACAGCGGCCGCCCAAAGCCGAAAAAACAGAAGAATAGTGTCACCCATTTTGCTTTTGGAGAATAGATTATAGTGAGGCTGATGACAGGGCCTCATTATATAACCTCCTACCAACCAAACGAATCGCATAAAAACAGCCTCCCTTTCGCAAGGGAGGCTTTTGTTTTTTAGATAAACAGTCCCCAGATCAGGGGAATGACCAATCCTACGGTCACCGGCGGGATCACACAGGCGATGAAGAGATCTTTATAGGATTCTTTGTGAGTACAGTTGGATACGGCCAAAAGGGTCAATACCGCGCCGTTGTGGGGCAGGGTGTCTAAGCCGCCGGAAGCCATTGCCGCTACCCGGTGTAAAAGTTCCGGGCTGATGCCAGCAGCTGCGGCGTTTGCCATAAATTGTCCTGCCATAGCTTCCAGCACGATGGTCATGCCTCCGGAAGCGGAGCCTGTGGCACCGGCCAACACATTGACCGTTACCGCTTCGGTGAAGAGGATGTTGCCGGGCATATTGAGGAGGGCGTTTTTCAGAAGTTCAAACCCCGGAACGGCCTTGATGACGGCCCCAAAACCTACGGCGCAGGCGGTGTTCATAATGGCGCCCACAGAACCCTGAGCTCCCAAATTGATAGCGGGCATAAGCCGCTTGGCCTGCTTTGCGTTCATAGCGCAGGCAACGGCGATCCCGCCCAGCAGCGCCACGACCACAGCCTGGTTCGGCGTCCAGTCCGCTAAACCGGCACTGGCTAAAGCCTTGGGCAAAAGGTTGAGCATGAGCACGACTACGATCAAGGGAACCAGGCCGCAAAGCCAGTGCCAGGAGGGGAGATTGTCCAACCCTTCCAACTCCTTATGCTTGGGATCCTCAGTAAAGCCAAGACCGGCTTTCCGCACCTGCCGCACCCGGTATTCTAAGTAAAGGTAACCCGGCACGAACATTAAAACTGCCGAAATGATCCCCATGAGGGGAGCCGCGGCGGGAGTGGTGCCGAAGTATTCGGTGGGGATGATGTTTTGGATCTGGGGAGATCCGGGAATGGCCATCATGGTCACCCCGAAGGCACCCAAAGCGATGGCGCTGGGCAGTAGAGTCCGGGGAAGATCCGCCGCCCGGTAGATGGCGTAACCCATGGGATACACCACGAAAACCACGACGAAAAGGCTGATGCCGCCGTAGGTCATGAGCATGCAGGGCAGTATCACAGCCAAAACGGCGAACTTCGGTCCAATCAGTCCGA
>SVCV01000003.1 GCA_015058185.1 Clostridiales bacterium | reverse complement strand
TCCTCCTCTTTTCTCACGTTTTTTTGGACGTCGTGTTTTCTTGTACACACAATACCCTATTAAACTCAAATTGAAAAGAGTAAATCGCGACACAAGCCGTTGAATGAAGGATTTTATGACAGCAAAAGGCTTCATCAACCCCTCCGCCCCTTCGGGGCACCTCCCCTTAACAGGGGAGGCTCAATAAAAAAGCTCTGCGGGGTGCAGAGCATAAGATTTCCCCCTCCGTCATCACTATGTGATGACAGCTCCCCCACAAGCGGGAGAGCCAAGATCAAAGGGAGTCTAAAGATGATAAATGTCGGTATAGATCCGGGTGCGGACTTCGTCGAATTCTTCTTCGGTCAAATATCCGCCGGAAGTCATGATTTTCATGGGTGTGGGTTCTCCGCCGCCGGTCAGGTGGGGCAGAAGGTAGTCGTAGGGATTTAGATAAAATCCCAGCCGCTCGTAAAACCGGATCCGCTTCACGGCCATTTCGTCTTCCGGCAGTTCCACTTCCACACAGATGGGTGTTTTGTACATAGCGAGCAAATGGGTCACGATCTCACCGCCCTGCCCTCCGTTCCGGAATTTGGCATCCACGGCCAAATGCTCCAAAACCACGAACCGATCGAATTCCCGGACAGCGGCAAAGGCTGTGATCTCCCCTGCTTCGCTTTCCAGTCCGTAGAGCCGGTAACCGGGCTCATCCATTTGGGCCAGTTGACCCTCATAGGTCTTGTGCTCGGATTCGGGGAAGCTGCGCTCCATGATGCCGAAGACCTTATCAAAATCTTGTACAAATAGTTCTTTAAACATGCTTTTTCTTCCTGCGATTTTTTTGTAAAGCCCCGTGTTGCCACGGGGCTTTTCGTATTTACAGTTTGCCTTCCTCGGAAGGTGTTAAGGGCTTCATAGCGCCGTCATTGGAAACGCAAAGGATCTGGTAGGTCATACCGTCTTTCAGATCGAAAAGTTTCACCACATCGCTGCCATCGGGCACGGTGACGATCCGATCCATGGCTCCGTTAGCACGGTAGATAGCCACCATAATGTCCGCATTGGCTTTTTCCATCATATCCGTGGGAATGGGAACTTCCG
Organism: Clostridiales bacterium; assembly: GCA_015058185.1. GTDB lineage: Bacteria > Bacillota > Clostridia > Peptostreptococcales > Anaerovoracaceae > SIG263. The sequence goes on along the minus strand of SVCV01000003.1, from coordinate 38,400 downwards.
CTTCGGGAAGTTTTTCCCACTGGGCGTACAGATCATGAGGGAGCTTTGCCAACAATGCATCATCCCAGGTCCAGTTGTTTCCATTTGCATCGCTTTCGCCGACCTTAAATCGGACACCGGGAGCATAGGATGTACCGGAGCCATCCGCCTTTGTATTCCAACCGGTAAAGCGATATCCCTCTCTGGTAAACTTCGTAATTTCTGTTACTGTGTGAACACTCGGATCAACAGAGGGATCGTTCGCCGTCCAGGTCTGCGAGAAGATATATTCCGTAGGATGATCCGCGCCATTTCCGTGGAGAATGATCGTGGCATCCTCATTAAAGTCACCGTAAACCGCGTACAGGGTCGTTCCTGCGGGCAGATTTACCGTGGCACCGGTATAGTAGAAATTCTTTCCGTCTTCTGTCTGCCAACCCATAAGGCTTGCCATATACTGTCCATTAAACCGACCATAATCGCTGTAGCGCTTGCCGGATTCGTAGTAGTCGTTATAGTAAGGCAATCTGTCGTTGGCCTTCTTTGTTACATACTTCAGCACAGGCTTCCACTGGGCATACAGAACCGTATTACCGCCGCTGGGAACCGTAACGGTACTGCCGACTGTGTACTTGGTACCGGTTCCGTCAGCCTTGGTATTCCAGCTGTCCACTACCCAACCGTCCGTATTATCCCGACCAAGCCAGCGGTCCAACGTAATGCTGTTCTGTCCGTTCCGAGTCCAGCGCTGGATCATAAAATCACTTGTATCCGTAAATCTGGTGCCATTGGGATGGAGGTAAAGGATGGTGGAATCATTATTCCATGCGGGAACCAGCTCTGTACCGTTTTCCAACCACTCTACGGGGATCGGCGTATTGGCAGGGATTGCAGCAATATCATAGTTATTTTCGTCCAACAGCCGCCAGCAGTCAAAGGAAGAGTTGATGGTCATAACCGGTTCCGGCAAGGTGATAGTACCGCTTGTGGGAAGTTTTATATAAGCGATATCCTCGCCGTTAATGGTGCAGCGATCCTCCCCATTCAGCATAATATACCGGTCATAGGGAGCCTCCGACCACTGTGCAACTAAGGTGATATCCCGTCCCACACTGAATGTGGCATCCCAGTACAGGGTAGATCCTTCCCGATCCCAATGCAGGAAGGTGCCGCCAGGATGATAGGGAGAAAGTTCCGAGGCATGGAAGTAGGATCCGGCTTCCACCCGGAAGGTGATTTTGCTTCGGCCATTGACCTTGCCGCCGTTGCCGTCAACGGTAAGCGTCACATAAACCGGCTTGGTGCAGAGATAGTTTTCGCCCTTAAACTCGTTGCCTGTCATCTTCGTCAAGGAGGAAAGATCCGCACCCGCATAATATTCGCACTGGCTGGAGGTAGAGATCCAACTGGTGGAATAGGAGCTTTTGTAAGCCGGAGCACCGGCACCGCCCTGCAGAATGACATGACCGCCATGGAGTCCCAGATTGCTGGCGCCAAGAAGAACCGCAGGCTCCCTTGCTCCGCCGGTAAAGTGGTAAGGCCCCAGATCCCGAAGGGTAAGGGACTGTGCAAAAACGGCAGGTGCACCGGATCCGCCGGTCAGGGTCAGGCTGCCGATATCGTCAAAATTGGAGCCTCCCCCTCTGTTATCCTGAACGTACAAATTGCCATTGCAGGTAAGAGCCGGCTTTCCTGCGGGAGCGGTAATGGTATTGGTGCCATAGAGATAAAGGTTTCCGCCGGATACCATGATAATGGGTCCGCCGCTATAGTTATACAGATAAAGATTTTTGTTTTCGTATTTCCAACCCTGGGTTTCGCCGTTGCTGTGATCATAGGTTCCGGCAGGATCGTATTCCACACCGTTCACAACCAGCTTCTCCTGATCCTTCCACACGGCCGTCAGAGTCGTTTCCCCCGCAGGAACGGTATAGGTACTTCCGGGAAGATAAGTGGTGGTACCATCGTTCCAACCGGTAAGTTCATAGCCCAGCTTCCTCATAAAGGGCAGCTGGATGGTCTCCCCTGCGGTATAGCGAGTAGCGCTTGCGGAAGTGCCCTGATCCGGATCGGTAAAGGTTACATAAGCGGTATTGGCATCTTCCCAATAAGCGTACAGCTTTGCGGGAGCACTGTATCCCAACCGTTCTCCAGGAGTGTACAGTTTTCCAAGGGTGGAGGGATTGGCTTCCGTGCTCCAGCCCTTCAGGATCCCGCCGGTGGGAATGGAGGTAAAGTCACTCAGACCGGGATAGGTCTTCAAATCGCTGAAGGAAACATTTCCGGCACCATTTCGGAAGACGCTGCCATAGGCAAAGAGTCCGCCGTTTCCGTAGAATGTGGAAGAACCCAAAGAGCCGTCGGAGGCCTTCAGGGTCATACCCTTGGGAAGATCATAGGTCTTTCCGCCCTCGAATCCGTATTCCTGCCAGCCAACATTCCCTACCCAATAGGGCGAGGTTGTGGGCAGAGTTACGGTTACCTTATCGCCGCCGGCAGTGCCGATGAACTTTTCCCAATGCTTGGTTCCGCTCAGGTCTTCGATGAGCACTGCATTTTCGCCATCTTCCAGCTTAACGGTCTGTTCGTAGAGAGTCAGGTCGCTGTTCAGCTGGATGGTCTTTCCGGGTAAATACCAATCGCCGGTACCGTCCTGTTTGGTATTCCATCCATTAAAGGTCTTGCCATCGGAGCAAAAGTAGGGCATGTTGCTGATGGTCACTTTGCCGTTCTCATCTGCAGCGGATTTGCTGAAGCTGGTGTGTTCCGCATCCACTACGTAACTGACCTTATAGGGACTCCACAGAGAATGGAGAATGATATGTCCGTTGGCATCTGCGGAAGGCAGCTGGGGCACCGGACTATTGCTCCGAGGAACGGCCCAGCCTGTGAAATAATGTCCCACCCAGGTAAATCCGTTGGCGGAGGCCAGGTCAAAACTGGCCACAGCCGCAGGAAGGATCACCTTTCCGTAACGTCCGTCCACCGTGGCGTAGTCGTTGCTGTAAAGCAAAATGCTGCCCTGGGGAGCTTCCGCCCACTGAGCGAAGGTCTGGCCCTTGGCATAGGGCATATAGGTACCGGAGCCGTCGGCTTCCGTATTGAAATCGATAATAGCTTTATCCCCATTGGAGAACCAACCGGCCTGCTGGGCTTCGTAGTGATAGGTCAGCAGATTTGCATTGCTGGCATTGGCTTCGAAATGGTAAGAAACTGCAACCCTGTCGTTGCCCTTGGCGGTCACGCCGCCGTTTCCGTCGATCACTGCGGAATCCGTATTGGCATACACCGCGTAGAGAGTGGTACCGGAGGATACGGTTACCTCCTCTCCGGGGAACATGAGGTCTTCAACCATTCCTGCCTGTTTCAGGTTGAGGCGACCATCCACAGGAGTCTCGCTCCAGCCCAGGAAGATCTTTTCATACCGGGCAAAGGTGCTGTCGGGAAGCACAGCCTTGCCGTTCACAAGAGGAATGGCGTAACGGGCAAAGCCGTCATATTCAGAATTGTTCTCGATGGCTCTTCCGTCGCCGTGCAGAATGATGTACTCTCCGCCGGCGGGCATTTTCTGCCAAATGGCGGTCAATTCATCTTCCAGGCCTACGACCCAGGGATAGGCTCCCGCATCCTGATAGATGTCGGTGATCCCGTGCTGATTGCGGCTGTAGCCCAGGAATACATATCCGGACTTCGCCAAAGCCGGAAGAACTTCGTCCGGGTACTGAATATTGTCCTCAGCCAGTACCTTCCACTGGGAAAGAGGCTTGCTGTAAACCTTGCTTGCGGCACCATTGGAATCGGTTCCGCCATTATAATTCACCGTCAGAGTGACCATGGGATCTTCCGCAGTCAGAGTGAGGGTACTGCCTGTGGGGCACAGATAGGGACGATAAGTTTCCAAATCACAGTTGGAAGCGGTATTATAACCAACCTGGATCTCGTTCTGCGCAAACTCTGTGGGGGAAAGGCTGAAATAGAAAGTATTCGCTTCCATAGCCTTTTTCCCGCCATAGCCAGAAATCGTCATGTTGAGGGGATATTCGGCGTAGCAATTGCCATCAGCAACAACAGCAGGATAGGACCCCTCGGACTTGATATTTACAGAATTTCCGCAGCCATTGGCCATGAAATAGATGTCACCTTCTGCCTGAATAGCACTGTACAGCCCACCGGAAAAGGAAACATCCCCTTCAAAGGCAAGGATCAGGTCGCCCTGGGCTACAATATAATTGTCACCAAAGCCGGAGGTAAGGGTCAATACCCCGTCGGAGAAATACCAGCCGTCACCGGTCACAGGAACCGATGGGTTCTCCCACTCATCCAGGTCAATGCGATCCGTTCTGCCCAAATGAATGGCGCCGATGGAAAAAGTCCGGCTTTGTCCGGAAGGATCCGTAAGGGTCACATCCCTTGTGTCAGAAGCTGCCGTGACCGTACCCATGGGGAACAGGGCCAGGATCAGAATGATGACCAGGTTCAGGCAAAGTAAACGTTTTGTTGAAGAAATCATGCTTTCTTCCTCCTTGCTTTTTTCCGATAGCTTGTATTTTGTGAAGTCTCGCCGTGGTGATTGCCTACGAGCAAGGCAAAAGCGAGCCAAAAGTACGGGGTGGAAATAATGGAGCTCAGGCCAAAGAAGGCCTGGATGCAGTAGCCCAGCATTGCGGCGCCTAAAATGGCGACGATGGAGTTCAGAGAAGATCTCCGGACCCATTTCCCCGCGGCGGTAAGCAATGCGAACAGGTACAGGATCAGGGCGGGAAGGCCTTGATTTACTGCGATGTTCAAATACTCGTTGTGCGCGTTGTCCACGCTGCTGGTAAGCATAATGCCTAAGGTTTCGCTGAAGCGCTCAAAGGTCAGGTCATTGCGCAGCCCTAAAGTGTCCGGACCGCCGCCAAGGAGAGGTCGCTCCCCGATGAGGGGCATGACCATTTCCCAAATGGCTAACCGACCGGAGCCGAAATCTTCATCCCACCGGCCGTGGAGCAGTTCGTGGGCCTCGTATACGAAGCCGCTGAACATACCGCCGAAAAAGTACACAAAGACGAAGCAGAAGATCAAAACCACGATGACGACGATGGTCCAGTTTCTTCTCCGGCGACCCTTTTTCGGAAGTACCACAGGCAAGCAGAGCAAGGCGCCCAGGAATACCCCGAGGAGACCGCCCTCCACATAGGCCGTGAGCAATACGGTCAGGCAAAGGATCAGGGGGATCAGCAAAAGGAAGCGCTTCTTCCCTTTTAACCGCAGCACACCCACCCAAAACAGCGGAATGCTCAAAGTCAGCACTGCGGACAGCAAGTCGATATTTCCGATAGTACCGAGAAACTTTCCGGCATACAGGACGAATCCGTCCTGATAGAACATACCTTCCGGGTACAAGGTAAAGGGGTTATAGCCTGCCAGCTGGAACAGGGCCAGCACACAGCAGATGGAAATGCAGACTCCGTACAATGCCAAATACCATTTTGCGGGCTTGGCAAAAGCGGAGATCAGCAGGAACGTCAAACAGTAAAGGCTGATGGCTAAAAAGCCTTCCATGCGCCCCATTCCAAAGAAAGAGGCCGCAGGCGTTTGGGAAAGGATGGTGGAAACACCGCTCCAAACCCAGTAAGCGAAGATCAGCTTTTGGGTCAAGGAAGACCGCCGCCAAAGGTTTTTCGGGGAAGGGATCTTCCACCGGCCCACCAGATGCAGTTCCAGGGACAGGATCAGGGTGATCACCACATAGGCCCCGGCCAAAATCAGGAACATCCGGGACTTGGACTCCGTAATGGTCTCATAGCCGCCGGTGCCTGTCCAAAGAAGGAAGAGGCTCAAAAGCAGACCGATATATAAATCAGATACGCGCCTGAGCGCTGTAGGCACAGGCATCATGGAAAGCGTAGGATCCAAGGAGTCCTCCTTCCTGAAAATGTTATTTTATCTAAAATATTAGTATAGCATGAGGAAAAGAAATGAACAAGCCTCCGATCTTTGATCGGAGGCTTGATTTACAGATATCTGCGCATATCTTCGGCCATTTGGGATTCCAGTTTGATCAGCCGTTCGGCAATATCTTTGGATCTGCCGTCGGCCGCCTTATACTGGTTCAGGTAGCGGCTTAAGGACTTTACACCCATGTCACAGCCGTCGGTCATTAAGTCGGCGATGGTGGCATCGGATTCCTTCATAATGAGCTTTACATTGGTCTTCATCCAGGACATGCCCCGGGCTACGGGGTTGGGGTCCTTTCCTTCGTCCTTGTACTGTCCTAAAAGGATCTCGATCTCGTCCTGGAGCTTTTTATGCTCCTGGCAGCCCCGGATCAGGATTTGGCGCAGGTCATCGGCGTTGACATATTCCATCACGCTTTCGATGGAATCGATCCCCATTTTGACTCCCGCATCGCACTCCCGCAAAAGTCTGATAGTATCCTGTTCGATCATACGGTACCTCCTTGTAATTTTGCTATAGTATTCTGCAGAAAGAAAAATTTTATACAACAACCCCTCCGGTTTCGCCAAAGCGAAACCACCTCCCCTTCACAGGGGAGGCTCAAAACAAAAAGGCTCCCCTGTGAAGGGGAGCTGTCGAACATAGTGAGACTGAGGGGTTGCTACAGTACCTTTGCCAGGAATTCCTGGAGTCTGGGGTGTTTGGGGTTTGCGAAGAATTCTGCGGGCTCGTTTTCTTCGATGATCTTCCCCTCATCCATGAACAGGACCCGGGTACCAACTTCTCTGGCGAAGCCCATTTCGTGGGTAACCACGACCATGGTCATGCCTTCGTTGGCCAGATCTTTCATGAGTTCCAGTACTTCGCCGACCATTTCGGGATCCAGTGCGGAAGTGGGTTCGTCAAAGAGCATAACGTCGGGGTTCATAGCCAGGCTGCGAACGATGGCGATACGCTGTTTTTGACCGCCGGAAAGCATAGCGGGATAGGTGTCAGCCTTTTCACTCAGGCCGATTCGGGCTAAGAGCTTCCGTGCATTCTCTTTTGCTTCCTCCGGAGTCTGCAGTTTCAGCTGTACGGGAGCCAACGTAATGTTTTCCAGTACGGTCAGATGGGGGAACAGGTTGAACTGCTGGAATACCATGCCCATCTTTTGACGGATCTTATTGATGTCACAGGCAGGATCGGTGATCTTGGTATCTTCGAACCAGATCTCGCCGCCGGTGGGAGTTTCCAGCAGGTTCAGGCAGCGCAGGAAGGTACTCTTACCGGAACCGGAGGGCCCGATGATAACGACCTTTTCGCCCTTTTCGATGGTCTGATCGATGCCTTTGAGAACCAAATTGGTTCCAAAGCTTTTTTGCAAATTCTTAGTTACGATCACTCTTGCGCAGCCTCCTTTCGAAATTCCGCAGGATCTTGGCGATCACGACAACAAGCACGAGATAGATACCTGCAACGATGAACAAAGAGGTTCCGTCGTAGGTATTATTCTTGATGATCTCACCGCTCTTGGTCAGGTCGTGAACTGCGATATAGCCTGCAATGGAGGTTTCCTTGAGCAAAACGATAAATTCGTTGCCCAAAGCGGGAAGGATGTTCTTGATGGCCTGGGGCATGATGATGAGACGCATGGTTTCCACACGATTCAGGCCCAAGGACCGACCGGCTTCTTCCTGTCCCTTGTCTACCGCATTGATACCGGAACGGATAACTTCGGATACGTATGCACCGGAGTTGATACCGAAACCGATGATGGCAACGATGATCATTTCCCGAACGCCTACCAGTACAACGGTAGCCAGGATCAGAAGCTGTACCATAACGGGGGTACCACGGATAACGCTGGTATAGATCAGGCAGATCTTGTCCAGGATCCACAGCTTCCGGTTGCCTTCGGCAAAGTATTTAATTACAGCGATCAGAACGCCGATGGCGATACCGATGACCACGGCACAAACGGTCATGATCAGGGTATTCTTCAAGCCTTCCAGAATCAGCAAATAGCGATCCTGTGCGATCAGGGCAGTATAAAAATGCCCAATGATCTTCTCAAAAAACTCCATTTTCTATCCTTTCCTTCCCTGTTAACAGGAACAAAGGGACGTACAGGTTTGCTGTACGCCCCGAGGAATCCTATGTTTGGATCAGATCTCCCGATTATGCACCGGTGTGATTGATAACATATTCTTCGATCATACCTTCGTCCATGAGCCGTTCCAGAACGGTGTTGATAACGGGCAGCAGATCGGAACCCTTCTTTACTGCGATCGCGTAGTCTTCGGGAGCCCAACCGGGATCGTAGCAGAGCATGGTGTCAGCGTTGTTTTCCACGATCTTCTTTGCGGGCAGTTCGTCGATGATAACGCAGTCAACACGGCCGGCCTTCATGTCGTTGGCGGCGTCAACAGCGCTCTTGTAACGCTTAACTTCCTTGCAGGTGAAGGTATCGGTAACGGATGCGTAGTACATGTCACCGGTGGTACCCTGCTGTACGCCGATGATCTTGCCGTTCAGGTCATAGGTTGCGGGATCCTGGTCAGCGGGGATGATGACGTACTGGGTGGAAGTTACGTACTCAACAGAGAAATCTACCTGAGCCTTACGTTCTTCGTTTACGGTGATGCCGGCTGCGCCGAAGTCACCCTTTTCGGTCTTAACGAAGTCGATGATGGAGTCGAAGTCCATGTTTACGATCTCCAGCTCAACGCCCAGTTCCTTGGCGATCTCAGCTGCAATGTCAGCGTCAACACCTACTACGGTATTGCCTTCCATGTATTCAAAGGGGGCAAAAGCTGCGTTGGTCAGCATAACGATCTTGCCATTTTCTTTGATGGTGTCTACAGCGGAGTCGGAATCGGAGCCGCCGCAGGCGGTGATGGACAGCAGAACCATTACAACTACAAGAATCAGAGCAAATGTACGTTTCATATTTTTCATTGTCTTACCTCCTAAAAAATGTCGCGTCCTATAAATATACACTAAAATTTATATTTCTGCAAGCAATTATTGGGATTTTCTCCCTGAAATTAAAAATTTCTTTTCCTCTATATGCATAAAAAAAGAGAGACACCTTTTCCGATGTCTCTCCGATGTATTTTTTTGTCTTCCCTCTTCTTAGAACAGGGTTTCCAATTCTTCCTGGCTGACCACTTTGATGCCGGCCTTCCGCAGGATCTCAACCGCAGCGTCGCTGTCGGCAACACGGAAGATAACATAGGCTGCAGCCTTTTTGGAGGTCAGGAACGCATAAGTGTATTCCAGGTTTATACCGCCTTCGGCCAGGGTGTGTACGACCTTTACCAGGCTGCCGGGCTTATCTTCGATCTCAACGGCAACAACGGGAGTGACTGAGCAAATATAGCCCGCGTTCTTCAGGGTTTGGATGGTGTTATAGGTATCGTCAACGATGATACGAAGGATACCGAAATCCTCCGCTTCGGCCATGGAGAGGGCCCGGAGGTCAATGTTCTTTGCTTCCAGCAGCTTGGTGAATTCAGCCAGCTGACCGGGTCTGTTTTCTACAAATACAGAGATCTGTTGTACCGTCATTTTTTTACTCCTTTCCTTGCAGAAACTAATACAGGTTCCGGGTGTCAACAACACGAACGGCCTTGCCTTCGCTTCTGGCAATGCTCTTGGGAGCAACCAGTTTTACGTCGGCGTAGATACCTAACATGGCCTTCAGTGCGCTTTCCAGTTCCTTTTCTCTTGCGGAAACATGGCTCAGATTGTCGGAGAACATTTCCGGAGTCATTTCTACATGAACTTCCATCTTGTCGCTGTTGTTTTCGCGGCTTACGAGGATCTGGTAATTTGCGGGATAGCCCTGCTTCATGAGAACGGCTTCTACCTGAGAGGGGAATACGTTGACGCCCTTGATGATCATCATATCGTCGCTTCTGCCCATGGGCTTGCTCATCTTTACGTGAGTACGGCCGCAGGAGCAAGGCTTCCGGGTCAGAACACAGATGTCCTTGGTCCGATAGCGGATCAGGGGGAAGGCTTCCTTAGTGATGGAGGTAAATACCAGCTCACCCTTTTCGCCTTCGGGGAGAACCTCACCGGTCTTGGGATCGATGATCTCGGCGATGAAGTGGTCTTCGTTAATATGCATACCGGCCTGTTCGCTGCATTCGAAAGAAACACCGGGGCCGGAAATTTCCGTCAGACCGTAAATATCGTAAGCTTTGATGCCCAGCTTTTCTTCGATATCCCGACGCATTTCGGGAGTCCATGCTTCTGCGCCGAAGATACCGGCCTTCAGCTTGATTTGGTCACGAAGTCCTTTTTCGTGGATGCTTTCAGCAAGGTATGCTGCATAAGAGGGAGTGCAGCAAAGGATGGTGGTGCCCAAATCGCACATGAACTGGAGCTGACGATCGGTGTTGCCGGAGGACATGGGCAGAGTCAGGCAGCCAACTTTGTGGGAGCCGCCGTTGAGTCCGGGACCGCCGGTAAACAAACCGTAACCGTAACTTACCTGAACCACATCTTCCTCGGTACCGCCTACGGCCATGATAGCACGGGCGCAGCAGTCTTCCCAAAGGTCGATGTCATGCTGTGTATAGAAAGCAACTACCCGGCGGCCGGTGGTGCCGCTGGTGGACTGGATCCGAACGCAATCCTTTACGGGTTTTGCCATAAGGCCATAAGGATAAGCATCCCGCAGATCGTCCTTGGTCAGGAAAGGAAGCTTATGCAGGTCTGCAGTGGACTTGATATCATCGGGGGTAACACCCTTCGCTTCCATCTTTGCCCGGTAATACGGTACATTTTCATAGACTCTGCGAACGGTTTCCACCAATCGCTCATCCTGCCAGGCTTTGATCTGTTCCTGAGAAGCACATTCGATCTCGGGCTGATAATACTTTTGCATCGTTGTCATCCTTCTTTCTGTAGGAAAATTTGATTTTCCTATTATAGCAAACTGCATTTTTCCTTTCAAGTTTTTTCCATGAAAACTCACATAATTATCAAAAAATTTAACACCCAACTTGCAGCAGAATCCGGGCTGGCTCTTGTATTTTTTCGGCCGATTGGGTAAAATTGTATTTATCAAAACAGAAAAGAGGTCCCTATGAATTATCGGTCTGACAAATACGGAAACCAAATATCCATTTTAGGCTTCGGATGCATGCGCTTCCCGCAAGTCATGGGAAAGATCAACATGAAGGAAACGGAAGCGGAGATCATGGAAGCCTTCCGGTCCGGCGTCAATTACTATGACACCGCCTACATCTATCCCGGAAGCGAAGCAGCCTTAGGTGAGATCCTGGAGAAAAACGGGATCCGGGAACAGGTTTATATTGCCACAAAACTCCCCCACTACCTGATCCGCAGCCGGGAAGGAATGGAAAAGAAATTTCAGGAACAGCTGAAACGGCTGCGCACGGACCATATCGACTACTACCTGATGCACATGCTCAGCGATGTGGAAACCTGGGAAAAGCTGAAAGGGCTTGGGATCCTGGAGTGGCTGGAAGAAAAGCAAAAGGCCGGTCAGATCCGGCAGGTCGGCTTCTCCTATCACGGGAATTCCGATACCTTCTGTAAGCTCCTGGATGCCCATGACTGGGACTTTTGTCAGATCCAGTACAACTATATGGACGAGAACTCTCAGGCCGGCAGAAGAGGCTTAAATCACGCTTACGAAAAGGGGATCCCTGTGGTCATTATGGAACCCCTTCGAGGCGGAAAACTGGTGAAAAACCTGCCGGAAGAAGCGAAGAAGATCTTCCGGAATTATCCGGTCAAGCATACCCCTGCTCAGTGGGCCTTCCGCTGGCTTTGGAATCAGCCGGAGATCACTTGTGTCCTGTCCGGCATGAACTCCATGGAAATGGTAAAGGACAATATTGAAACTGCATCCACCACAGCTCCCGGAGATCTGGGTCCGGAAGAAGAAAAGATGCTGAAGGATGTGGTAAAAGCCATCAACAGCAAAATGAAGGTGGGATGCACCGGCTGCGGATACTGCATGCCCTGCCCTGCTAATGTAGATATTCCCGGTACCTTTGCGGCTTACAATCGCCGCTATTCCGAAGGGAAGTTCTGGGCATTGGTGGATTACGCCATGTGTACCGCCCTTCGCAAAAATACCACAGCCGCATCCAACTGTATCGGCTGCGGTAAATGTGAGACCCACTGTCCCCAGGGCATCCAGATCCGAAAAGAACTGGAAAATGCCCGCAAGGAATTGGAAGGCCCGCTCTACAAAGTCTTCCGAAAAGCGGTCAAACTGTTTAAAGCGTATTAAAAGAAAAAAGCTCCTCGAAAGAGGAGCTTTTTTTACATCTTAAATTTTCTACAGGGGAATATCCTTGCCCTGCATTTTGCGTTCTCTGAACTCGGCAGTAGCGGAGAAGATAACGTCGCCGGAGGAGTTCAGTGCGGTTTCCAAAGAGTCCTGGATAACGCCAATGATGAAGCCAACGCCTACTACCTGCATTGCGATGTCGTTGCCGATGCCCAGCAGAGAGCAAGCCATGGGGATCAGCAGCAGAGAACCGCCGGCTACGCCGGAAGCACCGCAGGCACCCAGGGTTGCTACGAAGCTCAGCAGGATCGCGATCAGAATATTTACTTCGACTCCCTGAGAGAAGGCAGCTGCCAGAGACATTACGGTAATGGTAACGGCAGCACCGTTCATGTTGATGGTTGCACCAAGAGGAATGGATACGGAGTAGTATTCCTTATCCAGACCCAGCTTTTCGCACAGAGCCATGTTTACGGGAATGTTGGCAGCAGAGCTTCTGGTGAAGAATGCGGTAACGCCGGATTCTCTCAGGCATCTGAGAACCAGAGGATAGGGATTTTTCCGCAGGCAGATCCATACGATGATGGGATTCAGTACGAAAGCAGCCAGCAGCATGCAGCCTACCAGTACCAGCAGAAGCTTTCCGTAATCTACGAAAATGTACAGTCCGTATTCGTGCACGGAGGAGAATACCAGGCCCAGTACGCCGAAGGGTGCCAGCTGGATGACCCATGCTACAGCCTTGGATACGCCGCCGGACAGATCGGTGAGAACGTCCTTGGTCTTTTCGTTGGCGATCATGCGCAGAGCGAGACCGAATACGATGGCCCAGAACAGGATGCCCAGGTAGTTTGCATTCATCAGTGCGGATACGGGGTTAGCCAGCAGATTGTTCAGCAGAGTGGTGAAAACTTCGCCCAGGCCTGCAGGAGCAACCTTATCAACAGCGTCCGTGAGAGGAATCGTTGTGGGGAAGGCAAAGCTTGCAAATACAGCAACCACTGCGGCAACGAAGGTGCTTACCAGATACAGGATGATAACCGTACGGAAGCGGCCGCCGATGTTCTGACCGGCCTTTGCAATAGAGGCAAGAACCAGGATAAATACCAGAACAGGTGCAATGCTCTTCAGCAAGCTAACGAAAATATTACCGAGAACAGCAATGCCGGCAGCGGAAGGGACCACAAGACCCAGAATAATACCGATCACCAGACCGATCACGATGCGCAGGATCAGAGGAACCTGCACATAAGCTTTTACAATGTTTTTCATGAATATCTTTTCCTTTGTGCTGCGGCCGGGATTCGCCCGCAGCCGCTTTTTTACAGTTTTTCTTGATGGGCTGTTACAAAACCGACCCGGCTTTATAGACAGCAAATATCCTGCCGGACACTTTGGTCCGACAGGATACCTGAGTTAAATCACATTAAATCAGCTTATTTCCAGCAATCCAGGCCGTCTTCCTTGATTCCGGCTTCGGAAGCAACGAAGTGAGGATCCTTGCCTTCCTTCCGCTGCTTGGTGTAGTCCTTGAGAGCCTTCATAGCGGGGCCCATGAGGATCAGGATCACGGGGATATTGATTACTACCATGAGACCCTGCAGTACGTCTGCGGTGTTCCATACGGTACCGGCACTGGCAATAGCGCCAACGAATACCAGAACGGAAGCGATGATCCGGAATACCAGAACCATTGCCTTGCTGGGGGTCTTCTTAATGATAAAGGCCAGGCAGCCTTCGCAGTAAGAGTAGTTACCGATCAGAGTGGTGAATGCGAACAGGCACATTGCAACGGCGATGAAGATGGGACCGAATGCGCCGAAGGTTTCTGCCAGAGAACCCTGTACATAGGTTGCACCGTCCATGGTGGATTCTGCAGCGAAGCCGGAGGACAGGCACATGAAAGCGGTTGCGGAGCAGATGATCAGAGTGTCGATGAATACGGACAGCATCTGAACCAGACCCTGCTTAACGGGGTGGGATACATCTGCGTTTGCAGCGGCGTTGGGAGCAGAACCCATACCAGCTTCATTGGAGTACAGGCCTCTCTTGATACCGTTCATGATGCAGGAACCGGCGAAACCACCGAAGATCGCCTTGAAGTCGAATGCGCTTTCGAAGATCATGCCGAACATGGGGCCCAGCTTGTCAGCGTTCATGATCATAGCGATGATGGCTACGATAACGTAGAGGACACCCATGATGGGAACCAGCAGACCGGTAACCTTTACCAGACGCTTTACGCCGCCGATAACGATGATACCGAACAGTACAGCCAGAATAATACCGATAACAACGGGAGTGATGGTGGCATCATAGAAGCTGAAGGCTGCGAAGGTAGACTGCAGGTTGTAGGAAGCCAGCATGTTGTAGCCTACTGCATAGGTCAGAATAATGATAACTGCGAAGATAACACCCAGCCATCTCTGCTTCAGGGCGTGCTGCATATAGAATGCGGGGCCGCCGTAGAAGGTTCCGTCAGGTCTCTTTCTCTTGTAGATCTGAGCCAGAGTAGATTCAACGAATGCAGATGCGCCGCCGATGATAGCGGTTACCCACATCCAGAAAACAGCACCGGGGCCACCGGCACAGATAGCGAATGCTACGCCGATGATGTTACCGGTACCTACACGGGATGCGGTGGAAAGCATCAAGGCACCGAAAGAAGAAACGCCATCAGCATTCTTCGGTTTTTCCTTGATCGCTCTGATTGCTTCTTTGAGAAGACGACCCTGAACGAACTTGGAACGGATCGTCAGAACGAGTCCGCCGACCAGCAGGAATACGGGTACAAACCAGGGCTGGTACAGGAAGCCGCTCATTGCGTTTATAACTGCATTATAAACATCCATAATTAACTCCTTACACTAACACACAATAACGTATAAAATTGCTCAAAAATTATCATAACAGAATCTGACAGAAATAACAAGGATAACTTGTTAAGAATTTGTTAAGTCTGAAAATTTAGTTGAGGCTCCCCTTTCGGTCGCCTCGGACCGCTCACTAAAAAAGCTTCCGCCGGAAGCTTTTTCTTGACGTTCGCGCCCTTTCGGGTTCGACTCCCTTCTCCCTGCAAAAAATTAAAAAGAGCATCTACAATGTAGATGCTCTTTTTAATGGTGCGGTCGAAGGGAGTCGAACCCCCACGATTTCTCACACGGCCCTCAACCGTGCGCGTCTGCCTATTCCGCCACGACCGCTTATTGAGACCTTTAACAGTGTACTCAATTTAGGATGTTTTGTCAACCCCTATCTTTCACAAAATGTGTCCGCCAATAATACTGGGCGTCTTCAAAGGGTTTCCAAATTTCATAGTCAAGGGGCGAAAGTTCTTCCACCACCCATCCCCTGCTCCGGAAGGCTCCGG
The DNA here is from genome assembly GCA_015058185.1 of Clostridiales bacterium. Classification (GTDB taxonomy): domain Bacteria; phylum Bacillota; class Clostridia; order Peptostreptococcales; family Anaerovoracaceae; genus SIG263. Next base: position 22,852 of record SVCV01000003.1, on the reverse strand, counting down.
TGGAGTGGACCACGTCGATGGTTTCCCGAAGATCGTTGCCCATCTTCATGAATTCATTTCCTTCCCAGCCTACCAGTTCAAAGAACTGATTCATGAGGAAGTAAGGGCCGATGCTGGGGCCTTCGCCCTGGAGATCGTTATTTAATGCAGCCTTGGCGCTGTCATTGCCCCAAATGATATAGGGCGTATTGTAGTAATTGTAGAAGCCATCCTGAGTGGACAGTTCCAGGTTCATGCCCATGGCCTCGTAAACGATGTTATTATCGCCCAGCCAGGGATTATGGTCACCGAACAGGATCACGACTACCGGCTCGGATTCTTCCCGGAAGTAGTTGATCAGCTCATTGATCTGGATGGTGGTGCTCTCGATGCCCATCAGATAGTTGTTCAGAATATTGTATTCCTCATCCGTGTATCCGTCATTTACCGCATAGGGCAGCTCCGTGGGTTCATCCAAAGGATAGGGACCGTGGTTCTGATAGGTAACATTAAAGCTGAAATAAGGCTTTCCGGTCTCCTTGTTCGCCTCATAAAGCTCGATGATCTGGGGGAACAGGATCTCGTCCGGAACTTTGAGTTCTTCGCTGAAATCCTTGTAATAGTTTTCGTAGAAGTAATAGTTGTCAAAGCCCATATATTCATTGATGTTCTTGCGGTTGTAGAACCAATCGTGATAAGGGTGGCTGCCCTCGGTCACATAGCCCTGCTCTCTGAAATACTGAACATATGTATTGACGGGAGAACGATAATTGATCAGATCCGTGTGGCCTGTAAGGAAAGATCGTTCCGTATCGATGGTATTGCCGGCGAAGATATTGGTCACCAGCTCGCCGCAGTAAGACTCTTCCTGGATCCGGTGGAGATAACGATACACATCGATATTCAGTTCCAGTTCCTCAAATTTGGACAAGTCATTATAGGACTCCATCATAATGGCGATCACATTGACCTTTTCCTTTTCCGGAATATCGTCATAGTCATACTGGGCAAGGTAAGCTTCCGCAGCCTCTTCATCGTAGCCTTCGGGAGGCCGGTCCAGGCTGGTGCTCACGCTGTGCAGGAAGGGATACAGGAATCCCTTGGAAACATAAACTTCAGAGGCGGACCAGGTATTGATCTCCTCTTCATTTTTCAGGCTGTCATACAGGTTCTGGTCCAAATAAATATTTTGGAAGGATACATAACCTAAAACCAGGCATACGATCAGGCCCACGATCCGGACCCGGATATCGGCCTTTTTCTTTACGATCTTCTTGACCCAAATAAATGCAGCAATGGCCACCACAAAGAACAAAAGCAGTTCCCACCGGGCATCAAAGCCATAGTTTCCGGCCATGTCCAAAGACTCAAAGAACCGCAGAATGTCCCCTACCAACAGAGGATCGTTGCGGAACAGAAGCTTCAGGTGGTTCGCCCATGTCAAAAGGAACATGATGATAAAGGAAATGGCAAAGCACCACCGGATCCGGCCAATAGCAAAGTACAGTAAAAATACCAAATATACCGCAGGAACCACATTTAAAAATACCAGTTTATCCACCGCAAAATAGGAGGGGAACATGGTTTCGGAAAAGTGGAACGCTCCGAAATAAAGGCTGACAAAGCCCAGGAAAAGGCCGAAAGCCAAAAGACATACGCAGGTCAGTACTGCATCCAAAGCCTTTTTCTGCAATGTCGGGGGTTCATCCCTAGTGTAAATCGGCTGCATCGACATCTGCATTCGCATCTTCTATTACCTCATACATGCAACGCCAGGTTTCACATCCCTGGTAAATATGGTTAAAGGAGGGGTTCGGGGTCCCGATAAAGGAGTGCGCCAAAACCACACCTCCGGTTTTATACAAAAGGCAATAATAAGGAAGCTCTTCCACAATAAGGTCTTTCGCCTGAAGGAACAGCTCGGTCTTTTCTTCCGTGTCCACAGAGGACATGAGCTTATCCAAAGTCGTATCCAACACTGCATTTCCGTATCCCGCGGGATTTCCATAAGCAGAATGATAGAGGAAACGCATATCGCCGGCATCATCGATCCGGTATCCGCCCACATAAATATCAAAATCGCCCTCAGCCAAACGGGCAAGGTAATCTTCTTTTGTTAAAGCTTCCAGATTGGAGGGGATCCCCAATTCCGCAAGGCTGTTTTGGATCATTTGGGCCGAAAGGTTACGGGAAACATTGTCACCATCCACAATAATGGTCAGTTTGGGAACATTGCCTTCCGCATCTTCGGCAAAGCCATCCCCATCCAGATCGGAATATCCGCTCTCCTTCAAGAGACGCTTGGCCTCCTTCAAGTCATAGGCGATCAGACGGGACTGGGAGTCCGTTCCCAGATATCCCGGGAAATAAGCGGTGTCGCTGAATACACCGTTTCCGTAATAAGCCGTATCCAGGATCTTTTGCTTGTCGATGGCAGCAGCAACAGCCTGGCGGAAACTCCGTCGGTTTAAGGGTTCCCGGTTCAGATTGAAGCCCAGGATCTCCGCTTCGTTGGTCACATAGGAGATCATTTGAAGACCCATGCCATCCAGCAGGATCCCCCGATCCACACCATCCATAAACGCCATATTCAGCTGAAGGGAATCAAAAAGTACAGCACCGTCATCCTTATCCGGCAGGACCCGGAAAATCAGGCGATTGGGAGCAAAGCCTTCCCGATAGCTGTCATGACCTATGAGGACCAGCTGCTTCAAAGCATCAAAGCTCTCCACCTTATACGCCCCGGTCCCTACGGGAATAAAATCACTGCCCTGTTCCAAAACAGCGGCGGCATTCTTATAGGCGTGAGAAGGAAGAATAGGGAATGTCAGCTTAGCAATGGCAGTATCGCCGGTTTCAGCAAAACGAATGGTCAGTTCCGTATCGCTTTCCACGGTGACCGAACGGATAGAAGCTACATGACCGGCAAAGAGCGATACGCCAACCTCCCCTGCTTTCTTGTACACATCTACAGAAAACTTCACATCCTCCGCAGTCAAAATTTCGCCATCATGCCAAAGGACTCCGTCTTTCAGAACGATGTGCAATGAGCGGCCGTCTTCGCTGTATTCATAGTTTGCGGCAAGCAAAGGCTGAGGGATCATCTTTTCATCCAGTTCGAAAAGGCCCTCATAGATCAGTTGATTGATATGATAAGTGTCCTCATCTGCAGATACGGCGGGATTCAGCGTGCGGATCCGGTTGATGGGGATCTGTACATCCAAAGACTCCACCCAGCTTACGGAAGGAGCTTCCGGCTCGTCCTCCGAGGGGAAAAATCCCGAATTCTCTCCGCAGCCTGCAAAACAGGTCAGGCATAATATGCAGATCAGAAAAACGGCTGCCAATCGAAACTTCATCGTTCCATATCCTTCTCCGCCAACAGGCGGCGTATTTGTTCATGCAAAGCATCCAGATCCCCGGAATTGTCCAGGATCCGGTGGGAGCGGGCCCTCTTTTCTTCCCCGCTCATTTGGCGGGCCATACGGTCCAGGATCTCTTCCTCAGACAGGCCGTCTCTGGCCATGACCCGGGCAAGGCGAACCTCCTCGGAAGCATCCACCAGCCAAACCTGATGGGTGTATTGATCCAGTCCTGCCTCAAATAAAAGAGGAGCATCCAGGAAGGCAAGCTCCGTTCCGGAGGCTTCCAATGCATGCAATTCCTCTAAAATCTTTTCGTTGATGGCTTTGTGGGTGATCCGGTTCAGCAGCTCTTTCCCCTCTTCCGAGGCAAAAGCGATCCGGGCCAATCCCTTTCGGTCCAAAACCTTACCGGGAAGAAGGATCTCCGGGCCGAAAGCCTCTGCAAGAAGGTCCAGCAAAGGTGCGCCGTCAGCCGTCAGATCCCGGGAGATCCGGTCCGCATCCACGATGGGAAGTCCCTGTTCTTTCAAGTATTCAGATACTGTGGATTTTCCGGCACCGATGCCGCCGGTGAGACCGATGATCTTCATGTTGCTTGTGTTCCCGTTATTTCAATTCATACCAGTTATTTCCGGTATTTAAATCAACTGTAAGACTTACACTTAATTCTAACGCATGCTCCATGGTTTCCACAAGGAGCATTTTCACTTTTTCCAGCTCATCCTTATGAGCCTGAATGATCAGTTCGTCGTGGACCTGCAGGATCAAGCCGGACCGAAGTCCTGCATCCCGCAGCGCCTTGTGGCAATGGATCATAGCCAGTTTGATAATGTCCGCAGCGCTGCCCTGGATGGGGGTGTTCATGGCAAGGCGTTCCCCGGACTGGCGCACCATGTAGTTGGATGCGGAGATCTCGGGGATCCTGCGGCGGCGGCCCAGGATGGTGGTCACGAAACCATGTTCCTTGCAGTCTGCGATCTGCTTATCCATAAAGTCCTTAACGGAAGTATATTTCTTAAAGTATTCCTCAATGTATTTTTCAGCATCCCGACGGGTAATATTCAGACCTGCAGACAGGCCGAAACCGCTCATGCCGTAGATAACGCCGAAGTTTACGGCCTTGGCATTGCTTCTCTGCAGAGAAGTGACCTCCTCAAAGGGCGTGTTGAAGATCCGGGAAGCGGTGAGCCGATGGATGTCCTGTCCCTCGTTGAATGCCTGGATCAGTTCCGGATCCTGCGACATATGAGCAAGGACCCGAAGCTCGATCTGGGAATAGTCCGCACCTACCAAAACATAGTCTTCGCTTTCGGGAATGAAGGCCTTCCGCAGAAGGCGGCCGTTTTCCTGGCGAATGGGGATATTTTGGAGATTGGGTTCCGTACAGCTGATCCGGCCGGTGGCGGTGACCGTTTGCTGGAAATGGGCATGGATCCGTCCATCCTTATGGATCAGAGGAAGAAGACCGTCAATATAGGTACCTTTCAGTTTGGTCAGGCTCCGGTATTCTAAGATCAGATCGATAATGGGATGTTCCGGACGCAGCTTTTCCAGGATCTCCGCTCCGGTGGCATAGCCGGTCTTGGTCTTTTTCGCAAAGGGAAGTCCAAGGCGCTCAAAGAGGACCTCACCAAGCTGCTTGGGAGAGTTGATATTAAAAGAGTCCCCGGCAGCTTCATAAATGGCTGCCGTCAGTTCATCAATGCGGGAAGATAAAGCCTCCCCGGCCCGAACCAGTTCCTCCCGGTCCGCAGCGAAGCCCCGAGCTTCCATGTAAGACAATACGGGGATCAGGGGCAGTTCTACCTGTTTAAAGATGGGGATCAGATCTTCCCCCTCCAGCCTGGACTGGAGAATGGGCCAAAGCTGACGGACGCAAAGGCACCATGCCTTGCCGTATTCCTGCCAGGAAGGTTCCTGGGGAGTTTCCGCCATACTGAACAGATCCAGCTGTCCCCCGCCGGCCATAAAGTCCTCGGGCTTAGGCAAGTCTTTGGAGAGCCATGCGATGGACAGTCCGTTTAAGCTGTATTCGCTTCGGGAAGGTTCGATCAGATACTGGGCAATGGCCGTATCGAACAGGATCTCCGGATCCCAGTCCTCAAACCCGTTGCAGTAAAGTGCATAAATATCTTCCTGCAGCTGGTGACCCAGAATGGGTGCCTTTGCGGAAGTTAAAATTTCTTTCAGGGTATTCACAAAATCCGGTCCCTGAGGCAGGTAGCAATAGGTCTTTTCCGTCAGGAAAGCAGCCCCCTGCAGTTTCGGAATGTCTTTATGGTCGCCGTTATGAAAAACTTTAAATACAAAAGGAACATTCGCATTAAGTTCTTCCTTAACACGGCAAATGCAGTCAAAATCACACAAAACGACCTCATCCGGCTCGGGAAGTTCGGGAATTTCCACGGTACAATCCACTCCGCCGGAGGGATCATAGGCGAAAGCTTCCCTGGGAAGGCGTTTCAAGAAGCTGTTGAACTCCAGTTTTTTATACAGCTCGATGAGCTGTCCGTAGTCCGGGGTCTCCAAAACAAAGCTTTCCAGTTCAAAGTCGATAGGAACATGGGTATTGATCTCCGCCAGCCGCCGGCTCATGAGAGCCTGTTGGGCATAGGTCTCCACCTTCTCCCGCAGTTTCTGGTTGGGAATGGATTCCATGCAGGCGATCAGGTTTGCCACAGTGCCGTATTCCATGATCAGCTTTTGGGCAGTCTTCTCCCCTACTCCGGGGATCCCGGGAATATTGTCGGATTGGTCCCCCATCAGACCCTTGCAGTCGATAAACTGGGTGGGAGTAAATCCGTATTTCTCAATAAAAGCATCTTCGTCATACCGGTCAAAGTCCGTGATCCCCTTTCGGGTAATGATGATGGATGTGACCTTAGTGGCTAACTGCAAAGCGTCCTTATCCCCGGTAATGATAAAGGGCTCCATACCGGCTTCCTCCGCCGTCCGGGCGACGGTGCCGATAATATCGTCTGCTTCATAGCCGTCGATCTCCAAAATGGGGATCTTCATGGCAGTCAGCACTTCCTTCAATAAAGGCAGCTGCATGGCCAGTTCCGGGGGCATTTTTTTCCGGCCGGCTTTATATTCCGCATATTCCTGATGGCGGAAGGTGGGAGCCTTCCGGTCAAAGGCTACGGTCAGATAACCCGGTTCGTAGTCCCCCAGGATCTTTGTGAGCATATTAAGAAAGCCGTACACCCCATGGGTGTACAGCCCTTCTTTTGTGATCATAGGCTTCTGTATTGCATAGTAAGCCCGGTTTATTAAACTATTGCCATCAATGATTACCAGTCGTTTGGTCATCATTTGTTCCTTCCTCCGTATCAACGGGTACAAAATCCGCATCCAGTCCCAGGGCAGTCATACGAACCACTACCTGAACCTCGTTTGCAGGCTTTTCTTCAACGCGCTCCGATCCGTCAGTCAGACCGTTCTTCATGTCGGTCTCCTCTTCCGGAGCCGCAATATCTTCCTCTAAAGTATAAAGCCTGTAGTAAATTCCGTCAACGGTGAGAAGTCCGCCTACGCGCTCATAAGCTACGGTACCGGCGCCCAAAACCGCGAGAACATCATTCAGACATTCTACGGAGGACTGGACCTCAAAGGCTTCCGGAACATCCAAAGAACCTTCCGGCTGGGGATTTAAGGCATAGTGGAAGGCCAAAGCATTGCCATCGTTCATAGCCTGAACCATGTAATCCATCAGCTGGCCGGAGGCGGCATCCGCCTGTGCCATCACTTTCGGGGTATTTCCTCTGTCGGATACGGTGCTGAGACCATTGAACACACCGGGGAACGGTGCGTCACCGGCACCCAGGCATTCGTTATAGATCTTGAAATCGTCCCCGGCAGGAGCTTCCGGCTCGGGAGCAGGGACAGGAGCTGCGGGAGCCGCAGCAGAATCCGAGACCGCCATGTCAAACATATCTTCCGCAGCTTCGGGAGCAGCCGAAGGAGCTTCCGGGGCCGCAGCATCGGCAGAAACTTCGGGGCTTCCTGCACCGCCAATGGCCATATTGGAGGGCAGAGACAGCCCACCGTCCTGAGCCATAGATACAACGGCAAAGCAAATGATGAAGCAGGCAGCCACTGCACAGGCAGCTTTCCAGGGCTTTCTCTTCTTAGGTGCAGCGGCGGATGCAGCCTGTTCCGCACGGATCCGGGCACCTTCTGCAGCCAGAGCAGCGCTGAGGCGTGCGTCAAATTCTTCGGGAACGGGGACCTCAGGGATCTCCGCAGTTAAGGCTAAAAGCTGAGACAGTTCTTCCGCCAGCTTCCGGCATTCTTCGCAATGACGAAGGTGCTCTTCCGCAGCCCAAAGCTCGTCACCTTCCAGAAGACCTTCACAGTATAATGAAATTTTTTCTTCCATCTGACGGCAGTTCATCTGTCTCCTCCTTTCTCAAAACACAACACAAAATCGTTAAACATACACTTCTATTTCTTACCATTTCAGGAACTCTCAACTATTAGACGAAAAACTATCCGCTTTGTTCCCGAATTTTTTCTCTTAATTTCAGCCGGGCCCGATTGATCCTGGATTTGACCGTTCCGATGGAACAATCCAGCATTTCGCCGATCTCCTGATACGAGAAGCCCTGAATATCCCGCAGGACGATGGCCTCCTTGTATTCCGGCCCGATTTTCTCAAGACAGTCCAGGAGCGTTTTCATTTGCTCGCTTCGTATCAGGGATTCCTCCGGTGTCGGTCCGCTGTCCGGAAGATTCAACACAAAAGCACCCGCATCCTCCTCGCTGTCGAAATTGTCAACGGTCTGCAGCTTGCTGTTTTTACGCAGCATATCGTTGCAGCAGTTGACCACGATGCGATAGACCCAGGTATCGAAACTGCTTTCCTCATTAAATTGTCTCAGATAGCGAAAAACTTTGATAAAGCTCTCCTGCAGGGCGTCCATGGCGTCCTCCGGATCCCGAAGATACCGCAAAGCGATATTGTACGCCTTGGATTTTACCCCAGTCAGAAGCTGCTCAAAGCTGGCTTCATCGCCGGCCTTGGCTTTCTTTAACAAAAGCTTTTCCAAATCGGAAACAGCCATGCTCTTCTTCCTTTATATTTACTGATGTCTCTCAGTTAAAACCTTCTTAATGTCTTCCAAAGTAACACCCTTCAGTTCCATGAGGACCAGAGTGTGGTAAAGCAGGTCGCTGATCTCGCCGCACAGATCATCATGATCCGTATTCTTGGCGGCAATGATCACTTCGGAGGCTTCCTCCCCTACCTTCTTGAGGATCTTATCCAGACCCTTTTCAAAGAGGAAGTTGGTGTAGGAACCTTCCTGGGGATTTTCGTGACGATGACGGATCACACCGATCAGGTCGGTAATGATGTCCGGATTGATCTCATCCAGATCGTCCCGCTCTTTCAGAGTATTGAAGAAGCAGGAGTAATTTCCGGTATGGCAGGCAACGCCGTCCTGAACCACTTCCACAAGAAGAGTATCTCCGTCACAGTCGTAGGAAAGGCTCTTTACATGCTGGTAATGGCCGGAGGTAGCGCCTTTATTCCAAAGCTCCTGGCGGCTGCGGCTGTAGAACCAGGTGGTACCGGTCTCCATGGTCTTCCGCAGGGATTCTTCATTCATATAAGCCAGCATCAGGACCTTTTTCGTATTCACATCCTGAACGATGGCAGGAACCAAACCTCTTTCGTCAAACTTGATCACGTCCATGTATATTCTCCTTTTTCGGCAAATGGTGTCGAATTTCGTTTACGGTCAAATATTTTACCATAAAAGGCCGACAGGTTCAACCCCTCCGGGTTCGCTGCGCTCACCCACCTCCCCTGTGGCCCGAAGGGCCTGAGGGGTTGTAAAATTCCTTCAAATTTGCTATCCTGAATGCAGCAAAACGATTACAAGGAGTTCCCTATGTTCGACTATCACACTCACACATTTTTTTCCGATGACGCAAACATCCCCATGGATGAAATGATAGAAGCTGCCTGTAAAGCGGGCATTACCGAGATGGCCATCACAGACCATTACGATCCCCTTTATCCGGATCCGGACTACACCTTCCTTTTGGACTTTGAAGCCTATCAAAAAGCTTTGGAAAAGGCGCAGGCGACCTTTAAGGACCGGATCACCATCGTAAAAGGAATGGAGCTTGGCCTGCAGAGCCACGCTTTGGAAGAATGCAGCAGAGCCGCAAATGCCTATCCCTATGATTTCATTATCGGATCCTTCCACTGCGCGCAGGGCTTTGACCTTTATCGGAGAGACCTGCTCTTTAAGGACCGTACCGTGGAAGAGGTCTACATCGGCTTCTACACTTATATGAAAGACTGCCTCGCCCGGTTTGAAGATTTCAACGTAGTGGGCCACTTCAACATCATTGACCGTTACTCTCCGGAGATCGCAAAGGACAGCCTGACCAAAGAACTTCGGGAGGATATTCTCCGGAATCTGGCCGAACGGGGCAAGGGAATTGAGATCAATACCTCCAGCTACCGTTACAAGATGGGCAGACGGACCACCCCCACTTTGGACATTCTGAAAACCTTTAAGAAAGTCGGCGGTGAAGTGATCACCATCGGATCCGATGCCCACTATCCGGAACATGTAGGCGATCACCATGCAGATGCGGTGGCCCTGGCAAAGGAAGCAGGCTTCCGCTATGTAGCCACCTTCCGGGAAAGAAAGCCTTCCTTCATCGCTGTTTAGATAGAAAGAATCTTCTTTTTGTTCCCTCGGCATTGTAAAAAAAAATGCCTGCGGTATAATTGTAAGCGTGACAGGTTCCGCCTGCACAAGTTGTAGTGACATCCAGAAAGGTAAACGAGCATGAAAAAATTTATCACCATCGTATTGGCTCTGGTGCTGGCACTTTCCCTGTGCGCAGCTCCCGTTTTCGCAGCGGCAAACAGCATGGACAACTTCACCAAGAGCAACACTTACAGCAACCAGTTTACTGACGTTTCCGGCCACTGGGCCGCTTCCGTTATTCAGGCATGCTACGAATACGGTCTGATGAACGGTACCAGCGCAACGACTTTCAAGCCCACCGGCGATCTGACCGTTGCACAGGCCATCGTTATGGCCGCCCGCGTACACCAGACCTATGCAGAAGGCGCCTGCACTCTGACAAACGGCACCAACGGCGAAGCCTGGTACAAGCCCTATGTGGACTATGCACTGGCAAATGGCCTGATCACCGAAGCCGCATTCCCCGATGTTGACGCAAAGATCACCAGAGCCGGTATGGCAGGCATCTTTGCAAAGTCTCTGCCCGCAAGCGAACTTCCCCTGATCAACGTGATCGAAAGTGTTCCTGACGTAACCGTCGACACCTCCTTCGCTGCAGAGATCCTGGATCTCTATCAGGCCGGCGTTCTCACCGGAAGCAATGCTTACGGCAACTTCAAGCCCTATGACACCATCACCAGAGCAGAAGCTGCTGCCATCATCGCAAGAGTTGCTGTTCCCGCAGAACGGAAGACCATTAACCTGCTGAAAGCCTACTCCTACGGCGACTGCCTGACCTTCGCTATGCACGCCAACGCAGAGCCCTACTACGATGAAGCAAGCGGAACCACCATTTACGCCGACGAGATCGCTGCCGTAAATGTACAGGGCGCAAAGAATGAAAGCTACAAAGGACTGACGGTTCAGGCTCTCACTCTGGAAACGTGGACCAGCATTTTCTGCGACGCATTGGAATCCCAGGGACTGAACTATACCACTCCCCAGATCGGCTATGTAAATTATGGCGACACCCCTGCCGTTAAGATGATCACCGACTACCTTGATGAAAACGGGGCTCACATCCAGTTCGGCGGTTTCGCCTTCATCGATTCCCACGCAGGTGAAATGATCCTCATCCTCTACGCCACCGAAGAAGATACTCCCACCATGCTGAACGCTATGCTGAAGGAGATCCGCATCCACGGCAACAAGGCTTCCTAAAGTCACAAATAAAGAAGCATTAAACTTTCGTAAAGATTCCCCTGCCTTTCTTGACAGGGGAATTTTTTTCATGATAGAATAGTTGAAAAGTAAACTGTTTCCTTTTCAATAAATCGGGTATCATTATGGCATGCCTGTTGGATTAGAGAACAAATACAAAAAGGGGAGGTAATTGCACCATGGCGTATACAACACCGACCGTCGCCCCGCTTTTGCGGGAACTGACGGATCTTTGCCGAAGCCACAACCGGATCGAAGAAGAACTTTTCCGGAAATACGATGTCAAACGGGGTCTCCGGGATGTAAACGGAAAAGGAGTCCTGACCGGACTTACGGACATTTCCGAGATCCGCACCACAAAGATGGTGAACGGGGAATCCGTACCGGCTGAGGGACAGCTTTTTTACAGGGGGATCAATGTAGAAGATATCGTTAAGGGGTGTAAAAAAGGTTCCTGCAGGGGTTTTGAAGAAGCCACTTACCTGCTCCTCTTCGGGGAGCTTCCAACACAAAAGCAGCTGGACACTTTCTGCGATCTTTTAGCAGAATACCGAACCCTTCCGCCAAACTTCGTCCGGGACACCATTATGAAGGTTCCCACCAACGACATGATGAATGCCCTGGCACGGGGAGTTCTCACCCTATATGCCTATGATGAGCAGGCCAATGACCTGGCGCCGGAAAATGTGCTGCGGCAGTGCCTCCAGCTCATCGCCGTATTTCCCATGCTCTCGGTTTACAGCTACCAGAGCTGTAAGCACTATATCGAAGGGGAAAGCCTGTTCATTCACGCACCGAAAGCAAACCTGTCCACAGCGGAAAACATTCTGCACCTGCTTCGGCCGGACAGCAACTACACCCCCCTGGAAGCCCGGGTACTGGATCTGGCCCTGATCCTCCACGCCGAGCACGGCGGCGGCAATAACTCTACCTTTATCACCCATGTTGCCACCTCCACAGGAACGGACACCTACTCCGCCATTGCAGCCGCTTTAGGCTCTTTGAAGGGCCCCCGACACGGCGGCGCCAACATCAAGGTCGTTCACATGTTCGACGACATGAAGGAACAGGTAAAGGATTGGACCGATGAAGAGGAGATCTCCGCTTACCTGTCAGGTCTCCTGAATAAAGAAAGGTTTGATAAGGCCGGATTGATCTACGGAATGGGCCACGCAGTCTATTCCCTCTCCGACCCCAGAGCCACCATTTTTCGTAAATTCGTGGAAAATCTCTCCGAGGAAAAGGGCTGTGCAGAAGAGTTTCAGTTCTACGCGAAGGTGGAAAAACTGGCGGCAAAAGTCATCGCCAAAGAACGCAAGATCTACAAAGGCGTCAGTGCCAATGTGGACTTCTACAGCGGTTTTGCCTACCGGATCTTAGGGCTTCCGGAAGAGCTTTACACTCCCCTGTTCGCCATCGCCCGGATCGCCGGGTGGAGCGCCCACAGAATGGAAGAGCTGATCAACAACGGAAAGATCATCCGTCCCGCATATAAGAGCATTTCCCAGGAACGGCCTTACGTTCCCATGGAAGAAAGATAGACCGGAGGGATCCTTATGACCTTGGAAAAGAATACGCACAATACCGCAGAATGTCTTTTTGCATTCGCAGGAAAGATCCGGAAGCTGCATAACAAGCATTATGCGGATGTAATGCGGGAACATGACCTCAGTTTAGGAGAAATCGATGTGCTCTTATTCCTGGCAAACAATCTTCCCCATGACCTTTCCAAAGATATTGCGGAAGAACTTTCCGTATCCAAGTCTTTGGTCAGCAAAGCCGCAGACTCTCTCGCCAAACGAGGGTTTATCAGCTTCGTTCACGACCCTGATGACCGCAGACTGGTCCATTTAAAGATCGAAGAAGCGGCAGCCCCCATCGTGGAAAAGCTGAAAGAACGGCGCAAAGTTTTGTTCCAAAGCCTCTGCAAAGGACTGACCCCGGAAGAAATGGAGACCCAAAAGCAGATCATTAAAAAGATCATGGCCAATATGGAATCTGAATTAGAATCTTAATCCTCTCTTTTTTCAACACATAAAAAATTCTCCTCTCAGAAATGAGAGGAGAATTTTTATGCTCGCTTCAACTCTTTAAATTCCCAAAACAGAGACGGAGAAGCCGGCCTTTCGGAGAGCTTCTGCATCCAGGAAGTTCCGGGTATCGAAGAAGTTCTTATTCCGCATAGCCTGGGCCAGCTGTTCAAAGGGCAGATCCAGGAAGGCTTTATGATGGACCCCTAACAGAAGCAGGTCCGCATCCTTTGCCATTTCCAAAACATCGCCCGCATACTTCTTTACGAAGGGATCGTTTACGGCTACGTTTACGCCCTTCTCTTCCAGGATCTCGATGAGTTCCAGAATGGGGCTTTCTCTCATGTCATCCACGTCGGGCTTATAGGTAACACCCAGGATCCCTACCTTGGGCTGATCCACACCCTTCAGGATCTCCATGACCCGGTCTGCCACGTAAGCAGGCATAGAATCGTTGGTATCACGGGACAGACGAATGATCTTTGCCAGTTCCGGTCTTTTTTCGGCGATGAACCAGGGATCTACGGCGATGCAGTGTCCGCCTACACCGGGACCGGGCTGATGGATATTGACCCGGGGATGCTTGTTGCACAGGCTGATCAGTTCCCAAACATTGATGTCCAGAGATTCACAGATCTTTGCCAGCTCGTTGGCAAAGGCAATATTTACATCACGATAGGTATTTTCCGCCAGTTTGCAGAGTTCTGCGGTGCTGGCAGTGGTTTCATAGATCTCACCCTTTACAAAAGTCTTGTACAGTTCAGAGATCTTCTTTGCGGATTCGGGATTGATGCCGCCGGCGATCCGATCGTTTTGGATCAGTTCTTCCAGGATCTTTCCGGGAATGACCCGCTCAGGGGAATGTCCCACATAAAGGTCCGTTTTCGGATCCAGTCCGGATTCGGCCAAAATGGGGAGCAGTACATCGTCTACAGTCCCTACAGGAGAAGTGGATTCCAGAATGACCAGATCCCCTTTCTTCAGAACCGGCAGCAGGCTTCTGGCTGCGGACTCTACATAAGAGAGGTCGGAACCCTTGTCCGGCTTGATGGGAGTGGGAACGGAAATAATAAAGGCATCCGCGGCTTCCGGAGCTTCTGCGGGGCGCAGAGAACCGGCTTCCACCACTTCTTTTACTAACTGGGGCAGGCCCACTTCTTCAATAATGACCTCACCCTTTTTCAAGGCTTCCAAAACAGCAGGGTTCTTGTCCACCCCCACTACCTGATGGCCGTGGGCGGCGAAAACCGCTGCAGTAGGCAAACCGATATATCCTAAACCAATGACGCAGATCTGCATGATTTTTTCCTCCGTCTGCTCGCACCGGGCACTCCGGGCGAAAGCGTTTTTTTACATTTAGAAATGATAACATAAGTCGCCGGGATTGTAAAGAAAGGAGAGTTATAGTATAATATTTGCCGTAAATATTTGCTCTCCCGAGCTTTAAGAGGATTTTATGGAAAGAAAACGCCTTGACATTTTAGGGATCCCTGTGGATCTTGTAGATATGGAGACTGCGGTGGAGATCTTTGACCATCTTATGGAAACTCCGGAATGCAGCCTCATCGTCACCCCCAATTCGGAGATCCTGGTGAATGCCACAAAAGACCCCGAGCTGGAACAGATCATCAAAAGAGCCGATCTGGTCATTCCTGACGGGATCGGTTTGGTATACGCCTCAAAAATTTTGGGACATCCCCTTAGGGAAAGAGTTACGGGCATCGACTTCCTCAGCCGTGTGCTGGAGAAACTGGAAAAGACCGGAGGCTCTGCCTTCTTCTTAGGAAGTAAGCCCGGCATCGCCGAAGCTGCAGCAAAAAAGATGCAGGAAAAATGGCCCGGCCTGAAAGTCGCCGGCACACAGCACGGATACTTCAAAAAGGAAGAGGAACCGGAGATCGCAAAGCGGATCAAGGATTCCGGCGCAGACTTCCTCTGTGTAGCCTTAGGCTCTCCCAAACAGGAAAAGTTCGTAGAAACCTATAAGGAAATTCTCGGCGTACGGGCTGCCATCGGCGTAGGCGGCAGCCTGGATGTATGGGCCGGCGAAGTCAAGCGGGCTCCCGAATTCTATCAGAAACATGGACTGGAGTGGCTCTACCGCCTGATCAAACAGCCTTCCCGCTGGAAGCGGATGCTGTCCCTCCCCGTATTTATGTTAAGAGTCTTGTTCGGCAGAAAATCTGCCGGGAAAGGAGAATTACAATAATGACCGTATTGAATGAAAGCTATTCCCAGTTGGAAAAGCGGGCAAATGACATTCGTCAGGACATCGTCCGCATGCTCCACGCAGCAGGCTCCGGCCATCCCGGCGGATCCCTGTCTGCAGCCGAGATCGCAGCCGTTCTTTTCTTCAAAGAAATGAACCTGGATCCCGAAAATCCCAAGATGCCCGAAAGAGATAAGTTCGTTCTCTCCAAGGGCCACGCAGCTCCCGTACTGTACGCCGCATTGGCCGAACGGGGCTATTTCCCCAAGGAAGACTTCATGACCCTGCGTAAGCTGGGCAGCAAGTTCCAGGGACATCCCGACATGAAGAAAGTTCCCGGCGTAGAAATGTCCACCGGTTCTCTGGGCCAGGGCATCTCCGCAGCCGTTGGTATCGCACTGGCAGGCAAGCTGGACAATGCTCCCGGCCGTGTATATGCACTGCTGGGCGATGGTGAGATCCAGGAAGGCATCGTTTGGGAAGCCGCTATGGCAGCTGCTCACTACAAGCTGGACAATCTCACCGCTATCGTAGACTGGAACGGCATCCAGATCGACGGCCGCAATGAAGAAGTTATGACCATTACTCCGATCAAGGAGAAGTTTGAAAGCTTCGGCTGGGCTGCTTTCGATGCAGACGGCCACGATGTAAAATCCATCGACGAAGCGCTGCAGAAAGCAAAGGCTGTAAAGGGTCAGCCCGCCGTGATCGTAGCCAAGACCATCAAGGGCAAGGGCGTTTCCTTCATGGAAGACACCAATGCATGGCACGGCAAAGCACCCAACAATGACGAGCTGAAGCAGGCTCTTGAAGAACTGGGAGGTGAACTCTAATGGCAGATAAAATCGCAACCAGACAGGCATATGGTGAGATCCTGGCACAGCTGGGCACCGAAAATGAAAATATTGTAGTTCTGGACGCAGACCTTTCCGGTTCCACGCAGACCAAGGTTTTCGCAAAGGCACATCCCGGCCGCTTCTTCAATATCGGTATCGCCGAACAGAACATGTACGCCATCGCAGCAGGCCTGGCCGTTTCCGGTAAGACCGTTTTCGCCAGCACCTTCGCCATGTTCGCATCCGGCAGAGCTTATGAAATCATCCGGAACTCCATCGGCTATCCCCACGCCAACGTAAAGATCTGCGCAACTCACGCAGGCCTTACCGTAGGGGAAGACGGTGCCAGCCACCAGTGCAATGAAGACCTGGCTCTCATGAGAGCTATCCCCGGCATGACCGTTCTGAATCCTGCAGACTCCCCTTCCGCAAAGAAGCTGATCCGGGCAGCCGCAGAACTGGATGGTCCCGTATATGTTCGCCTGGGCAGAGCTGCCGTTCCCGTATTCTACAATGACGACCAGGAATTTGAGATCGGCAAGGGCGTTTGCCTGAAGGACGGTTCCGACTGCACCGTAATCGCCACCGGCGTTATGGTAGCCGAAGCTATGGAAGCTGCAGAAAAGCTGGCAGAAGAAGGCATCAGCCTCAGAGTCATCGATATGCACACCATCAAGCCTTTGGATGAAGAGATCATCCTGAAGGCCGCAAAGGAAACCAAGGGCATCGTTACCGCAGAAGAACATTCTGTCATGGGCGGCTTAGGATCTGCTGTTGCAGAAGTCACGGCAAAGAACTGCCCCGTTCCCATGCGCATGATCGGCGTACAGGATGTATTCGGCCAGTCCGGCAAACCCGCTGAACTCATGGCCGCCTACGGCCTCACCGCAGCTGACATCGCTGCAGCCGTAAAGGATCTGCTGAAATAAGCGGAAATACCCTGCATAACAAGCTCCCCCTCCGAATAGAGTTTACAAACGGTAATCATGCTTCGGAGGAGGGAGTTTTTTAGTGGAAAAAATCATTTGCTTCTGTAAAGGAAAGGCCGTAAAGGTCGTGATCGCGGCGGTGATCATTATCATCATTGCACTGATGGCCTGTACCAGTCTCAGCGGAGGGACTGCTGTGGACTTTCGGATCCTCAGCGACTCAGAGATCCCTCAGTCCATTACGAGCCAGGTCATTCCCCAATACCGGGCCATGGAGCGAGCCCTTGCCTGTGTGGTGGATGACAAGGTGTATGTGATCGCCTCCCGGGGAGAAAAGCCGTCCACCGGCTACGATATCAACATTGCCAGAATGGAACTTGCGGAAGAGGATGAGCAAAAGGTGCTCATTGTCTATACAGACTTTCGGGATCCGGAGCCGGGTCTGACTTTAGCCCAGGAGCTCACCTATCCCCTGCAGGTGGCGGAAACGGACCTTACCGCCCTGCCCGACCGCATCGAATTAAAGGTTCAATACGCAGAGTAAAACAAAACAGCACGGGAAAATACCGTGCTGTTTTTACGATCCAATATTTTACATTAAATTACATTTTTGTATAGAAATACTATTTTAAATATGTTATAGTGATATGCAAGGATTGCCGTTTGACGGACTGGTCCACCTCCTGGAAGGAGGTGGTATTATGGTTACATATGAAAGCTTATTTGAGTTTGTACTCGTATTAGTTGGAGTTGTAACTGTAAGCCTGTTAATTTACAGGAAAAAATAACCAGACCGCCTAATCTTTGCGACTAAGCGGTCTGAACCCATTCGTGGACCAGCCGCCCAACCAAAGACGGCAATCCTTATCTAAAATATAACCTGAGGAAAACGGACTGTCAAGGTCTGTTTTTTCATTAGACAAGCCCCTTTTTCGCCCGATCTTTCGGTCGGAAAAGACCCATATACATGAGCAAGGCGGCAAGTCCCCAGAAGTAGGAAGTCATATAGGGTTCTTCGAAAATATTTTCGAAATAGCAATGAACCAAAACTCCGCACATGCCAGAGAAAATACCTGCAGTAAGAACCCGATAGTTCCCCTGGGCTTTTACCAGAGTATCGCCCGGATTTGCCATAAAGCTTAAGTCACTGCGGAAGATGGCCCGAAGTCCCCAAATCAGGAACACCACCAACATGAGAATGAAGAAGATCATTCCCAGGTAACCCATTTCGACCAAAGTCTTCAGGTAATAGTTATCCATGTAGAAATACTGGAATTCATCGGTTTCATCCAGCACCTGATTATCCATGGCTACCGCACCGCCGAAGCGGCCAAGACCAAATCCCAGCCAGGGATTGGAATCCGCAAGAAGGGCCCGTCCGGTCTCCCAGCGAAGGGTTCTTCCGCCGGCAGCAGAAGCTTCCGCATATTCGGGAGTGAACAGGAAAGTGAGTCGGCTGGTGATGGAGGGTACCGCGATGAGAATGGCCGCGATCCCAAGACCCAAAAGTCCGATGATCCGACGGTCTATGATCAGTGCAAAGATCACTACAGCGATGACCATGCCGCCCCAGGCACCTCTGGAGAAGGTGAAGAGCAAGCACAGGCACATTGCACCGGTCATGAGGAAGGCTCCAAATTTGAAGATCTTCTTCTTGAAGAAATAGACCAGTGCCGCCATCATGGGAGTGGTCATGACCATCAGAGAGCCTAAGATATTGGGACTTCCGGTCAAAGAGAATACACGGGTACGAACACCGGCCTCAGTCTTTGTAGTCCAGGAGGACGGGATCTCAACGCCGATGACATACTGATAGCAGCCGTGGAGGGCAATGAGCCCGGCCATGATCATAAATCCGGCATACATGACCTTCATGTCCTTATCATCCTCGATAAGGCGAATGATGATGAAGAACCAAAGGATATATTCCATGACGATCCGATAGCCTGCAAAAGCGATGGCCGGCCAGGGATTTACCAAAGACATGAGCAAAAGGCCCACAGCCATAAACAGCAGGATATAGGCATCCAAAGGGGTTTCCCGATCCAGGTTTTCGGCCTTTTTCAAAGCTCTCCGCCAGAGAACCAAAAAGACCGCCAGCACCAGGAAAAGTTCTTCCCAAACCGATGCCAAAGAAGATATTTTCAGGGTGTCCCGGATCATATATTCGATGGGCAGATACATGGTAAAGGCTAAGAGGAGCCATTGACGGGCATGAAGCTTGTTGATCAGCTTCCCTACCACACTTCCCTTTGTCAGCCAGAACCAGAAAGCCCACAAGGCGGAAACCACCTTATAAAAAACACTTTGACGGAGGACATCGCCGATCCGTTCAAAGATCCCCCGAATGCCCCGAAGGACTTTGGCATATCGGGAAGTCTGCACGTATTCCGGGAATTCACAGTAAGCGATGCAGAAGCGACGGGTGACACTGGTCGCAAAATGACGATTCCACCCGGCAGAGATCCTTCCCAGGATCCCCTTCTGCCAGTTACTGCGAAATGCGGAAATGATCCACAGGATCACTCTGCAGACACAGCTTCCTTTTATGATGTTTGTCATTTTTCCTCGCCAATCTGTACATAGCGTACGGTTCCGCTGCATTCAAAGGTCTGGGTCTTTACGATAAAGGTCTTACCGGCCCGCAGTTCCTGGCTGCCCACCTTGGGGCTGGCAGTGTCTTCTGCGACCTTAGCTTTCAGCTTAAAAACGATATCCTTCTTCGTAGGATCCTTGGCATCCACAATGGTGCCATCGTCGGTAACGGCCTGTACTACATAATCTTCAAACCATACATCTTCTACATAGGCATCCAGGAAAGCGTTTCCGGCTACCATCTTTTCACCCACCAGATCCTGTCTTTCCACTTCGTTATACAGTCTGGGTGCGGCACCGATAATTACAACTTCTGCAGTCAGGTCCACCTGGGGAGAGACTGCATCGGTCACCTTATGACCGAAGAGCTGGGAACCAAGGGCTGCGATCACGGCGATGATCACCACCAAAACCACCAGGTCCACTACGTTGATGATCCCAAACAGTTTTCCTTTTTCGTTTACAACTTTCATTCTTTCATTAACCTCCTATTTGAATATCCCTTTTTCTTTCAGGATCTCTTCCATTTGACGGACCCGGCTGTCCCAGGAGCAATTCCGCCCATATTCCATTTGACGGGCTTTCTTCGAATCGTCCCATTCACCCAGGGCCTGCCCGCATTTTTCAATGAAGTCCTCTTTATTTTCCGCGATATATACCACATCTGCGAAGTCCGCTACCTGAAGGGGGACCCGGGTACTGACAACAGGCTTGCCGGTGGCCAGGTACTCATAAAACTTCAGAGGGCTTACATCTCTGGAAAGGTCATTTTCTTTGAACAGATTCAGACAAAGGTCAAACTGTCGGATCTGATCGGGAAGTTCCGTCTGCGGCAGAAGCCCCAGGAACTTAACATTGGGAAGCTTTTCCAAAGCGGAGAAATCCACTCCGGGAAGAGAGCGTCCGATAAGGCGAACCTCGCCTTCGGGATAGGTCTTTGCCAAGGCTTCCAGATAATCGTAGGCGATGCAGTCCTGGAGCATGCCCACAAAACCGAAAACCGGTCCCTTTACCGTCTCAGGAGCCTTCTCCCCTTCCGCAGCCTTTGCGAACAGTTCGTAGGCGGCTCCGTTAGGGATCATGACCGTATTTTCGTTATATTTGACTAAGGTATCGTAAAGGCCGGCAGCGGTGCAGAAAACCATATCGGCCTTTCGCGCCAGGTCTTCTTCCATCTTGTCCACCACCTGAGGATCGATCATTCCGGGGTAAGCCGAGTGACGGTCAACGCAGTCGTAGATCACGCCGCTGTTGGGGATTCTATCCACCAAATCGCAGGAAGTGGGAGAATAGCACCAAAGATATGGCTTTTCAAAGCCCGCCTCTTTGATCTTTTTCCGGATCCACTTGGCCAGCTTCTTTTGGTTGCGGTTATTGATCCAGCGGTACTTGTTGAAGAAGGGCAAAACAGGAGGCGGAGAAAAGACGGTAATGTGATCCCGAACCTTCTCACCGGGGGCCTTATGGGCCTTCATCCGGGGCTTTAAGCTCTTATCCTTTAAAGGTGCGATCAGGCTGATGGGAGGATCGATATAGAGGACCTCCGCATCTTCCAACCGGTTCATAACGTTTTGTTTCCGGGTGGGAAAGGGATGATAGGTGGATGTGGAAATACAAACGATTTGCCGCATTATCGCTCCCCTCCTCTCTTCACTGCGGATCTTTCTTCCAAAAGGTCTTTTACCGCATCGATATTGATCCGTTCCATCTGGCGCAGCCGCTTTGCTGCAGTTTCTACAAACTCGGGACCCTGGATCATAGCTTTATCGATCTCTGCCCGCAGGTTTTCTTCCGACAGCGAGGCCAAAGGAATGCAGGAGTCGGATCCGATGCCCTTCAGGAAGCTGTCAACTTTGATATCGTAGGAAATCCCCACAACCGGGGCACCGCCGGCGGTAGCGAAGATCAAAGCGTGAAGCCGCATACCCACAACAGCTTTCATGGAGCCCAGCATACCGATGAGAACTTCCACGGAGTGACGCTGGCGACAGATATGATAAGGAGCCTTCATGTACTGGGTAACGCTTTCAGCGGCAGTGAAGTCCTTGGGGATCTCTGTGGGAATGAATACGGGAAGTACACCGTATTTTTCGTAGGCATAGTCCGCCGCAGCAGCCACCGCTTCAGGGTTATTGAAGGTAGGCCAGTTTCGCAAACAGAAACCGATCTTAGGCACATCGACAGGGATCCCCTCTGCCATGAAAGCGCCCAATACGGCAGTATTCATGGACTTTTCGATGGTGACGGTGGGGTCGGATGCCAGCAGGATCTGGGGGGCGTTGACCTTCATTTCCTGCAGCAGTTCCAAAGATACGCTGTCCCGCAAAGTAATGACTTCGGCACTCTTGTTCAGAACTCTGGCAGTCAGTCTCCGGTGACGGGCAGAGTTGATGGGACCAATACCGCAGCCATACATGATAACGTGGCAGCCGCAGGCTTTGGCCATCATCAGGGTAAAGAGATAGAAGTACAGAGACCGGGAGGAGGTTACGTCCTGAATCAGGCTTCCTCCGCCGTTTACAAAGATCTTTGCACTCCGAAGGTGTTTGATAAAAGCGAATACATTGAAAATGTACATAGCCCGGACTTTGTGAGTTACCCGGGTCTCTTCTCTGTTTCGGGTCATGACCCAGAAAGGCATATCCGGATCGGTCTTCTTCAGCTGCATCAGAATGGCTTTCAGAATGGCTTCGTCACCGGCATTTCCCCGGCCGTAAGCACCGCAGATAACGGCGCCCTGACGGCCCTTTCGGCTTTGACGAACCTTGATGCAGTGATAGGCCCGTTCCTGCTCTTCTCGCATATGGGTCAAAGAGAACTCGTTCTTTGCACGCTGGAACAGGTTTTCCGCCAAAGTCCGGCGCAGGTCCTGATCCACGGAAAGCTTGTAAATATATTCGGCGAAAGTCTCCACATCACCGGCCTCAAAGAGGAAACCATTTTCCCCGTGTGTGATCAGTGAGGGAATGCCCCCT
>SVCV01000101.1 GCA_015058185.1 Clostridiales bacterium | reverse complement strand
GGACTACCCCGAAGCTACCCACATCTTTATTCACGCAAAAGAAGAAGATCGGCTGCACCGTATCACCAAGTACTATGGGGAAAAGGAAGAAGGCGCCCGGGAACTCATGCATAAGATCGACAAAAAGAGAGCTTCATTCCACGAATACTACACCGGTGAAAAGTGGGGTCTGGCAGGATCCTATCATCTCT
The DNA here is from genome assembly GCA_015058185.1 of Clostridiales bacterium. Taxonomy (GTDB): domain Bacteria; phylum Bacillota; class Clostridia; order Peptostreptococcales; family Anaerovoracaceae; genus SIG263. Next base: position 5,117 of record SVCV01000101.1, on the reverse strand, counting down.
CCATCGACAGCGGATGCCTGGAAATTGAAGAGACCGCAAAACTCCTTGCCGATTTCGCAAAAGGAAGAAGCTCCCGGTCTCTGTAATAACTGAATATATAATTTTGGTAAAAAGCCCTATTTCGGCGGAAGCTGAGAGGGCTTTTTCTGTTGGAAAACCCAGGTCCGCTGGATCAGGAAGCTGGCGAAGAACAGGACGAAGTCAATGACCAGCTTCGCACCGGACTCTCCCCCACCATGGATCCGCAAAAGTTCCGTAAAGGAAAAGACCAGGCTGTAGGACAAGAACATTTGCACTACTGCCCAGGCGTAGAAGCGCGCCAATGTGCTTTGGCCGCCCTCCGCATTCCGGAATACGGCTCTGCGGTTCAAAAGGAAGTTGACCATGGAAGACACCAATCTTCCGAGAACCGTGGCAAGAAGCAGTCGGGTACTCTTTTCCAAAGAACCCATCAGCAGCATGTTAAGCAAGGTAAAGGCACCCAGATCCACCAAAGTGGAAATGATGGAAACCGCCAGGAACCGGAATACCAAACCGCCCAAAAGCAAGGTGTCTTTTATAGGACGATAGTGGAAGGAAAGCATATCCCCGAAATAGATCGCCCGAATGGGAACTTCCAAAAGCTGAATTTCCCGGCCCTTGATCTCAAAGAGCATTTGGGTCTCAAACTCAAAACGCTCACCTTTCAGCTGGAGAAAATCGGGAAGATACTTTGCGGGGATCGCCCGCAGACCGCATTGGGTATCCGAAAGTTTCATTCCGGAAATAAAACGGATCGCATAACGGGTCAAAGTATTCCCCAAACGGCTCAAGGACGGTACGTTGGCAGAGGAAAAGTCTCTGGCGCCCATAATGACTGCATCGGGATTTCCCCGGAACTTTTTCTCTACGGCACAAATATCTTCAATGTGGTGCTGATTGTCGCCATCCACCGTGATCACGCCCAGACCCTCCGGACGATTCTTTAAAAAATAAGAAAAACCGCTCTTCAGAGCCATTCCTTTTCCCATATTGAACTCATGGCTGATCACAGTACACCCGGGAAGACTTTGAGCATACCGAAAAGCCGAATCGTGTGCGGGATTGCTGCCGTCATTGACAACGACAATATCCTCAAAGCCGGAGGCAATGAGGTTATTCAATACCAGCATCAGTTCGTCGCCGGGATTATAGGAAGGGATGATAACGGTAATGTCTTTCATGGTTTTTGCAGGAATTCACCTGTAACAACAATAAGCTTTTTCAAAAAATATGTTTATATTATAGTGCATTTTGTTTTTTTGTGCAATCTCCAGTTTTTAGGGCAAAAAAACAGGAAGCTTTTGCCTCCTGTTTCTTTATTTATTACGGCTGTACGCCGGGCTTTTTTCTCTTCAGGGAATTCTTTACCTTTGCCAAAGAATCTCTTAATACGGCAAGGGTATCCTCATCATCCGGGAAAAATCTCCGAAGCAATCCGATGGCGATCATAACGGTCAGAATCTTTTCCGGGGTCATGGGAAACCACAGGAAAGCCATATAACCGCCGCCCAGAGCCTTCATCCAGGTAATATCAAGAAAAACACCCAGCGCCAACAGAATATAGGACCATCCATTGGTAATGATCCACGCGATCCCGCCGCAAAGAAGAAGCCGCGGATTCAGGAAAAACCGGAGTCCTTTTCTTATCAGATGTCTTACCTTCCCTTTCATAATATCAATCCCTTCATGCTTTCAAAAGCGCATGTCCCTTACTAAAAGAATACCCCGATCACCCCGAAAAAAATCTTAAAATTTTGTTAAAAATTCAAAAAAACGAACCGTCAGACCGATAAAGATCCGACGGCACATCTGTCCTTATTAAATTGCTTCGGCAATGGCCTGTCCCATGGCTTTGCAGCCCACCTGGGTCATGCCGGGAGCCATGATGTCGCCGGTACGAAGACCGGATTCCAAAACCTTGCTTACGGCCGATTCAATAGCATCTGCCTCTGCAGGCATATCCAGACTGTAGCGCAGCATCATAGCCGCGGCCAAGATCATGCCGATGGGATTTGCCAGATCCTTGCCCGCAATGTCAGGGGCGGAGCCGTGGATCGGTTCATAAAGGCCTCTTGTACCCTCCCCCTGGCTGGAAGAAGGCAGCATACCGATGGAACCGGTGATCTGGCTGGCTTCGTCGGAAAGAATATCTCCGAACAGGTTTTCCGTAACGATAACGTCGAACTGGGATGGATCCCGAACCAGCTGCATAGCGCAGTTGTCCACATACATGTGAGAAAGTTCTACCTCGGGATACTCCGCGGCGATCTCCTTCGCCAGTTTTCTCCAAAGCTTGGAACTGTCCAAAACATTGGCTTTATCCACGGAGCAAAGCTTCTTCCGACGCTTCATAGCGGTCTCAAAGCCCACCTTCAGGATCCGGCGGATCTCGTGTTCCCGATAGATCATCAGATCGGAAGCGGCGGTCTCACCGTTCTCCTGAGTCCATGTCTTATGCTCGCCGAAATAGGCCCCGCCAATGAGTTCCCGAACAACGACAAAATCAATGCCCTTTTCCGCAATGTCCGTCCGGAGAGGACAAGCATCTGCAAGCTGAGAAAAGAGCTGTGCAGGACGAAGATTGGCATAGAGACCCATACCTCCCCGAAGGGCTAAAAGGCCTTTCTCCGGGCGAATAGAGGGCTCAATAGAGTCCCATTTCGGACCGCCGATGGCCGAAAGCAAAGCCGCATCACAGGAAAGACAAGTGTCCAAACTGCTCTGGGGCAAAGGTACTCCAAATGCGTCCACCGCATTTCCGCCCATAGGTGCTTCTTCATAAATAAAATGATGTCCAAACTTTTCGCAGACAGCGTCCAATACGATCTGAGCCTGAGCCATGATCTCCGGGCCGATACCGTCACCGCGAATGATGGCAATTCTTTTTTCCATGGTCATTTCCTCACTTTTTGATGGAGGCCATCAGGCCGCCTTTCTGGATCATATCTTTGATGAATTCCGGGAAAGGTTCCGCCTGATAGGTCTGATTCTTTGTCAGATTGGTGATGATGCCGGTGTCGAAGTCCACCTTGACTTCATCCCCGTTTTCGATGGCAGCGCTGGCTGCGGGACATTCCAAAATCGCAAGACCGATGTTGATGGAATTCCGGTAGAAGATCCGGGCAAAGCTGGCGGCGATAACGCAGGAAATGCCGCTGGCCTTAATGGCGATGGGAGCATGTTCCCGGGAGGATCCGCAGCCGAAGTTTACACCGGCTACCATGATGTCTCCTTCTTTTACCTTATGAATAAAGTCCTTATCGATATCTTCCATACAGTGGGATGCCAATTCTTTGTGATCCTGGCTGGCAAGATGCCGGGCCGGGATAATAACGTCCGTATCTACATGGTCACCATATTTATGTACAAATCCCTGTGCATTCATTACTTCAGCACCTCCTCAGGATGGCAGATATAGCCGGCAATACCGGATGCAGCGGCCACTGCAGGAGAAGCAAGATAAACTTCGCTGTCCACATGGCCCATCCGGCCTACAAAGTTCCGGTTTGTAGTGGAAATGCAGCGTTCGCCTGCGGCAAGAACGCCCATATGACCGCCCAGGCAAGGACCGCAGGTAGGTGTGGAAACCACGCAGCCCGCATCCAGGAAGATGTCCGTATAGCCCAGGCGCATGCATTCTCTGTAAACATGCTGGGTGGCGGGAATTACGATACCCCGGACTCCGGGAGCAAGGTGTTTGCCCTTCAGGATCTCTGCAGCGGCAGCCAGGTCCGCCAGCTGACCGTTGGTACAGGAACCGATGAACATCTGGTCGATGGCGATATCCTTCCCTTCTCTTGCAGAATGGATATTTTCCGGGAGATGGGGATAGGCAACGGTGCAGTCGATCTCGGAAAGATCCAGTTCGATGATCCGGTCGTATTCGGCGTCCGCATCGGCCTCATAAGCGGTCCAGGGACGATCTACACGGCCTTCCACGTAAGCTTTGGTCACCTCATCCACGGGGAAGATCCCGTTCTTTGCACCGGCTTCCACAGCCATGTTGGAAATGGTAAGGCGGTCATAAATGGTCAGCTCGGAAACCCCGGGGCCGGCAAATTCCAAGGACTGATACCGGGCACCATCCACACCGATCATGCCGATGAGAGTGAGGATGATATCCTTGCCGGAAACATAGGGCTTCTTTTTGCCTGTGAGAACCACTTTAATAGCGGAGGGAACCTTGAACCAGGTCTCCCCTGCTGCCATAGCCGCACCCATATCCGTAGAACCTACGCCGGTGGAGAAAGCGCCCACGGCACCATAAGTACAAGTGTGAGAGTCCGCACCGATAATGGCTTCGCCGGGCGCTACGATGCCTTTTTCCGGCAGAAGAGCATGTTCGATGCCCATTTCCCCTACATCATAAAAGTGTTCAATATCAAATCTCTTTGCAAAAGTCCGGCACTGCTTGCACTGGGCAGCAGACTTAATGTCTTTACAAGGTACAAAATGGTCCATAACCATTGCAATGCGGTCTTTATCAAAAACTTCATCAAAACCAGCGGCCTCAAATTCATTGATAGCTACAGGTGTGGTAATATCGTTTCCCAGAACAAGATCAAGCTTTGCGTTGATCAGCTGACCGGGATGAACTTCTTTAAGTCCTGCATGTGCTGCCAGGATCTTCTGTGTCATTGTCATGCCCATAATGCGATCATCCTTTCTGTTCTGTCTGGATCTTGTTGATACCATTTACATAGGCCCGGATCGAGGACTCGATAATGTCGGTGGAAATGCCCGTGCCGGTATAGAGTTCTCCGTTGTGATTGATCTTTACCACAGCTTCCCCTACAGCGTCTTCCCCGTCCGTAACCGCCTTCAGACTGAAGCTTTCCAGCTTTACATCCGGCATATTGGTGATCCGGTTGATGGCCTTAAAGGAGGCATCCAGAGGACCGGAACCAACTGCAACTTCTTCCTTCTCTTCATCGTTAAGCTGCATTTTTACGTAAGAGGTATTGGGAATACCGTGACCTACATTTACCACGTGGCTCAAAAGCTGCCAGCCGCCTACTACCTTCCGGCGGATATTGTTGGCCAAAGCTTCCAGGTCGCTGACAGTAATGTCCTTCTTTTTGTCCGCAAGAGCCTTG
>SVCV01000100.1 GCA_015058185.1 Clostridiales bacterium | reverse complement strand
GGGCATATTTCACCGATTTTCAGCGCCACTAACATTTGACAACGGAAATAATTGGGGATATAATGGTATGGGCGTGTTCTATTCACGCCAATTTGTGGTGCAATTTTGACCGATAAACAGGTCATTCAGAAATAAAAAGCGGAGGCAATTCGTGGCAAAATATATTGTGGAAAATTCCGGTCCCCTTCGCGGCGAGGTCATTATCAGCGGTTCTAAAAATGCGGTTCTGCCCATTTTGGCTGCTTCGATCCTTGCAGGGGATGCTTGTGAGATCTCGGACGTACCCAATCTGCTGGATGTAGACGTCATGTGCAAACTCCTGCGGAGCCTGGGTGCTTCTGTAGAAGAAGACTATGAAAACGAGATCGTCAACGTAGATACAAAGGATATTACAACATGGGAAGCTCCCCGGGATCTGGTTACCCGGATGAGAGCCTCCATTCTGGTTATGGGGCCCATCCTTGCCCGCCAGGGAAAGGTAAAGGTTTCTCTTCCCGGCGGCTGTTCCATCGGCCTTCGTCCCATTGACCTTCATCTGAAGGGGTTCCAAAGCATGGGTGCGGAGATCGAAAAGGGTCCGGACTATGTGGTTGCCCGGGCGGACAAGCTGAAGGGTGCCAAGGTCTATTTGGACTTCCCCAGCGTAGGGGCTACGGAAAACATCATGATGGCAGCTACCCTTGCGGAGGGTGTTACCGTTATTGAAAACGCAGCGGAAGAGCCTGAGATCGTAGATCTGGCCAACTTCCTGAACAAGATGGGTGCCAAGGTCAAGGGCGCCGGAACCAATATGATCCGGATCGAAGGTGTGCCTGCTTTGAAGGGTACCCGTCATGCCGTGATCCCTGACCGGATCGAAGCCGGAACCTTTATGGTGGCTGCGGCCATCACCAGAGGCGATCTGCTTTTGAAGAATGTGGTTCCCGATCACGTAAAATCCATCAGTGCCAAGCTCATGGAGTGCGGCGCTGTTGTGGAAGATAATGAAGATGGTCTGCGGGTAAGAGGGGATGTAAATCCTCTGATCGCCACGGACATCCGAACTCTGCCTTATCCCGGTTTCCCCACGGACATGCAGTCCCAGTTCATGGCTCTGCTGACCACTGTTGAAGGTACCAGCATGGTCGTGGAAACCGTCTTTGAAAATCGCTATATGCACATCGGTGAACTGAACCGAATGGGTGCGGATATCAAGATCGACGGCCGGAGTGCTGTCATCGTGGGCCAGCGTCCTTTGATGGGTGCGCCTGTTATCGCCACAGACCTGCGTGCCGGTGCCGCTTTGGTTTTGGCCGGATTCCGTGCAGAGGGCGAAACGGAGATCTCGGAGATCTACCACATCGAAAGAGGCTATTCCTCCTTCGAAAAGAAACTCATCTCCATCGGCGCAAAGATCCGCCGGGTGGAAGACTAATTGCAGAAACAGGAGACAGCTCGTGATTTATAATAATGTTTTAGAGGCTATGGGAAATACCCCTGTCCTTCGCCTGAACCGTATGGCAGATCCCGAAGGAGCACAGGTCCTCGTAAAGTTCGAAGGCCTGAATGTTGGTGGTTCCATTAAGACCAGAACCGCATACAACATGATCCTCCAGGGTGAACGGGACGGCATCATCAAGCCGGATACCATCATTGTGGAACCCACCAGCGGAAACCAGGGAATCGGCCTGGCTCTCGTCGGTGCGGTAAGAGGATACAAGACCGTGATCATCATGCCCGACTCCGTCAGCGAAGAGCGGCGGCTTTTGGTGCAGCACTACGGTGCAGAAGTCAAGCTGGTCCATGACGACGGCAATATCGGGGACTGCATCCAGGAATGCTTAAATGCCGCAGTCCGGATGGCGGAAGCTGATCCCCGTGTTTACATACCCCAGCAGTTTACCAATCCTGCAAATCCCATGACCCACAAGAGCCACACTGCTCTTGAGATCCTGGAGCAGGTGGATGGTCCTATTGACGGATTCTGCTCCGGCGTAGGTACCGGCGGGACTCTTTCCGGTATCGGCGAAGTTCTGAAGGAAAAGAATCCCCAAATGCAGATCTGGGCAGTAGAGCCTGAACATGCTGCTATTCTCGCAGGCGGTAATGTAGGGACCCACCTTCAGATGGGTATCGGCGACGGCCTGATCCCCGACAATCTGAATACGGAGATCTATGACGATATCTATATCGTTTCTGATGAAGAGGCCATTGAAACAGCCAAGGACCTGGCCCGTCTGGAAGGTATCATGTGCGGTATCTCCAGCGGCACCAATGTAGCTGCTGCATTGCAGCTGGCAAAGAAGTTGGGTAAGGGTAAGACCGTTCTTACCATTTTGCCCGACACTGCGGAGAGATATTTCAGCACTCCGCTGTTTGGTTAGAGAAAAAAGGAGGGGGATTGCATTGCTGACCATGGAAACTTTGGAAATTCTGAAATTGGTATTTCTCGGTTTGCTCTGCGTTCCCGTTCTTTGTGTTTGCATCTTTTTTCTGAACAAGCTTTTTGATGAAGTCATGAAAAAGCCCCAGCACAAAAAGAGCAGATAGGAGGGTGTCCTGTGAAGGGATGGTTTGTTACCTTTGAGGGACCTGACGGCTCGGGAAAAAGCACCCAGATCCAGCTGCTCAGAGAGTACTTGACAGCTGAGGGTCAGGAAATTCTTTTTACCAGAGAACCTGGAGGAAATCCCGTAAGTGAAAAGATCCGGGGCTTGATCCTGGATCGGGAGAACGAAGATATTCAGCCTCTGACCGAGGCTTTGCTTTATGCTGCGTCCCGTGCGCAGATCGTGGCCCAGGTCATTCGCCCCGCTTTGGAAGAGGGGAAAATCGTGATCTGCGACCGCTATGTGGATTCCAGCATCGCCTACCAGGGCTACGGCCGGGAACTGGGTGATGTTGTGGAACAGATCAACGAAGCTGCTGTAGACGGCATTATGCCGGATCTGACCTTTTTGCTGATGGTGGATCCGGAAACCGGAAGAAGCCGGGTTTGCCGGGGCGGCGAAATGGATCGTCTGGAAGCGGAGTGTCTGGACTACCACTACAAGGTTTACGAAGGCTATCAGGCTTTGGCAAAGCGGTATCCGGAACGGATCGTTTTACTGGATGGCACCCGTCCTGTGGAAGAGATCCACAGAGACATTATCGGAAAGGTAAGGGAACACTTTGGATTATAAGGACTTTGTGGCCAGGCTCAGCCGGGCGGCTGTCCGCAGGACCCTTTCCCACGCATACATAATCGAGGCCCCTTCCGGAGAACTTGGCCGGACTGCTGCGGATGCTTTGATCCGTTTGGTCCTTTGCCGGGAACCCGGAGAAGAGGGTGGCTGCGGAAATTGTCTTCCCTGTCGAAAGCTGCTGCACGGCAATCACGAAGATCTGATCGTAGTGGAGCCGGATGGGGGAAGCATTAAAAAGGATCAGATCCTGGAGCTTCAGGCAAGGCTGAAGAATCGGCCCTATGAGGGAGATCGGAATGTGGCTTTGATCACCCAGGCTGATAAAATGAACCCCGTAGCCCAAAACAAACTTTTGAAAACTTTGGAGGAACCTCCCGGGAGGGCGGTGATCGTTTTGGTCTCTGCCAACGTGGAAAACCTCCTGCAGACGATACGTTCCCGCTGTGTGATCTGCCGGTTGACGGAAGAGAGCGAAGGCGGAGAATTTCCCGATATGCAGGACGCTGCTCTTGCTGTGGGAAAGATGATGAAAGAGGGCAAGGCCTTTTACTTGGTTTCGGAAGCTATGAAACCGGCTCTTGAAAGCCGCGATCAGGCCAGAGCCTTTCTGGATTCCCTCGAAGATAACTATAGGGAGCTTGGGCTTTCCCGGCGGGACATCTCTTTTATTGAAGAGGCCCGGAGAAAACTGGATCGGGATATGCGTCCGGCCTATGCTCTGAAAGACATGATATTGAAGATATTGGCCGGGGACTCCCTGCCAACAGGAGGCTATTATGATTAAGGTTGCAGCCGTCAGATTTAAGAGGGCCGGCAAAATTTATTACTTCGACCCCAACAACCATGATCTTCAGGCCGGTGACAGTGTTATTGTAGAAACTGCCCGGGGGCTGGAGTTCGGTACGGTGGCTGAAGATATTAAGGAAGTAAGCAAGAAGGAGATCGTTGCTCCTTTAAAGAAGATCCTGCGGATCGCCACGGAAAAGGATCGTGTTCAGCACGAAGAGACCTTGAAGCGGAAAGAGCGGGATATGAATCTTTGCCGGGAAAAGGTAGAGAAGCATAAGCTGGAAATGAAGCTTATCGATGTAGAACACACTTTCGATAACAGCAAGATCATCTTCTATTTTACCGCAGACGGTCGTGTAGACTTCCGTGAGTTGGTAAAGGATCTGGCAGGCATCTTTAAGATGCGTATCGAACTGCGCCAAATCGGTGTAAGAGACGAGGCCAAGATGATCGGCGGGATCGGCGGCTGCGGCCGTGCACTTTGCTGCCACAGCTGGCTGCCGGATTTCGAACCCGTATCTATCAAGATGGCAAAGGTTCAGAACCTGTCCCTGAATCCCACGAAAATTTCCGGGATCTGCGGTCGGCTCATGTGCTGCCTGAAATATGAAAACGATGTTTACACGGAAATGCGTCGGGGCATGCCGGATCAGGGCGATCGGGTACAGACTGCCGATGGTCCCGGTATCGTTGTAGAAACCAGCATTTTGGAAAGCAAGGTCAAGGTTCGTTTGGTTTTGGAAGAAAAGACCGACGATAAGCCCGCTAAGCTTTCTCCCGATATCTATACTTACAAGAAGGATGAGATCCGCCGTCTGTCCGGAAAGAAGAAGAACAAGCAGAAGGACGATGACATTGATCCTGCACTGCTGAAAGAGATCAAGGATCTGCTGGACGAATAGTTCTATAGAGAGGACAACCCTCATATGCTGTACCGAGGTGACAGCAATGAAGGTTTTCAGAAAAAAACGGACAACTTTTACCGCCGCTGCTGTTGCAGCGGTGGTTTTTTGTTTGCATTTGATCCCCCTGGTTTTGGTTCTTTTGTTTGGTGATTTCGGCGTAGGGGACAGGGCGGAACCGGAGGGGGAGAAGATCCCGGTTTCCGTGGAGATTTCTCTTTGGCGGGATCAGACGGAAGAGGTGGTGACCCTGGATCTGGAGGAATATGCAGCTGGTGTGGTAGCCGGGGAGATGCCGGGGACCTTTGCTCCGGAAGCTTTGAAGGCCCAGGCGGTAGCTGCCCGAACCTATGCCTTGGCCCGTATGCAAAAGGCAGAGGTATCCGGAAACCCTGGGGAACATCCTGCAGCTCCCCTTTGTGACACCACCCATTGCCAGGTGTATCGCAGCCCGGAAGAACTTTCAGATTTGAAGGGAAAAGCGTGGATGAAAAAAGAATGGGTGTGCATTTTGGCGGCCGCAGAAGATACGGCCGGCCAGGTCATGACCTACCAGGGAACGTTAGTGGAACAGCCCCTCTTTCATTCTTCCAGCGGCGGGAAAACGGAAAACTCGGAGGATGTGTTCGTCAGCGCCGTTCCTTATCTTCGCA
>SVCV01000099.1 GCA_015058185.1 Clostridiales bacterium | reverse complement strand
CTGTGGGATCAAAAGAGAGCCGGATCTCATATACCTGAAAGCTCCCCGTCGGCTGCAGGCTGTGAAAGCTGTGGAGACGGGCCCTTACCCGGATTTTCCCACGGATCTGCAATCCCAGTTTCTTGTGATGCTTGCCCTGGCGGAAGGGGAGAGTCTGGTTCGGGAGAATATCTTTGAAAACCGCTTTAAACCTGTGGCGCCGCTTTTAAAAATGGGGGCCCGCATTCAGGTTTGCGGACGGGACGCCCGGATCTCCGGTGTGCCGGTCCTGGCAGGCGCCCGGGTTTCTGCCGGGGATCTGCGGGGCGGAGCTTCCCTTGTGATCGCAGGTCTTTGCGCTGAGGGAAATACCATAGTGGAACATATTTTTCATATAGACCGTGGGTACGAACGCCTGGAGGAAACATTGGCTTCTCTGGGTGGGCGGATCCAAAGGATAAAGGGCTGACAGCCCTTCAATGGAATGAACGAAAAACCAAAGAAGAAGAGAAAACGGAGAAAAAGTTACTTTATCGTGCAGCTGATCATCCTTATCGTGCTGATCGTTTTGGGCTGTCGGTTTCTGCTGTCCGATTATTTCCTGATCCAGGATATCGGCGTTACCGGCAATGCACATCACTCTCAGGATGCGGTGATCGAGCTGGCAGAGGATCCCCGGGGACAGAACCTGTTTAAGGTGAAGACCCGGGATCTTGAAGTGCTTTTGGAGCAGGATCCCTACATCGAGGATGCTTTGGTGACCAGAAGCCTTCCGGATACCCTTGCCATCAAGGTGAAAGAGCGGACGGAATATGCGGCGGTGGTCTGCACCGGCGGTTACATTCTCATGGATCAGGAATGCCGGGTCCTGCAGGCGGTGGCATATAAGCCGGATCTGCCTCTTCTTGAAGGTGTGAATGTAACATCTTCTCAGCCCGGAACCATTCTGGAAGTGTCCGAAAAATGGATGTTGGAAGACACTATGAGCATGCTGAGTTCCATGGAAGAATCGGATCTTTACTTCCGCCGTTTGGTCATTTCTCCGGTTTCTGTACAGGCTTATATTTACGACGATCTTTTTTGCCAGGGAACCCCGGGAAATATCCTGGAACATATGGACGAACTGCAAAAAGTGGTATATGATTTATACGAAAAAGACGTCCGGCATGGCGTAGTCACCGTAGGGGATGACGGGTATTTTTCCTTCAATCCCGACCCCAACATGACGGGACCCAAACTGCCTGTGGAAGAGGAGCCCTCTGCGGAGGATCCTGAGGCTTCGAAAGAGCCTGCCGGCGAAGAATAAAAGGGATATCAGAGATTCAGGAGCAAACTTATGGAACGTAAACCTAAAAAAAGCATAGGCGGAGCCATTGTCATCGGAATTTTGGCCGTTGTTGTAGGCCTTTGTATTTCTGTGCAGATATCCTCCAATCAGTCGGATACCGTAGGCGGTCTGATCCCCAGCGTACAGGTAAATGATCTGGAAACGCAGCTGAAGAATCTTCGTATGGAGAAAGAGGCTGCGGTTCAGGCTTTGCTGGACACGGAAGCCCGTTTGGCTGAGATCGAAGCGGACCGGATCAGCGATGACGCGTTCCTGCAGACCTTGTCCTCTGAACTGGAAAAGTATAAGATGAGCGCCGGCGTAGTGGACGTAAAAGGCCCCGGCATTGTCATCACCATCGATGACCCCATTCCCACAGAGGAAAATCCCGGAGATGGGTACAGTACCATCATGGTCCATTCCGACCTGATGCTTTCCCTCGTCAATAAGCTGAAGGAAGCCGGTGCGGAAGCCATTTCCATCAACGGCAACCGGATCGTGGCCAATACCGAGATCTCTTTGGCCGGCAGCAACGTAAATATCAACGGCAACCCCACAGCTCCGCCTTATATCATTTCGGCCATCGGTGATCCGGAAACCATGGAATCCGCCATCACCATCCGTTACGGTATCGTGGAACTCATGCGGGGAACCTATGCTTTGCAGGTGAATATCGCCAAGCAGGAAGAGATCACTATTACCCGTTACAGCGGAATTATTACGTTCCGGTATGCAACTCCCTATGCTCCTGTTGAAGCACCTGTCACAGAAGAAGATCCTTCTGCAGAAGGTGAGGGCGGTACCGGTGAAGGGGAGGAATAATCTGTGAAGCAGGGGAAAAAGAAGAGAGCCCTTCTGGTCATATTCTGCTTCGCTGTCTGCTTTGCCTTGATCCTCGTGACCCAAACGAATATAACCGACGGCAAGTATGTGTACGTTTCCTCCAGCGTGCTGGATTACTACGAGACGACCATCGCCGGCGAACAGCAGGAACTGGACAATATCCAATCCCTGATCCGCGAGACGGAAGCGAAGATCGAAGGAATGATCTCGGAAGATATGTCTGAGGAAGATGCCCACGAGGCCTTCCAAAACAGCCTGATCTCCGATGTAAACTTTTATGGTATGGCCAGCGGTGAAATGGCGGTCAGGGGACCGGGGATCACCGTTACCATCGACGACAGCCAGCGGGAGATCTATTTCTGGGAAAGCCCCAACGATGTGATCGTGCATGACCAGGATCTGCTGCTCGTACTCAATGAACTGAAACTTGCCGGAGCGGAGGCCATCTCCATCAACGGTCAGCGGATCGTGGATGAAACCTCTATTTCCTGTTCCGGATATACGGTCAGCATTAACGGCAGAAACTATGCCCGCCCCTTTGTGATCCGGGCGGTGGGCGACGGTGCCAGAATGTCTGCGGCTCTTTTGGGTCCCGGCTGCTACGGCACCATTCTTCGGGATTACTACGGACTGATCTTTGAGGTATCCTTCGATTCGGATATGATCATTCCCGCTTATTCGGAGAATCGAACTTATGACTATCTTGAACCGGTGGATACCGTAAAGGAAGGTGAAAGCAATTGATCATCATCTTGGTTGTAGGATTGGCAGTGGGCGCCTTTTTAGGGCTGTCCCTTAATATCTCTTATCCTGCTGAGTATTCTTTCTATGTGACCATGGGTCTTTTGGCCGCCTTGGACTCTTTGCTGGGCGCAGTCCGCTCCTGGATGGAAGGAAAATACCGGGGTGTCATTTTTATTTCCGGCTTTATTACCAACACCATCGTTGCGGTTCTTTTGGTATATCTGGGCGACCGTTTGGGCATTCCTCTCTACTATGCAGCCATCTTCATCTTCGGCGGTCGGCTGTTCCAGAATCTGTCCATTATTCGCCGGATCATTATCGATCGCATTTCCGAAAAAAAATATCGGGAAAAACAACAATAAATAGTAGATTTCACATCAGCACCATGCTATAATTAGTATGCATATACCTTGGAACAGTATGATTTGTTTCAGAAAATAATAAATGGGAGGCTAAGGGGACATGCTTCAATTTGAAATGGGCGACAGCGTAAAACAGGCACAGATCAAGGTTATCGGTGTCGGCGGCGGCGGAAACAATGCAGTAAACCGGATGATCGATTCCGGCATGAGCGGCGTTTCTTTTATTGCAATCAATACGGACAAACAGGCTTTGGACAAGTCCAAGGCTGATACTAAGATTCAGATCGGCGAGAAATTGACCCGCGGTCTGGGCGCAGGCGGCAATCCGGAAGTAGGACAGCAGTCTGCTGAAGAAAATATGGAAGACCTGAACCAGTTCGTAGCTGGTGCAGACATGGTCTTCATCACCGCCGGTATGGGCGGCGGTACCGGTACCGGTGCAGCACCCATCATCGCAAAGGCAGCTAAGGATGCCGGCGCACTGACCATCGGCGTCGTTACCAAGCCTTTCACTTTCGAAGGCTCTACAAGAAGCAAGCACGCAGAACTTGGTATCAAGTTCCTGAAGAAATATGTGGACTCCATCGTGGTAGTTCCTAATGACAAGCTTCTGCAGATCTCCGGAAAGCAGACCACCATCCTGGAAGCTTTCAACATGGCTGACGAAGTTCTGAAGCAGGGCGTACAGGGTATCTCCGATCTGATCGCAGAAACCGGCCTGATCAATCTGGACTTCGCAGACGTAAAGACTGTAATGAGAGACAAGGGCATCGCTCACATGGGTGTTGGCCGCGGAAGCGGCGAAGGCCGTGTAGCCACCGCTCTCAAGGCTGCCGTAGAAAGTCCTCTGCTGGAAACTTCTATCGACGGTGCCAAGGCTGTTCTGTTCAACATCATGGGCGGATACGACCTGAGCATGCTGGAAGTAAACGAAGCAGCTGACCAGATCCACAAGGTCGTAGATAAGGATGCCATCATCATGGTCGGTGCCTCCATCAAGGAAGAACTGCAGGATGAGATCATCATCACCATCATCGCTACCGGTTTCGAAGACAAGGGAAGCATGCTGGATCCGGATTCCCTGATCCCCCCTCTCTCCAGAAGAACCGAAGCTCTTCGCCCCGCAGCTCCCGCAGCAGCACCCGAACCGGAAGCTGCCCCTGCACCGGTGGAAGAACCTGTAGTGGAAACTGCCAGCAAGAATTCTGGCGTATTTGAAATTCCCGGTTTCCTGAGCAAGTATAACAAGCCGGACAATTTCTAAGTTTGCTAATACTATCCGTCAGCCGCTTCCGTCAGGATCGGCTGATGGTTTGTGGGGAGACTGTATGTCCTGAACTGCAGTTTTTCACCATTTTAGATGAACAAGGTAATTTTGCTGACCGAAAGTGGGTTTTCCCGGCTTTCGGTTTTGGCAATTAAAAGAGGGAACATGAAATACATTGCCTCAAGGGAAAATTCCATATGGAAACGGGCTTTTAAGCTGAAACAGAAGCGGGCCAGAGACAAAGAAGGCCTGTATCTGGCGGAAGGTCCCAACCTCATCGAAGAGGCTCTGAAGGAGGGTTCCTCTCTGGAAAGTGTGTTTTTCCGGGCGGCTCCCGGAACGGAAGATCCGGAACCGGCGTTTGAACCGCTGGCGGAACTTTTGGAAGAGAAGGGCGTTCTTACCGCCGTTCTCAGATCGGAGCTGTTCGCTCAGCTTTGCGATACGGAAACGCCTGCAGGAGTGATGAGCATCCTTCGAAAAGAAGTGCTCACTCCGGAAGAATTCTTCTCCCTGCCTTGCCGGGGATATGGAAATCTTCTGGTGCTGGACCGGATCCAGGATCCGGGGAATCTGGGAACTCTTCTCCGTACCGCTGATGGGGCAGGCTACGAAGGCGTCATGGTGCTGAAAGGCTCCGGTGATGTCTATTCCCCCAAGGTGGTTCGCTCCACCGCCGGCTCTCTTTTGCGGATGCCCATCCTCATGGTGGATACTCCCGAAGAAGCCCTGACATTGTTAAAGGCCCATGGAAAGAAAGTTCTGTGCTCCTGTCCCCATAACGGCGTGGATTACGAGCTTTGTCCCATGGCTGAAAATACGGCTCTGGTGGTAGGAAACGAAGCCTCCGGCGCCTGTGAAGCCTTTTTACAGGAAGCGGATCATTTGGTCCGGATCCCCATGAAAGGGCCTGCGGAATCCTTAAATGCTTCCGTGGCTGCCGGGGTCCTCATGTTTGAGTCCCTGCGCCAGGCCCGCTGTGCCGGAA
>SVCV01000098.1 GCA_015058185.1 Clostridiales bacterium | reverse complement strand
ATCCTGCGTCGTCGGTGGATCTACCAACACAGTACTTCCTGCCATCTCCGAACAGCTGGGATGGGATGTTGCCTATCTGCGTTCCATGGCCGGTGTCGGCGCCATCATGGTAGTAGTCGGCAACTTTGTATTTGCGAACCTGACAAAAGCCAAAGGTCCTAAAATCTCCAACTTCGTCGGTCTGATCGGCTTCGCCATTTTTATGGTTCTTTACGGCTGGACCTCTGACTTAAAGCTTTTCGTCGCCTGCATCCTGATCCTGGGATTCTTCTCCGGTTCTTTTAACTGCGGCGGTAACCACGCTCACACCGCAAACTGGTGGCCCACCAAGAAGGGTATCGTTCTCGGCTATACCACCATCGGTATCGTTCTGATGGACCTGGTATGGCAGCCTTTCGCACCCGAATGGTTTGCAGCCATCGGTGTAGGTTGGACCATGACCATCTTCGCCATCATCGTTGCCATCGTAGCCATTCTGTACATGGCCCTTACCAAGAACACTCCCGAAGAAGCCGGCGAATATCCCGACGGCGATGCAGAGCACGCAGAAGACATCAACGCAGTTGTAACTGCCATGCGTACTTATAAGAGCCCCTTCACCATCGCAAAGACCCTGTCCACTCCTTCTGCATGGACCATCGGCTTAGGCATGGGCCTTATGAGAATGGTAAACCTGGCCTTCGTAGCATCTATCGTTCCCAGACTGCTGCAGTGCGGCTACCCCTACCCCTTGACCATCACCCTGCTCATGGTTGGCGGCGTTGTGGGCATCTTCGGTTCTGCACTGATTGGTGTCATGGACCAGAAAATTGGCACAAAGAAAGCAATCTTTGTATATGCCATCATCTTCCTGATCGCTATGATCATCGCCCTGTTCCATGCACAGAGCATCATTGCCGTATGGGTATCCAGTGTCGTTATCATGGCAGTTTGCGGTGGTACTGCAAATCTGATTCCCTCCGCAGTTATTGCCAAGTTTGGTCGCTGGGACTTCCCCGCAGTAAGCCGTGTAGTAACCTCCGTTGGTGAACTGGGTGCAGGCATCGGCATTATGCTGACCGGCATTTTCCATAACTATCAGAACCTGTACTACTTCGGTATTGTCGCTATCATTGTCGGCATCATCCTGATTGCTGTCACTAAGTTTAACCTGATCGGCAAAAAAGGCTGATTGCAAAATTAAAACGTCTTATCACTTAAATTTAAAAGCTTGCGATGCGTGCGGACCTTTAATGTAGGTCCGCCGTACCGCAGGCTCCCCTCAAATTACTGAACAGGAGGAAAGTCTATGGCAATGGAACGCTTCAAAATGCGCAGCAAGACCATTGACAACTTTGATGTGACTTATATGCGCCACGATTCCGGCCCGGGCTATAAAAACCCCAAAATGATATGGCCTGAACTGAAGACCGAGACCCGGTTGCTGAAGAAGGGCACCCAGGCGAAAGAAGGTTTTCGTCCTTTGGCTTGTGATATTCTTTATAAAAAAGATGTGCCCATTCCCATGCGGGACGGCGTGACCCTCTATGGGGATCTCTTCTGCCCAACGGATGAAAGCAAACAATATCCCATAATTCTCTGCTGGACTACTTATGGAAAAATCGATCCTCCCAACAATTATGATGTCTATATAAATCGCGCGGAAATGAAAGAAAAACTCAGCAGCGGCCTGGACAGCTTCGAAGCTGCAGAACCGGACTACTGGGTCAAAAATGAATTCATTCTGGCGGTTGTAGACGCCAGAGGAACTACCCACAGCGAAGGGATCATGAATCAGAGCGGCATGGCCGAAGCCCGTGATCTCTATGATGTCATTGAGTGGTTAGGTACGCAGGAATGGTCCAATGGCAAAGTAGGCATGAGCGGAAACTCTCAGCTTGCTCAGAGCCAATATTTCGCCGCAACACTTCAGCCGCCCCATTTAGGAGCTATCGCTCCCTGGGAAGCTTGCTCCGATTGGTATCGGGATCAGGTTTGCCGCGGCGGTATTTTCTCCGGCGGCCTGTTCGCAATGATCGGGGAAATGCTCCGGCTGCAGAACGGCATTGAAGATATTTTCACCATGCTGGTGGAAAATCCCTTAATGAATGACTATTGGAAATATGAAAAACGTCCGAATTTCAGTATGATAAATGTCCCCGCATACTTCGTGGCAAGCTGGACCAGCAATGTTCATCCCTATGGAACCATGCGGGCATACAACCTCTGCTCCAGCAAGGATAAGTGGCTCCGGGTCCATAACACGCAGGAATGGCCGGATCTGCAGACCCCCAAATACAGAGACGAACTGAGGGACTTCTTCAACCACTATCTCCGAGGCGAAGAAAACGGTTGGGAGAAAACCCCTCGGGTTCGGGTATCCCTGCTGGATCCCTTTGGACCGGATCATGTGGATGTCCCGGTGGAAAATTTCCCGCTTCCCGGAACGGAATACCGAAAGGTCTACCTGGACGCAGCCAGCAAATCCTTAAGCTACAAGCCCTTTGAGGAAGAATCCGCCTGCGGGTACACCTGCAGAAAGCCCTCTTCCGATGTGGTGGACCCTTTCACGAAAAGAACCTACACGGAAGTTATCAAGGAAGGCGACGGCCTGACACAGTTCCGGATCACCTTCACGGAAGATACCACACTTTGCGGATATTTTAAGGCTCATATGTTTATGAGCTGCGATGAATCTGCAGACGACATTGATCTTTTCATGTACGTAACCAAGGAAGATTCCCTGGGCGTTGCCGATTACCCTGTGGTCTTAGGTGTAAACTTCATGGGTGCAGAAGCTCGTCTTCGTCTTTCCCACAGGAAAATTGAAAATAGGGACGTCTATGATTGGCGACATGCACATGACGAAGAAGAAATGCTCACACCCGGTGTTCCTGTAGAATTTGAAACCATCTTCTGGCCTCTTGGTATGATATGGAGAAAAGGAGAAACCATGGTTCTGACGGTTTCCTCCCGGGAACTGCAGTATTTTGAGATCCCCACGCCCCCCATTCCTACCAGGAATAAAGGTACACACACCATCCATACCGGGGGAAAGTTCAATTCCTATATCGAAATCCCTGTTGTAGACATTAAGTAAATCGTTACCCAAGCTAAAATGGCCCATTAACGATGGGCCATTTTATTTTTTATAAAAGGACTATTTCAAATGAAAAACAGATGGATATACGCATTCGCAGGCGTAGTGATCATGCTCTTTGCCGGGCTGATCTATGGCTGGTCCGTCTTTCGGGCTCCAATGGCAGCAGACTTTCCTGACTGGTCTGTTTTTGCCTTCGCTCTTAACTTTTCGCTTTGCATGAGCTTTTTCTGTATCGGGACACTTTGCGGCGGTCTCCTTTCCAGAAAAACTTCTCCCAAACAGATACTTACAGCGGCAGCTTTTATGATATTTATCGGGTTTCTGATCACATCAAAAACCTCTGCTCCCATCATGCTTTACGTTGGCTATGGTATTATTTCCGGATTCGCCATAGGCCTTGTATATAACTGCGTTATTTCAACAACGTTAAAATGGTTTCCCGGTCGATCCGGGCTCATGTCCGGAGTTCTTTTAATGGGCTTCGGTTTCAGTGCTCTATGGACCGGTCCTGTATTCACCAGGATCGCACAAAGCTACAATTGGAATACCGCCTTCTTCGTTTTCGGGATCCTCACGGCGGCAATATTCCTTGCGGGAGCTGCAATTTTAAGGAATCCGGAAACCCTGACCCAAGCCAAGGACAGCACTGATAAATCGCAGACATCTGAAATCGCAGATTTCAGCCCAGGGGAAATGCTGAAAACAGGACGGTTTTGGTCCTACTTCCTTTGGACCGCAGTTCTTTCCGCAGGAGGACTGGCCATCAGTGCACATTCCTACGATATGGCTTATGAAGTTCTCATTGCCGATAAACTGTTCTCCTCCACGCTCGACACTGTCGCTGCCAGCCTACCGATCCTGGTAGCCCTGTTCTCCGTTTTTAACGGTTTGGGAAGAGTGCTCTTCGGAGCATTCTTCGACAAGGTCGGCCGGAAAAAGACCATGAACACCGTTTGTCTCGTTTATATATTGGCAACTGTGATCCTCTTTTTTGCGATTTCTCAGAGTTTCTTCCCTTTACTTATTGCAGGGTTGATCTGCTGTGGACTCTGTTACGGAGGCATCATGCCCAGCAACTCCAGTTTCGTCAGAAGCAGTTTCGGCGAAAAACATTACTCTGTAAATTTCTCTATCATCACCCTGAACTTGCTTCCGGCATCTTATCTTGGCCCCCTGGTCTCCGGTGCACTGTTCGATGCCACAGGATCTTATATCGGAAATGTGATCTGCCTTGGATGCCTCTCCGCAGCAGGAATCCTGTTAGCTTTTATGGTCACCAAAACCGAAAAACCATAAATAAGATTCCCTCTCTCAGAATCACTCTGAGCACACTCCTTATTCATAACAAACTGACAAATGAAAAAGACAGAGCTTTATCCGCCCTGTCTTTTTCATTTATTCATTTTGTTTAAGGAAATCTCCCGCAGGGGCCAGCGGCCGGTAACGGGATCCTTGTTTTCCGGTACATAATCCGTAAAACAAAGGGTTTTAGCCCCGTAAAGAAGGGCTCCGCCCCGTCGGGAAGCTTTGGGTCTTGCGGTCTCCGGTTGGACAGCCAAAAGCTTCATAAGTCTTGCCAGTTCTTCGTCCTCCCGAATGAGACAGGCAGGCAGACTGCCGGACTGGTTTACCGCCAAACGGTCCCGCACCAGGTTGTCCCGAAGAAGCTCCGGATCCACACCGGTCAGGGTCTCACAATAGCGCTTTACAAAAGCGGTGTAATCGTCCAGGGAAATGTCCCAGGAGATCCCCTGCTCTTTCGCCGCAAGGCCCAGATCCGTATAAAAATCAAAGGGGGACTTACCGCAAACGGAAAGCACATATTCCACAGTCAAAAGGAACCGACCGCTGTTGCAAAGCCGCTCCAAAGCATCCTCTGTACACCGGAGGATCTCCAGCTCCTCTTCGGTGATCCAGGGAGTGGAAATGACCTCATAGGGCGGATCCTGGGAAAATTCGCAAGGATATTTTTCCGGCTCCATTCGCATGGGACTGCCGTACAAAAGCTTTAAAAAGCCCAGCTGCAGCATGTGAGAGCCCAAATCGTATCCGATGTTGAAGCTATCCTTAAAGGTCTTCAGATCCTCATAGGGAAGTCCGGCGATCAGATCGATATGGATATGCATATTTTTCATGGCCGTCAGGCGGCGGATATTTTCCTGCAGCCTTTTGGTATTGGTTTTCCGGCCGATGTAGGCCAGGGTCTTTTCGCAGAAAGACTGCATGCCGATCTCCAGCTGCACGGCCCCTTTGGGCATCTGTTCCAGGATGGCGAAGGTCTCCTCCCGAAGGATATCCCCGGCCACCTCAAAGTGGAAGCAGGTCCCTTCCGGGATCTCCTTTCCGTAATGATCCAGAATAAACTGCAGAATGGCATTGGCATGGGCAGCTTTGGCGTTAAAGGTCCGGTCCACAAACTTAATGGTTCGGGCACCGCTGTTTGCAAGG
>SVCV01000097.1 GCA_015058185.1 Clostridiales bacterium | reverse complement strand
CGACAGCGAAAATACCGTCAACGGGTCTTATGTGGCCCGGATCTACAAGGATACGGACGAGGAAAAGAAACTGTGGAAGCAGGACGGTGCGATCTACTCTTACATGTCCATGAACGTGGATGGGGAAGAGGCCGGTACCGGGGTTTTGGATCTGAATGCGGCAAATGAAGGCATGGATACGGAACTGCATCTTACTATCAACGGCGGAAATCTCAACATTTTCGCGGATAATGACGGCATCAATACCAACGAGGACGGCGTGTCCGTCACCACCATCAACGGCGGCAATATTCACATCATGGCAGGCCTTGGTGCAGAAGGGGACGGCATCGACTCCAACGGTTGGTTAGTCATTAACGGCGGCACAGTAGTGGCCTCCGCCAACCCCGGCGCGGATGCGGGGATGGACAGCGATATGGGCTCTTTTGTAAACGGCGGTACGGTGGTGGCTCTCGGCTCCACGATGGACTGGGCGGAAAGCGATTCGGAACAGGTCACGATGAATCTGCAGTTTGCACAGTACGAGGCTTCCGACAGCGCTATTGTTGTAACGGATGAAGGCGGGACTATCGTCTTTGCCTATGATCCTTCTGAGGATGAGGTTTTGGGTGCCAATGCCCGGAAGTATATGGGTGCTATCCTTTCCTGTCCTGACTTTGCTTTAGAGAATCGGTACCATGTTTATATCGGCGGTACTTTGACCGGTACGGAGACTGCGGGCATCTATGATGCGGCTTCTGTTACCGATTATACGGGCGGCGTGCAGCAGGCTTACACCGGTTCGGATATCCGGATGCGGCCGGGTGGTATGGGCGGTTTTGGGAACCCCTCCGACCCTGCGGGCCACCTCCCCTTCACAGGGGAGGCTCAGGATAGGCCGGAACCGCCGGAAGGTGGATTTCCCCCTCAGTCACCGCAAGGCGGTGACAGCTCCCCCGCAAGCGGGGGAGCCATGGGTGATAGGCCGGAGCTGCCGGAAGGGTTTGAGCCTGGTGAACGGCCTGAGCCTATGGATGGAGCAGGGGAGCCGCAGGAGCTGTTTTTTATGCAGGATAAGGTCAATAATTTCTCCGGTGTGGGGGATAAATAGAGCAGAGGCGGCCATTGGCCGCCTCTTTTTTATTACCTCCTTCGCTTGCGTGCCGCTGCCCGAAGGGCGGAGGGAGCCCTTCGGGTTTTTCTTTTGATTAGACTTGTAAGTTGCGGGGAAATTAATGTATACTAAATAAGTAAGTGAATTTGTTTTCAACCTCGCAGTACGGCTTTCCAGTGCAACCCCTCCGGCCCTGCGGGCCACCTCCCCTTGACAGGGGAGGCTCAGCAGAGTGATTCCCTCAGTCCCTTCGGGACAGCTCCCTCGAAGAGGGAGCCTTAATATGGAAGGCGAGCCTGAGCCCGCACAACAAAAAGCCTCCCCTGTGAAGGGGAGGTGGGTGAGCGAAGCGAACCCGGAGGGGTTGGTGTAATAGAAAGGAGTTTGATTATGGGTCTTATCAGAGCTGCAGTTGGCGCCATCGGCGGTGTTTTAGCCGATCAGTGGCGGGATTATTTTTACAGTGATGCGATCCCCGCAGACATTTTGGCGGTAAAGGGCCAGAATCGTGAGGCAGATCGTTCTTCCAATAAAAAGGCCAGTGACAACATTATTTCCAACGGTTCTGTGATCGCGGTGGCAGACGGCCAGTGCATGATGATCGTGGAACAGGGTAAGATCGTGGAAGTTTGTGCGGAACCCGGTCAGTTTATCTATGACACTTCTTCCGAACCCTCTATTTTCTACGGAGATTTAGGTCCCAATATCAAAGAAGTCTTTAAGGCCATCGGCCGTCGTATCGCTTTCGGTGCGGACACCGGTGCGGACCAAAGAGTTTATTTCTTCAACACCAAGGAACTGGTAGGCAACAAGTATGGTACGCCTGCTCCCATTCCTTTCCGTGTGGTGGACGAAAGAGCCGGCATCGATATCGATATCGGTCTCCGGTGCTTCGGGGAATACAGCTACAAGCTGGTCAATCCCTTGCTGTTCTACACCAATGTCTGCGGCAATATTACCGATTATTACAGCCGGGAAGAGCTTGACAGCCAGCTGAAGGCCGAGCTTCTCTCCGCTTTGCAGCCTGCTTTTGCAAAGATCAGCATGAGGGGTATCCGCTATTCTCTGATCCCCGCTCATACCAATGAACTGGCAGAGGCTTTGAAGGAAGAGCTCTCCGAAAAGTGGGGCGAAACCCGAGGCATCGAGATCCAGTCCATCGGTGTTTCCAGCGTTACCGCTGACGAAGAAGATGAAAAGCTTCTCAAGGATCTGCAGAGAAATGCAGCCTTTATGGATCCCACAAGAGCTGCTGCGGCGCTGGTGGGCGCACAGGCGGAAGCTATGCAGGCTGCGGCTTCTAACCCCAATGCGGGTGCTGCCATGGCCTTTATGGGCATGAATATGGCCCAGAATGCGGGCGGCGTCAATGCTCAGGCACTGTACCAGATGGGGCAGCAGGCTCCTGCACAGGCAGCCGGAAGCTGGACCTGCAGCTGCGGTAAGGTCAATACCGGTAAGTTCTGTCCCGAATGCGGTGCAGCCGGACCTGCCGCTGCATGGACTTGCTCCTGCGGCACTGTGAACACCGGCAAGTTTTGCTCGGAATGCGGAAGCAAGCGGGGATAGCCCCCTCAAAGAGGGAGCCTGGGGAAGTCCAGTTGACAACAACTCGTTCCGCTTGTTATAATAATTTAGTTGGATTTATCGCTTTTTTGCAGAAGGAAAAGGGAATATTATGGAACTTACAAGAGATGCAATCGCAAAAGTTAATTTTACCACTCTGAAGGGTAAGTTTTACGGCATTGACGAAGTAAATAGATTTATAAATGACCTGAAGAATGCTGCCGATGACATTCAGCCCAAGCTGGCCGCTGCTGCGGAATTGGAAGCAAAGGCTGCCGATTACGAAGCACAGATCGCGGACTATAAGGCACAGGTAGAAGCTCTTCAGGCAAAGATCGCCGACTACGAGAGCCGGGAAAAGTCCATTTCCTCCGCTCTGATCTCTTCCCAGGCAGCAGCTGCCGAAATTATCGCCAGCGCAGAAGGCGAAAAGCAGGCTGTTTTGGAAGAAGCACAGCTGGAAAAGGCCCGTTTGGAAGCCGGCAACCGTCAGATGAGAGAAGACATCATCCGTTTCCGGAGAGATATCCTCATCGCCATCAACGGTCTCAATCAGTGGTTTGAAGATGCTTTGAATTCTCCTCGGGGTCCTTTGGCCGTTTCCGAAGAAGAGAAGGAAGAAGCTCCTGCAGAAGAAGTTAAGGAAGAGGAGGTCACCCTGGCATAGGGCTGTAGCATTCTATGGTTTTCAGCAGTCCCCTGTTTTTGTTCCTTTATCTGCCCATAACGTTGCTGATTTACTATGTTTCCCCATTTCGGTGGAGAAACATAGTTCTTTTTGTGTTCAATTTGATTTTCTACGGTTGGGGCGAACCGGTTTATCTGATCCTGATGGTAGGCTCCATCGCCATGGACTATTTCTTTGGGCTCAAGGTGGAGAAACACCGACATAGCAACGATAAACGGGCCCGATTGTATGTCATATTGTCCATGGTATGCAACCTTGTGATTTTGGGTATTTTCAAGTATTTGGACTTCATTATCGAAAATCTCCAGCTGATCCCCGGCCTTTCCGGGCTGGAAACCGTGGGCCTTGCTTTGCCTATCGGTATCTCTTTCTACACCTTCCAGAAGATGTCCTACATCATCGACGTCTATCGGGGAGATGCTCTGGGACAGAAGAATTTTATCAGCTTCGGGGTTTATGTTACCTTATTCCCTCAGCTCATTGCCGGCCCCATTGTCAAGTACAAGGATGTAGACGATCAGCTGACCTACCGGACTCACACCGTAGAGCAGTTCGCCAGCGGCGTTACGATCTTTACCGCCGGTCTTGCGAAGAAGGTTTTGTTGGCCAATGCCATCGGCCCTCTTTGGGATTATTACAACGCCACCGGAGAACCTTTGACGGTTCTGGGCTCCTGGTTAGGCCTTTTGGCTTACACCTTCCAAATCTATTTCGATTTCTCCGGCTATTCCGATATGGCCATCGGTCTGGGCCGTATGCTTGGCTTCGAGTTCAAGATCAACTTTAACTACCCGTACATCGCCCGCTCCATTACGGATTTCTGGAGAAGATGGCATATTTCCATGACTTCCTGGTTCCGGGAATATCTGTACATTCCCTTGGGCGGCAATCGCTGCAAGAAGAGCCGTTGGTTCCTGAACATTTTCATCGTTTGGGCCGTCAGCGGTCTTTGGCACGGCGCCAGTTGGAATTTCGTCATTTGGGGCGTTTACTTCGCCATTATTTTAGTGGTGGAACGGCTTTGGCTGGGTAAGGTTTTGGCTAAGATCCCCCGGGTCCTGTCCCACATTTACTCCATCATTCTCATCGTGGTGGGTTGGTCCATCTTCGCTCCCAACACTTTAGGCCGCACGGGCGAATTCCTCATGGGTGCTTTCGGCCTGAACGGTGCCGGTTTTGCCGGGGCAGGGGATGTCTACCAGTTTATGTGTTACTTGCCTCTTCTGGTGGTTCTGGTTCTGGCCAGCCTTCCTGTATGGACTCAGAAATACCGGGCATTGCCCGCTCATATCAAGGCTCCGCTTACATGGATCCTTCTGATCGCTGTTTACTTGTTGGCAACGGCTTCTTTGGTGGATTCCACCTACAATCCGTTCCTGTATTTCCGGTTCTAAGGGGGTGAGGATATGTCGAAAAAAGCTTGCATTGTAATTTGCTGTATCCTCCTGGTTTGGGTTTTCGGCTTCTTTGCCGCAAACCTGATCTTACCGGATAAGAGTTTCTCCGATATGGAAAACCGGTATCTCTCCAAAATGCCTAAATTCAGCTTTGAAAGCCTGAAGGAAGGGGAGTTTACCGCAGACTTTGAGACCTATCTCAACGACCAGTTCGCCGGAAGAGATTTCTTTATCAAGGTCAATACGGCCTTTGAATATCTTTCCGGGAAAAAGGAAAGCGGCGGCACACTGTTTGGAAAAGAAGACACGTTGATCCAGGGCTTAGGCTCTGTGGATGAGGAGAAGCTGGGCAAGACCATGGGTTATATCCAGCGTTTCCGGGACAAGGTGGATTTCCCTGTTTATGTGGGCTTTATTCCCGGCTCCGCAGACATTTGGAGCGACCGTTTGGCTTACGGTACTCCCAATGTGGATCAGGAAGCGCTCATCGACTCTTTCTACGGTCTGCTTGGTGACAAGGATACCATTGACATTCACGGCGCGTTAGAAGCTCACGCAGATGAGGATATCTTCTATCGTACGGACCATCACTGGACGTCTTTAGGGGCTTACTATGCCTATTGTGCCTTAGGGGAATCTTTGGGATTTGAACCGGTTCCTCTCGCAGAATACGAGGAAACTGCCGTGACCAACGAATTCTACGGCACCCAGTATTCCAAGGCTCCCGGATTTTGGATCGAGCCGGATACCATTCACACTTATGTTCCCGAAGATGGGGTCAGCGTAACGGTTTTCGACGGCACCAGCGAGATCGAAAAAGAACTTTACTGTGAAGAAAAGCTGGAAACCAAGGACAAGTACACCTTCTTCTTAGGAGGGAATCAGCCCCTGATCCAGGTTAAGACGGAAAATAAAGAAGCCCCGAAGCTTCTC
>SVCV01000096.1 GCA_015058185.1 Clostridiales bacterium | reverse complement strand
ACCCAAGGAAGCTCCCCAGAGAGTAAAGCCCCAGCCCGTACGCAAGACCGCACCGGAAGTCGGCCGGAACGATCCCTGTCCCTGCGGAAGCGGTAAGAAGTACAAGAAGTGCTGCGGTGCCAAGAATGGAGATGCCGAATAAAAAAGGAACGCTCCGGGAAATAAATCATAAAGGATGGAACGAACGTGATTGAACTCGATCAGATCAAGTATGAACTGACCTCTGAGGTACAGAACCTCAAGGAACTGGGAGAATCCCTTGACCTGACCGGTCTGATGGAAAAGCTGGATGCTCTCAATAAAAAAATCGAGGCAGAAGGTTTTTGGGATGACCACGAAGAGGCCCAGAAAGTCCTGAAGGAAAAGAAACAGTATGACGTAAAGGTCAACGAATATAAAGCTTTGGAAACGGAACTGGAAGACATCGAAGTTCTGATCCAGTTGGCGGAAGAAGAAGAGGATACGGACATGGCTGCGGAAGTACAGGCTTCCTATGCGGCCTATAAGGAAAAGGCCGAAGCTCTTCGGATCCGGACTTTGCTTTGCGAAGAATTTGACGCCAACAACGCCTTCATTGCCATTCATGCCGGTGCCGGCGGACTGGACTCCCAGGACTGGGCGGAAATGCTTCTCCGTATGTATATGCGCTGGTGTGAGCGAAAGGGTTATAAAGTCACCATACTGGACTACCAGGAAGCCACCGAAGGCGGTATCAAGAGTGCGGAACTTCGGGTGGAAGGGGAAAATGCCTACGGCTATCTGAAGAACGAAAAGGGCGTACACCGGATCGTCCGGATCTCTCCCTTTGACTCCGCAGGCCGCCGCCACACTTCCTTCGCTTCTTTGGATGTTACTCCGGAACTGGATGACAACATCGAAGTGGACATTAACCCGGAAGATATTCGGGTGGACACCTACCGCTCCAGCGGTGCCGGCGGACAGCATGTTAACAAAACCGACTCCGCCATCCGGATCACCCACTTGCCCACCAATATTGTAGTCACCTGTCAGAACGAGCGGTCCCAGCACCAAAACCGGGAAGTGGCCATGCGCGTACTGATGTCCAAGCTCATGGAACTGGCCAAACAGGAACACAAGGATAAGATCGACGAACTGAAGGGCGACTTCAGCCAGATCACCTGGGGCAGCCAGATCCGCTCCTATGTATTCCACCCCTACACCATGGTCAAGGATCACAGAACCAACGCGGAAGTTGGGAATGTACAGGCCGTTATGGACGGGGATCTGGATTACTTCATCAACGAAAAACTGAAAATGCGCGAAGAATAAAAAAAAGAGGGATGAGAGTTAACTCTCATCCCTTACTTATAAGGTCTTATTGGAATCAGCCAAGAGGCATTACGTTCTTGCCGTATTCTGCGTTCAGGACCTGGCCCATGCTTGCGTAGATAGCAGAAGCGCCGCAGATGATGCCTACCCAGCCTGCTGCCAGATGTACACCGTGAATTCCGGAGAAGTTAGCGATTGCCAGAAGCAGGAACAGCAGAGTCAGAGTGCCGAATACTACCTGAGTAGCCTTGTTGTGCTTCAGAGTGCCGATGAACATGAAGCCGGTGAAGATGGCCCACAGCAGCAGGTAAGCGCCCATGCTGTGTGCGTCGGAAGCTGCGATAGCGCCGCCGGTGGGGTTTACCCAGATGAAGATCAGGGACCACCAGAAGCAGCCGTATGCGGTGAAAGCAGTGCCGCCGAAGGTGTTGCCGTTTCTCAGTTCGAAGATGCCTGCGATGATCTGTGCCAGACCGCCCAGAGCGAAGCCCATGGCTACGATAACAACGGAGAGCTGGATCAGTTCTGCATTATGCAGGTTCAGCAGGATGGTGGTCATGCCGAAGCCAAGGAGTCCGAGAGGACCGGGGTTGGCCAGTGCGTTGGGTTTTGTACTCATAGTAATCCTCCAAATAAAGACGATATTATAATTTCCTGTGCGCCTTGAAAAGTAGAGCACACGCGGTTAATCTTAGCATATTCCCCAAAGGCCTGCAAGCACAATTTGACAGGAATTCCAAAGGAAAGGAACATTTATGTCTATTACCACAGTTGTATTTGATTTTGACGGAACCATTATGAATACCACAGATGTGATCCTGGGTTCCTGGCAGCATACTTTCATGACGCTGGAAGGACGGGAACGTCCGGAGGAGGATATCCTTCCCACCCTTGGCGAACCTCTCCATTTGACCATGTCCAAATTCTTCCCGGATAAAGATGTGGAAGAGTGTGTGGAGATCTACCGCAGCTATCATCGGGATAACTTCGGTCCCCGGATCACTTTGTTCCCCGGAGTAAAGGATCTTTTGGCTGAACTGAAGGCCCGGGGCCTTAAAGTTGGCCTGGCTACCTCCCGGCTCCATGCTACCACCGTGGAAGGGCTTGAGAAGTACGAACTTGCGGAATACTTCGATTATGTTTTGACTGCCAACGATACGGACAAGCACAAGCCGGATCCCACGCCCCTGCTCATGACTTTGGAAAAACTGGGATCCACCCCGGAGGAAAGCTTAATGGTAGGGGATACGGTCTTTGACTTCCTGTGCGCCCGGAACGCAGGGGTGAAGTTTGTCCTTGTTGGCTGGCAGGTGGCCTTCCCCAAGGATATGCTGGAAAGTCCCCATGGCCCGGAATATATTATAAAAGATGCAAAAGATCTCTTGACTTTAGTCTGATACAGTGATAATATGAGAAAGCGAACAAAGGAAGGTCACCGCACCTTCCTTTTGAATCCTTAAAAGAAAAAATTGATTGCAACATATATTGCACACCAAGGAGGACAAAATGAAAAGATTTGCTCTGATTTTACTGGTCATGATCATGGCCCTGGGTATGTTTACCGCTTGCGGCGGTTCCGATGAACCCGCAGCTGACAACGCCGGCGACGCCGCAAAGACCACCTTTACCGTAGGTTTCGACGCCAACTTCCCCCCTTACGGTTACATGGAAGATGGTGAATATGTAGGTTTCGACCTGGATATGGCTGCTGAAGTAGCCGAAAGAAATGGCTGGGAACTGGTTCTGCAGCCTATCGACTGGAATGCCAAGGACATGGAACTGGATTCCGAAACCATCGACTGCATCTGGAACGGCTTCACCATGAATGGTCGTGAAGATCTGTACACCTGGACCGATCCCTACCAGGACAACAGCCAGGTATTCGTAGTCCGCACCGATTCCGGTATCACCGACATCGCAGGCCTGGCAGGCAAGACTCTGTCCGTACAGATGGATTCTTCCGCAGAAGCTGCTCTGAACGATGAAGAAAGCGAACTGGCTGTAAATCTGAAGGCTTCCCTGAAGGAAGTGGTTACCGTTGCCGAGTACAACACCGCATTCATGGACCTGGAAGCAGGCGCAGTTGATGCGATCGCTATGGACATCGGCGTAGCCGGTTTCCAGATCGAAGGCCGCGAAGGCTTCATGATCCTGGACGAAGTTTTGGCTTCCGAACAGTACGGCGTTGGCTTTAAGCTGGGCAACACCGAACTGAGAGATACCGTACAGGCTACTCTGGAAGAAATGGTAGAAGACGGTACCTTCGCTGAGATCTCTGAAAAGTGGTTCGGCTATGATGTAGGTATCATCGGCAAGTAAGATTTGACATTTCAGACAGGCCAGGGCTTTTCGTCTTGGCCTGTTTTTCGCGTCTGTTACACAAGTGGAGTAAAGGATCATGGATATTCTGAACATCGTAACACAATTAGGACAGGGCATGGTGGTGACCGTAGAGATCTTCGTCCTCACCCTGGTATTTTCTTTGCCCCTCGGCCTGGTGATCGCCTTTGGCCGGATGTCGAAGAATTTTATCCTGCGCAATGTGCTGAAATTCTATATTTCCATCATGCGGGGAACGCCCCTGATGCTGCAGCTTTTGGTGGTTTACTTCGGGCCCTATTATATTTTCGGGATCGGCGTATCCAGCTCCTTCCGTTTCACCGCTACCATCATCGCCTTCGCACTGAATTATGCGGCTTACTTTGCGGAAATTTATCGTTCCGGCATCGAATCCATGCCCCGGGGACAGTATGAAGCCTGCAGCGTTCTTGGTTATTCCAAGGTGCAGGGATTCTTCAAGATCATTTTTCCCCAGGTCATCAAGCGGATCCTGCCTCCCGTGACCAACGAGACCATTACTTTGGTCAAGGACACTTCTTTGGCATTTACCCTGTCCGTTATGGAAATGTTCACCACCGCAAAGGCTATTGCCGCTGCGGAAAAGAGCATGATCGCTTTGGCTGCTGCCGGTATCTTCTATTACATCTTCAACCTGATCGTAGCCATGGTCATGGAACGGATCGAGAAGAAGATGAATTACTACAGTCTGTAAGGAGGGTGTCATGGAAGTTTTACGCATCAACAACATTCGAAAGAACTTTGGCCCTCTGAAGGTTTTGAAAGATATTTCCCTTTGTGTGAATGAGGGGGAAGTCGTGGCCATCATCGGTCCTTCCGGCTCTGGTAAGTCCACCTTGCTTCGCTGCGCCACGCTCCTGGAGACCATGGACGGCGGCGATCTGATCTATTCCGGCGAATATGCCGCAAAGAACGACGCAAACGGCAATGCGAAATATGTTTCGCAGGCACAGCTTCGCCAAATCAAGCGGAAGTTCGGTTTGGTATTCCAAAACTTCAACCTGTTTCCCCATTATTCCGTCATGAAAAATCTGACGGATGCTCCTGTGTCCGTACAGAAGCGGGATAAGGCGGAAGTGGAAAAGGAAGCCCAGGCATTGCTGGAAAAGATGGGTCTCGGTGACAAGGGAGATGCCTACCCCTGTCAGCTTTCCGGCGGTCAGCAGCAAAGAGTATCCATTGCCCGGGCTCTGGCTATGGAGCCGGATATTCTGTTCTTCGATGAGCCCACCTCCGCTTTGGATCCGGAACTTACCGGTGAGATCCTGAAGGTTATCCGGGATCTGGCTGCGGAAAATATGACCATGGTCATCGTTACCCACGAAATGTCCTTCGCAAGAGAAGTGGCGGACCGGGTCATCTTCATGGATGGCGGCGTTATTGTGGAAGAGGGTCCTGCTGATGAAGTCATCCGCAATCCGAAGAATCCCCGGACGCAGGCTTTCCTGAATCGTCTGGACCAATAATTTTATGGGCAATTCTGTTAAAAAATAGATTAGTTATCACCTGTGTAAAGCCCGCGTTTCGCGGGTATTTTTTTATTACAAAACCCAATAAAACGTTAATAATGCTTTTGAAAAGCGACAAAATAAAAAGAGAATGTGAGGGTGTACTATGAGATTGAAGGATAAAATCGCCATCGTCACCGGCGGAAGCCGCGGCATCGGCTATGCAACGGTAAAAGCTTTCCTGAGAGAAGGGGCCACCGTAGTGCTTTGCGCCAGTTCCCAGGCTAGCGCCGATAAGGCTGTGGCACAGCTGAAAGAAGAATTCCCCGATGCAAAGGTGGAGGGCATTTGTCCCGTACTTGCAAACTTTGCTTCCGTAAAAGAAGCCTTTGATCAGGTAGGGGAAAAGTATGGCCGGATCGACATTTTGGTCAACAATGCCGGTGCTTCCGAAAGCACCCCCTTTACAAACTATACTGAAGAAACCTTTGATAAGGTCATGACCCTGAATGTAAAGGGTATGTACAGCTGCTCCAAGGCTGCCTCCGATTGGATGGTAAAGCAGGGAAGCGGTGTGATCCTGAACACTTCTTCCATGGTCAGCATCTCCGGTCAGCCCAGCGGTGTAGCATACCCCACCTCTAAATTCGCCGTAAACGGTTTCACTCTTTCTTTGGCAAGAGAACTGGGTCCCAAGGGTGTTCGGGTCAA
>SVCV01000095.1 GCA_015058185.1 Clostridiales bacterium | reverse complement strand
GAACTCGCGACCCTCGCCTTGGCAAGGCGATGCTCTACCCCTGAGCCACTTCCGCATATTTGGTGGAGGGAGATGGATTTGAACCATCGAAAGCTTAGCTAACGGATTTACAGTCCGCCCCCTTTGGCCACTCGGGAATCCCTCCAGATATTTTGTTGGAGCTGGTGGAGGGAATCGAACCCCCAACCTGCTGATTACAAATCAGCTGCTCTACCGTTGAGCCACACCAGCTTGCCGCTTACTTTAAAAAAATGGCGACCTGGAACGGGCTCGAACCGTCGACCTCCAGCGTGACAGGCTGGCATTCTAACCAACTGAACTACCAGGCCATATTTGGTGGGCGCTATAGGACTCGAACCTATGACCCCCTGCTTGTAAGGCAGGTGCTCTAACCAGCTGAGCTAAGCGCCCCGGCAATCTTGCGTGAACATCTGCAGCACAGTTACTAATTATATATCATTCGGCTGGGCGTGTCAAGCGCAAATTTTTATTTTTTTTAATTTGTATCAGCGGGTCTTTTGTGACCGTGTTTAATGTTAACACAAGGTATTGGGTTTGTCAACGGGAAATTTCATTTTTTTCTACACTTTTTTTCGGCCCGAAAAACCCCTTGAAAATCAAGGGAAAGGACCGGTTATCCACAGCTTTTTGTGAATAAGGCGGTTATTCTTGTGGATAAGATTGTGGATGAGCTGTGCATAACCCCTCGCAAGTGAAGGCGGTTATACAGGCTGCAAGGGAGGCAAAGCCATCAGGTTCCAAATGCTAATGCCGGCCAACCCATATTCCGAAACCAAAGCCAATCTGGCATCCCAGCTGCGGCGATCTTCAAACCACACCACATGTTCCCTGCCCTGCTCATCTGTGTAATGATAAAACGGTGCCTGGGCCTCTTCATCGTATTGAACAGACACCCCATAATAAGCTGCCCGGGCCTGGGCCTCTTCGTTAAAAAGTTTCTCCGCAGGCAGATTTTCCTCATAGGGGAGCGTCCAGTCATATCCGTAATTGGACATACCCATCAGGATCTTTTCCGGAGGGATCGCCGTGATCCCATAATCCAGCACCCGCCGTACCGAACCAATGGGCGACACCGCCATAGGAGGACCGTAAGAATAGCCCCACTCATAGGTCATGAGCAAAACAAAATCCGCCGCCTGCCCCAATAAAGGATAGTCATGGGCCTCGTAAAGAAGCCCCGGCTGCTCTCCGTAAGTCTTGGGAGCCGCCGCAACCGTAACGATCCGGCCTTCGGGAGCCAAAAGATCCCGGGTTTGACGGATCAAAGCCGCGTAAGCCTCCCCATCTTCGGGAGGCAAATACTCAAAATCGAAATCCACCCCCGCAAGATCCTTCGCCCGACAAGCCTCTGAAATGGCCAGAGAGAGCCTTTGGGAAGCCATTGGATCTGACACCACCCGATGGCCCAAACCGCTGTCAAAATTCCCGTCAGGCCCCATAGCCGCCACCACCATTAAAGGGGCAATGGCATAAAAGCCGTCTCCAAGGACCCGCAGTTCCTCCAAAAGTGATTCATCCTCCAAAGGGATCAACTCCCCTTCCGATGTCACCCCATAAGTAAACAAGGAAACAAAGGTCAAGGACGACCGGGACTCTTTCAGGATCGCCGGATCCACCCAGGGGTACACATAACCGTTTACCAGAAATCCGCTCATAAAACCACCTCGGAGAATTTTATTCCGGGGATCCTGTAAAATATACCGCAAAAAAAAGGAAACGGCAGCTTCCCTTTCCCCACAGGGTAAGCAAAGGAAAGGACAGCTGCCGCCTGTATGATCCTTAGCACAAGGATTCAAAGCAATGCAGCGGGGTGCTGCACTTCGCCTGCCGCGGCCATGAATTATTCCATCGAGACATGGCGGCGACCCAGCGAAAACGAGGTTCTTGGTTTTGTTGATTCAAAAGAGAATAGGATAAGGTAATAATTCTTAAGTGTTATAATTTTTTGTTGTGTTTCTTTTTTGTTTTGAAGTTGCAATACAGTTTTCCGAGGGGCTTTTCCTTTGAACCTGCCCCCCTTTTGAATAAGGCAGCCAAAGGGAAAACCTCTGTCCCTGATCCATTCATATAGCAATCTCTATCCCGCCGGCTAAAAGCCGGCTTCTTTGGCTTCAGCGATTACAAGGCTACTGCCTGGCTATAAGCTGGTCCTACACTATAGGTAA
Source organism: Clostridiales bacterium (assembly GCA_015058185.1). Classification (GTDB taxonomy): domain Bacteria; phylum Bacillota; class Clostridia; order Peptostreptococcales; family Anaerovoracaceae; genus SIG263. Next base: position 3,909 of record SVCV01000095.1, on the reverse strand, counting down.
TCCCATCGAAATAGGCTGTAAAGTTCACCTTTACCCGATAGGTACCTGTATGCTCCACAGTAAGGGAATGTACACTGGTCAAGGTGTTAGAGTCATACGCATATCGATAATAGGGATCCGCCGTATAGTCGTAATACTTGCCGGTTTCGGTGTCCAGACGCTGAACCTGCAGCTCCGCTTCAATGGTATCCGCAATTTCATCGCAGCCACATGTGATCGTAACCCGTGCAGTTTTTTCTGCCGTACGAACCATGCTAACGCTGGCACTAGGGATAATAGCCTGCGTACCATCTTCGCCAGGAGGCCTTGCCACATCCCCTGCATCGATGGAAATATCTGCATAAATAAGGCCGGTAGAGCAGATCAGCATCAGGCAAAGGGTCAAAAGCACGGCCACTTTCTTTCCTCTCATAAAATCACCTCCTTTCCCGTTTCGTTTGTCTTACAATACAAATAACGCAAAAAGGAGAGAAAAAATTGCATTTCCCGACAATTTTTTCTGTACAAATATCCCCAAAGCCCCTGACCAATATCCCCATCGAAGGCGAACGTCCTCGGCACCCTGTTTGCGAAAGGCCTACCCCTGAGAAAGACTCTCTCTTTTAGCAAAGCTATCATAAAGCGATTGGCCTGCGGAGCCTTCCCTTGGGATATCGGTCAAAGGGGCTTCAAGCATGAAAAAGGAGCGGAATATTCCGCCCCTTAAATTTTTGTAAATCAAAGCTTTTCCTGACCAAACAGACCTTCTACAATCTTTATTAAGGTATCCTTTTCCACATTGCCAGCAACCGAAATATCCAAACCATCATTCACAGCAATCCGCAGAGTAAGAATACCCTTCATCAGGTCTTCTGAGAAATATGCACTACAACCATTAATCTTGACAGACTCTTGTGTCTCTAACTGTAAGAGAGCACCTCTGCTATCTACATAGCTTTCCTGCCATATAATCAAATAATCACCCTTTTCGCAGTACAAATACTTCGCCTCAGCATGACCGCTTTCATACCTGATCACTTCAAGACTTTCAAATTCATAGCCCTGTGGAACATAACCAGGAATCAAAAGATTCCCCATGACAACCCTGGCATCAGGAATTAAATCCTCATCCGTAATTGTCACATGAGTAGCAACCTCTTCCGCATCCACAGCCTCTCCGGCCATGTAGATGCCATTGCCCTTATCCTCCATTTGCTCCGTCACATTCCGGTGGTCTGCAACGGGAGGATTGTCCGTGCTCACACCGTGGAAAGCCACCGCACCGCAGATCCCTACAAGGATCACCACGGAAGCGGCTTTCATAAAACGGAACCGCTTCTTCCGGTCAGCCTTTGCCGCCACGAAAGCCGCATCGGGTACGGGCCTTTCGGGACCCGGGCCGAAATCGTCGAGGAAGGACAAGTCGGCATCGGAGGACTGAAAGGCTTGCTTTAATTTTTCATCCAGCAATTCTTCAATTGCTTTTTCCTTTCCCATATTTCTATCGGGATCCATGGCGATCCTCCTTGTCTTTCTTCTTGCTTTCTAAAAGCAGCTCGCCCAGCTTCCGCAGGGCTCGGCCATGCCAGGATAATACCGTGTTATAGGGGATCCCCGTAACTGCGGCCACATCCTTCAGCGGTAAATCATAATAGTAATGGAGAACGATAAGACGCTTATAGTCCTCCCGCAGTTTGCCGATGCACACCATCAGCTCAAAGTGGCTTTCTTTATCCAGCAAGTCCCGAAGAGCCATCTCTTCTTCGCGGCCCATTTGGTATTCCTGGTCATCCAGGGAAACCACTACAGGCACGTCCTTACTGCGCCGCCGGTACTCCACAAGTTTGTGTTTGGCCATGACGATCAATGCTCCCCGGACATTCTCATATTTCCGCAACTGGCTGCGTTTACGCCATGCGGTTTCCATGAGATCCTGCGTCAAATCTTCCGCAAGATTCTTATCCATAACGGCAGCATTGATAAAACGGAAAATATCCAGCCGGAAGCTGTAAATCTCCCGTTCGTAAAAATCCATGTCATCTTCAAATTTTGTGGGAACAATATCTTCTTTTACCAGATCCATAAAATTCCCCTTGCTCTTTTAAGCCTAATCGTTTTCCTTTTCCGGGAAAGCGATCAAATCAGTAACAACTCTAGCTGCGATCATCAGTCCGGCAGAGGCGGGAACAAAAATAGTACTGGAAGGGCTTCTTCCGCTTCCCTCAGCCCGGGAAGGTTTCTCCGGAGAGAACAGTACAGGCAATTTGCCAATACCCATCCGTTCCGCTTCCCGGCGAATGGCACGGGCAAGAGGACAAGTATGGGTCTTTTTTAAATCCACGATCTGTAATTGAGATGGGTCCATTTTATTTCCGGTACCCATAGAAGAAATGATGGGGATCCCTGCATCCTGTGCGGCCTTGATCAACAGGAGCTTCGCAGGAACATCATCAATGGCATCCACGATGTAATCCCAGTGTGTAAGATCAAACGAATTCAGAGTCTGGGCATCCAGTCGGGATGGAAAGCAAAAAAGGCTGACCTCCGGGTTGATATCCCGAAGGCGCCCGGCCATTACCTGCACTTTCAAAAGTCCTACCGTGCTGTTCAAAGCCGGTAACTGACGATTGATGTTGCTTTTCGAAACCACGTCAAAATCCACCATACCCAAGGTCCCTACCCCTGTACGGACTAAGGCTTCCGCAGTAAAACTTCCTACGCCGCCCACGCCAAAAAGCAATACCCGGGAACTGCGAAGCTTATCCAAAGCCTCCGCCCCCAGGAGCATGCGGGTCCTATCATGTATGGTTTCGTGGTTTTCGCTCATTATTCTTCTTCGCGGCTGTAAGTAATGAGATCTTCGGCGATTTCATAGGCAGCCAGAGAAACGGGCTTATCGATATCCGCGTCGGTGAGTCTGGGCTTACCGTCGATGAGATCTCTTGCTCTTTTTGCAGCCATAACTACCAGAGTGTAACGGCTGTCAGCCTTTTTCTGGATCAGGTTGATGGAAGGTTCCAACATGTTAATTTTCCTCCTTATACTGAGCGATCAGAGCTTCCGCCCGATCGGCAACTTTCAGTGACTGCGACCGGATAATGCTTTTGACTTCGTCAACGGCCTGATCCAGGTCATCATTTACAACATAATAATCATAACGATCAAGGAAAGAGATCTCCTGAAGAGCCTTACCCAAGCGGGTGGCGATGGCATCCTCCGTCTCCGTCCCCCGGCCTACGATGCGTTTTTTCAGTTCTTCCAGGCTGGGGGGAAGGACAAAGATCAGGATCCCTTCGGGGAAGTTTTCCTTGACTTGCAGAGCGCCCTGAACGTCGATCTCAAGAAGAACATCTTTTCCCTCGTTCAGCTTTTCCAAAACCGCATCCCGGGGAGTACCGTAATATCTTCCGAAGACATTGGCATACTCCAGGAACCCACCGGCTTCCACCCGGGCAAGAAAGTCTTCTTCCTCGGTGAAATAGTAGCTGATACCGTGAACCTCACCCTGGCGGGGCTGTCTCGTGGTCATGGAGATGGATAAATGAATATCCGTATCCGCAAGCAGCTTTTGACAAATGGTTCCCTTTCCTGCGCCGCTGGGGCCGGAAAGCACAAAAAGCGATCCTCTCTGCATAAATTACCTTCTCCTACGACGGTCTTTTGACGCGATTTGCCGCAACCGTCCTTGTGCTGACAGGAATATACCATAGATTTTAAGGGTTTTCAAGGCTTTCCTGCTGCAAAATTCATGGGCAGCAGGTCTTATTCGATGTTTTGGACCTGTTCCCGGATTTTTTCCACTTCACTCTTGATCTCAAGAACAAGACTGGTGATCTCCAGATCGTTGGCCTTGGAACCGATGGTGTTTGCTTCCCGGTTCATTTCCTGTACCAGGAAGTCCAGCTTCTTACCGTCGGGCTGAGTGCTCTT
>SVCV01000094.1 GCA_015058185.1 Clostridiales bacterium | reverse complement strand
AGCATGAAAGAAACAAAAAAGTCATCTTTCCTGATCGAAAGATGACTTTTTTTATTCTCTCCACATAATGAGTGCGTCTTCTTTGTTGTCGGCGTAGTAGGCTTTCCGGATGCCGGCTTCCTTGAATCCTCGGGCGGTGTACATGGACCGGGCACGTTCATTTCCTGCCCGAACTTCTAAGGTAAAGGCCTTTACGCCTCGTTTTTCTCCTTCTGCTAAAAGCAAGTCCAGCATGGTGCCGCCGTAGCCCTTTCCCCGGTGATCCGGATGGATGGCTACGTTGGTGAAGTCTCCTTCTTCCAATATGATCCAAAGGCCTGCAAAGCCGATGACTTTCCCGTTCAGTTCCGCTACCACGTAGAGGAACTTTTCTTCGTTTTCCAGCTCTTTTCGGAAGTCGCCCCAGGGGGTAGGGAAGACCATGCGGTCAATTTCCGCAATGGCATCGCTGTCTTCCGGCCGGGCGACCCGATATAGGATCTTACCTTCCTCAGTCATTCTTTTCCGCCTCCATTGCCAAACGCTCTTCCAGCTTTCTCTGGGCTTCTGCCTGCCGCAGATAAACGGGCTTTACTTCTTGGAAGGGGCGGATATTTTCCGGATCCCAAAGGGTCAGTGCCAGCTTTGCAGCGGAGGATGCTCTTTGCAGCTGCAGTTCCTCCGGAGCGGATTTTGCGCCTTCAAATAAGTGACCGTATTTTTTGATCCCGTCACCGAAAAGCATGAGGCTCTTTCCGGAACGCCGGCAAACGTCCGCGGCTTTCTGTACGAATTCCGGCACATCATAGGCGCCGTCTTCCAGATCCTGCACCAGTTTTGTGCCTTCCCAGTGGTAGATCCCGCTGTATACCTGATCTCTTCTGGCATCAAAAATGGGGCAGATGAGATCTTTGCAGTCAGCCAGATTGAAGGCGAAGGCTCTCAGGGTAGGAACGCCCATAAGGGGTTTTCCGGAGGTCTGGGCCAGGGCCCTGGCGGTGGATACGCCGATGCGGATGCCGGTAAAGGAACCGGGGCCTTCGGAGACTGCAATGCCGTCAATATCGTTTATTTTCAATCCACATTTCTGCAGCAAGGTATCCACCATGGGGATCAGATTCTGCAGGTGGGAAAGGGTCCGTTCGGAGATCTCTTCCCAAACCTGTCCCTTGTGGTTGATCAGTGCTGCGGAGGCCTGGGGGCCTGTGGTCTCGATCGCTAAAATATACATGTTTTAAATCCTTTTATAAATCCGCTGGGTTTCGGTTTCGCCGTATTCGATATGGATCCGGATGGTGTGTTCCGGGAACAGGTCGTCAAACAGATTTGCCCATTCCGCTACGCATACACCCTGGCCATAGAGGTATTCCTCGAAGCCGATTTCGAAGAGCTCATCCTCATCGCCCAGACGGTAGAGGTCAAAGTGGTAGAGGGGGAGTCTTCCGCTGTGGTATTCCCGGACGATGGTAAACGTGGGGCTTTGGATCATGTCGTCGATCCCAAGACCCTTGGCAATGGCCTTGGTCAGGGCAGTTTTTCCTGCGCCAAGATCCCCGCTGAGAGCCAAAACATCTCCGGGTTTTAATTCCTTTGCCAGTTCCTCGCCGTAGCGGCGGGTATCTTCTTCGCTTTGGGATATAAAAATTTTGCTGAAATTCTCCTGGGGAGAATTTTTTTGTATTTGCGTCAAGTGCGGTACTCCTTTTGAAGGCTTGGGCCTCTGCGATTGTTTTATCTTTGAACGAGGGTATTGTACCATATCCGCTGTGTTTTTCCAAGAGCAAATGGAAATGGAGATGTGACTGGCTGCCCGCTTTGTCGAAGGCTTAAGTCCGCGGGCAAACTTCTTTGCAGAGGGTGTCGCGGAGAAAGCGCGAGGAATTTTGAGAATATCCCCGAGCAGCGAGCTTGGTCCAGACCGGAGGGCAAATTCCGACGCAGGAGAGAATTATGTTCCCGCAGGTCTCCAAGGTCGGCGACGGGTGTTCCATAATTCCCAGCGAAAGCAGCTCTCCCTCAAGAAGAACGTTTGACCGCGGGCGAATCTACTTTGCTGATTTTGAGGGAACACGATCCCTGGAAGAGTCAACCCCTCCGTCATCGCTTCGCGATGCCACCTCCCCTTCACAGGGGAGGCTTTCTTCTATTTTTCTTGTGATTATTTTAAAAATGTTGTACAATAAAATGTACTAAATTTTTTGGAGAAACAAGAATGGCATTCACACATCTGCATGTACATACCGAATACAGCCTGCTGGACGGAGCCGCCCGGATCAAGGATCTTTTGAACGAGGCCCAGGCTCAGGGAATGACCTCTTTGGCCATCACCGACCACGGTGTAATGTTCGGTGTCATCGACTTCTACAAGCTTGCAAAAAAGATGGGCATCAAGCCCATTTTAGGCTGCGAAGTCTATACCGCTGCCCGAACCATGGCAGACAGAGACTCTGTTCTGGACCGAAGCCAGGGCCATCTTGTGCTGCTCTCCAAAAACATTGACGGTTACCGCAATCTCATGAAAATCGTTTCCGCCGGCTTTACCGACGGTTTCTACTACAAGCCCAGAGTGGACAAGGAGCTGCTCCGTAAGTACAGCGGTGGCCTTATCGCTTTGTCCGGCTGTCTGGCCGGTGACATCCAGCAAAAGCTTCTCTACGGCGACTACGAAGGCGCCAAGAAGGAGGCTTTGGAGCTCCGGGAAATTTTCGGGGAAGAAAACTTTTATTTGGAACTGCAGGACCAGGGTTTGGAAGAAGAACAGCAGATCCTGCCCGGCATGATCCGCCTTCACGAGGAGACCGGCATTCCCTTTGTCGCCACCAACGATATCCATTATGTCCGGAAGCAGGATGCCAAGGCTCACGATGTTTTGCTGTGCATCCAGACCGGTAAAACCATTGACGACGAAAACCGGCTTCGCTTTTCCAATGACCAGTTCTACATGAAAACGGAAGAGGAGATGCGCCGGATCTTTGCGGATTTCCCCGAAGCCATTGAAAATACACAAAAGATCGCAGACGCCTGCGACGTGGAGATCACCTTCGGTCAGTATCATCTGCCGGAATTTATCGTGCCCGACGGAAAGACCAAGGTCCAGTATTTCCGGGAACTTTGCCAGTCCGGTGCGGAATTTCGCTACGGAAAGCCTCTTGCTCCCGATCTGCAGGAACGTCTCGACTACGAAATGACCACCATCGAAAACATGGGGTATGTAGAATACTTCCTCATCGTTTGGGACTTCATCAATTACGCCAAGAGCCAGGGGATCATGGTCGGCCCCGGCCGTGGTTCTGCTGCGGGAAGCATCGTTTCCTACAGCCTCCAGATCACCAACATCGACCCTATTAAATACAGCCTGATCTTCGAGCGGTTCCTGAACCCCGAACGAGTCAGTATGCCCGATATCGATATCGACTTCTGCATCGAACGCCGGGGAGAAGTTATCGACTATGTAAACGAAAAATACGGGGAGGACAAGGTTTCCCAGATCATCACCTTCGGAACCATGAAGGCCAAAATGGTAGTCCGGGACGTAGGCCGGGCTATGAATATGCCTTATGCGGAAGCCGATGCCATTTCCAAGATGATCCCTCCCGATCTGAAGATGACCCTGGATAAGGCTTTGGATGTAAATCCGGAGCTGAAGAAGGCTTATGATGACAACAAGCAGGTCCGGGAACTCATCGATACCGCCCGGGCCTTGGAGGGCATGCCCCGCCACGCCTCCACCCACGCTGCCGGCGTTGTAATTTCCAAGAAACGGCTGGATGAATATGTTCCCCTGTACGTTATGGACAAGGGCATTGCCACCCAGTTCACCATGACCACCATCGAAGAACTTGGCCTTCTGAAGATGGACTTCCTGGGCCTCCGGAACCTGACGGTCATCCGGGATGCCCTGGCTATGATCAAAGAAAACCACGGAGTGGAGATCGATTTCGACCATATGACCTTTGATGACCCTGCTATTTTCGAGATCATCGGCAGCGGCAACACCATGGGTATCTTCCAGCTGGAAAGCGGCGGCATGACCTCTTTCATGAAGAACCTTCGCCCCACCTGCTTTGAAGATATCGTTGCAGGGATTTCCCTGTACCGGCCCGGTCCCATGGACTCCATTCCCACCTATATCGCTAACAAAAAAGATCCTTCCCGGATCAAGTACATCGACCCGAGTCTGGAGCCTATCCTGTCCGTTACCTATGGCTGCATGGTTTACCAGGAACAGGTTATGCAGATCGTTCGTGACCTGGGCGGTTATACCTACGGCCGAAGCGACGAAGTTCGCCGTGCCATGGGTAAGAAAAAAATCGATGTTATGGAAAGAGAGCGGGAATACTTTATCTACGGCAAGCTGGATGAGAACGGCAACGTGGAGGTTCCCGGCTGTGTGCGCAAGGGTATTCCTGAAGAGGCTGCCAACGAAATTTATGACCAGATGGTAACCTTCGCCCAGTACGCTTTCAACAAGTCTCACGCTGCGGCCTACGCCGTAGTCGCCTGCGAGACTGCATACCTCAAAGCACATTATCCCGCAGAATTTATGGCAGCTCTTATGGGCAGCGTCATGAGCGATTCTGCGCAGATCGCAAAATACATCCGCAACTGTACGGAAATGCATATCGAAGTTCTGCCCCCCGATGTCAACGAAAGCGAAAAGAAGTTCGTTGCCACGAAGGACGGAAAGATCCGGATCGGCCTTATGGGCGTTAAGAATGTAGGGGAAGGCGTTGTGGATGCCATCCTTGCTATGCGCAAAGAAAAGGGTCCCGCAGAAAACATTTTCAAGTTCATCAACAATGTGGACATCACCCAGATGAACAAGAAGGCTGTGGAATGCCTGATCAAGGCAGGTGCTTTCGACTCTATGAATCCCAACCGGGCCCAGTACCTGGGGATCTATGAACAGCTTATGGACTCCGCCTCCAGCGATGCGAAGAAGACGGTTTCCGGCCAGCTGTCCCTGTTCCAGGAAGCCAGCGAGATCATGCAGGCCACGGAAGCTATGATCCCTCTGCCCAATGTGGCAAACTTCCCCAAGGATATTCTCATCGGTATGGAAAAGGAAATGCTGGGGGTATATATCACCGGCCATCCTTTGGACGATTACACGGAACAGATCCAGCGGATCGCCACGGTCACTGCGGAAGATCTTCATCACGCTGCAGACCCGGAGAACCATAGCGCTTCTGCAGAAGCGGAGGGCGGCCAGCCTGGTACTGAAGAAGGGGAAGAGGGCGGATCCTTCAAGACCATTCGGGATGGCCAGGAAGTGACCCTTGCAGGGATCATTACCTCCTGCAAGACTTTGATCACCAAGAGCAGCAAAATGATGGCTTTCGTGGAACTGGAAGACCTTTACGGCGCTGTGGAAGTGGTCGTTTTCCCCAAGACCTATGACACTTGCAAAGACATTTTGAAAGAAGATGCGGTAGTGGCCATTCACGGCAAGGTAGATTTTAAGGATGAGGAACTTCCCAAGATCCTTGCTAACCGGATCACTGCCCTGCGTCCTGACAATGGGGATGAGGCCGGCCCCCGGAGAGAATCCGTTCGGCTCAGGATCCCCGAACATACCAACGAAGAAACGGCTCTGACCCGGATCAAGGAGATCATGGGCCGTCATCCGGGTGAAGTGCCCGTGATCATCTACTCAGAAGCAACCGGAAAGAAGTTCAAGGCAGCCTCTGCCCTGTGGGTGGACGGCAGCAATGCCTTTATGGACGAGGTCATCCAGCTTTTGGGTTCTGAAAATGTTAAATAATAACATTGACATAGAAGAAGGTGATTAACATGAAAAGAATCGGCGTATTGACCAGCGGCGGAGATGCCCCCGGCATGAACGCAGCGGTTCGAGCAGTGGTCAGAGGTGCCATTTACAACGGCATGGAAGTCTACGGCATTGAGCAGGGCTACGAAGGGCTGATCAACGGAGAGATCCGTCAGCTGGGAGTTGCTTCTGTCGCAGACACCATCCAGCGGGGCGGCACGTTCCTGCGGACAGCCCGAAGCGAAGCTTTCCGTACAAAAGAAGGTTTTGCCATGGCTTTGTCCATGCTGAAGAATTTCGAGATCGAAGGACTGGTTGTCGTGGGCGGTGACGGTTCTCTCCACGGAGGACTGGAACTGTCAAAGGCAGGGGTCACGGTCATGG
>SVCV01000093.1 GCA_015058185.1 Clostridiales bacterium | reverse complement strand
TGGGACAGAGATCTGAGCCTGCCCATTACCGGAGATGTGACCATCCGTGCTCTGTACAATGAAAGCATTAATGAGTACACGGTGATCTGGAAGAACCACGACGGTACGGTTCTGGAAACCGATCACGACGTTGTTTACGGAACCACTCCCAGCTATGACGGTGCGGTTCCCGAAAAGACCGGAGATGCCCAGTACAGCTACAGCTTCACCGGATGGAGTCCGATGGTGAGCGCCGTAACCGGAAATGTGGAATACACCGCACAGTTCGGTCAGTCTGTGAATAAGTACACCATTACCTTTAAGAACTGGGATGGAACGGTTCTTCAAAGTCAAGAGCTGGAATACGGTGCAATGCCCGGATACGCAGCAACTCCCGTAAAGCCCGGTGATGCCCAGCACAGCTGGACCTTTACCGGATGGAGCCCTGCAGTGGCTCCTGTTACCGGAGACCAGACCTATACCGCTCAGTTCGGCGAAAGCGTAAACGGCTATACCGTAACCTGGAAGAATTATGATGGTACGGTTTTGGAAACGGATCTGAATGTTCTCTACGGAACAACACCTTCCTATGACAGTGCAGATCCCGTAAAGCCCGGAACCGCCCGTTACAGCTACACCTGGACCGGTTGGACGCCTGCAGTCTCTTCCGTTACCGGTGATGCGACTTACACCGCAGAGTTCAGCTCTCATGTGAACAGCTACGAGATCACATGGAAAAACTGGGATGGCAGTGTTCTCAGAGTGGATACTCTGGAACATGGTGCAACTCCCAATTATGGTTCGGATCCCGTTAGGGCAGGGGATGCACAGTATACCTGGCACTTCATTGGCTGGAGTCCCACAGTGACTACCGTAACCGGAACTGCCGCTTACCAGGCTGTTTACAGCAGCTCTGTAAACGACTATGTGATCACCTATACCGATGGTGTGGATCACTCTGTGGTATTTGCAGATCAGACCTACACCGCAGCTTACGGCGATGCAACACCCGCCTTCAGCGGAACACCCAGCCGCTCCGGTTACACCTTCGAAGGCTGGCAGCCTGTAGTTGCCGCCACGGTCAGCGGACATGCGACCTACGCAGCACAGTGGACTTTGATCCCCTCCGGCGGCGGAGGAGGCGGCGGTCCCGTCATCAAGACCGAAGGCAGTGCAAAGCTGATCAAGGTGGATGCTTCCGATGCTTCCACGAAGCTTGCCGGTGTAATCTTCGAACTGCATAAGGCAGACGGCAGCCTGATGGGCACTTACACCACAGATGCCAATGGTCAGATCCTTGCGGATTCTCTGAGCACCGGCGGTTACTATTGGCTGGAGATCCGTCCCGCAGAAGGCTATCTGCTGGATGGTTTGAAGCACAGCTTCACCGTAGCTGCAGGACAGACTGCCACCATGACAGTGACCAATACCCACAGCGGCATTCCCTCCGACTTCAGCACCGAGCATTACGCCTACATCATTGGCAACAATGGAAAGGTTCGTCCCATGGACAATGCCACCCGTGCAGAAGTTGCCACCATCTTCTTCCGCTTGCTGGATGAGGATGTCCGGAACCGGTACATGGTGGACACCAACAGCTTCTCTGATGTTCATAAGGGACAGTGGTACAACACCGCCATCTCCACCATGGCAGCCATGGGCATCGTTCAGGGGTATCCTGACGGATCCTTCCGTCCCGACGAAAAGATCACCAGAGCGGAATTCACCGCCATCGTGGCCCGTTTCGATTCTTACGGAAGCACCGAAGGACATCTCTTCAGCGATGTGTCTGAACATTGGGCTTATAGCTACATCAATGTAGCAGTAAACAACGGCTGGATCCTGGGTTATGAAGATGGAACCTTCCGTCCCAACCGGAACATTACCAGAGCTGAAATCATGACCCTGGCTAACCGCGTACTTCAGAGAATTCCTGAAGCAACCGGCGATCTGCTTAAGGGAATGATCACCTGGGCGGACAACATGGACACCTCCCAGTGGTACTACCTGGCCGTACAGGAAGCCACCAATACCCACGACTACGGCAGAAAGTCCAACGGCTTCGAGTATTGGACCCTGCTGACCGAAAGTCCCGACTGGACCCTGTTGCAGAAGTAAAAAAGAAAAATCGTCTTCCCGAAAGGGGAGACGATTTTTTATTGGTGGATTTCCCTTTTTCTTTGTGCTATACTAACCCTTGGCGCCTGAGCCTCCCCTGTGAAGGGGAGGTGGGTCGAAGACCCGGAGGGGTTGTCTGAAAGACTTGTGAAAAGGAAAGAGCAATGTACTTAAACGACTTGAAAATAGATATGGAATTCGATATCCCCGAAGTTGTGATCACAAAAGAGCGGATGCAGTCTTTTGCGGAGGTGTACGATCCTTTTCCCATGCACCTGGATGAGGAATATGCCGCAAAGTCCCGGTACGGCCAGCTCATCGCTCCCGGTGTTATGACCTTTATGTCCGTATGGGCGAACTTCATGCGCATGAACATTTTAGGGGAAGAACTCATCGCCGGAAAGTCCACGAAAATCGAATGGTTCAAGGCGGTCTACGCCGGGGACACCTTAAAGGGAACTGCCCGGATCAGCAACATCACCCGGAGAAATGCCTATAACGGCATCGCCGAGATCACCATCGACATCTATAACCAGCACGGCGAGTACGTTTTGAAAGACGTAACCGAATCCGTAATGAAATACAGAGAAGAATAAAAGCAATAGAAAAAGAGGAGAGCCTTTAAGGCATCTCCTCCTTTTTTTCTTTTTCAGGCTCTACAGCACCGTATAGCCTTCCTCTTCTACAGCTTTTACCAGAATCTCATCGGCGATCTCTTCTGCCATGGTGACTTCAGCGGTTTTCTTGTCCAGATCTACCTCGACGCTTTCTACGCCGGGAACAGCTTCCAAAGCTTTCTTTACGTGAGCCTGGCAGCGAACGCACATCATTCCGTCAACGGTAAGAACTTTTTTCATGGTGATAGCTCCTTTCTCCTCAGTGGTGTCAGTATGCTCTTCCTCAGGGAGTTTTTCCTGAGGTTCTGTAACGATTTCTTTCGGATCTTCCGCCTGCTCCGATTTAAAGAACCGAAGCCGCAGGGCGTTGGTCACGACGCAGACCGAGCTGGCGCTCATGGCGGCGGAACCGATCATGGGATTCAGCACAAGGCCGAAGGCGGGGTAGAGGGCACCGGCGGCAATGGGGATGCCCAGGATGTTATAGAAGAAGGCCCAGAACAGGTTTACGTGGATGTTCCGGATGACCTTTCGGGAAAGATTGATGGCGGTGACCACATCCAGCAAAGAGTCTTTCATAAGGACTACATCTGCGGACTCGATGGCGATGTCCGTACCGGCGCCGATGGCGATGCCGATATCCGCTCTTGTCAGTGCCGGCGCATCGTTGATCCCGTCGCCGATCATAGCCGTTTTTCGGCCTTCTTCCTGAAGCTTGCGTATGCAGGCTTCCTTTTCCGTGGGGAGAACATCGGCGATCACCTCGTGGATCCCCAGTTCCTCAGCAATGGCTTTTGCAGTGATTTGGTTGTCTCCGGTGAGCATAACGGTTTTGATGCCCATCCGATGGAATTCTTCAATGGCTTTTCGGCTGGTTTCCCGAACCTGATCCGCTGCGGCGATGATGCCTAACAGCTTGCCTTCCCGGGCGAAGAGCAGGGGCGTTTTTCCCTGAGCTGCCAGCCGGTCTGAGGTTTCCCGGATCCACTGGGCTTCCTTACCGGATCCGAAGAGCCCTTGTTCGTTCATGAAGGCTGGATTGCCTCCCAGATAAAGAGCTCCGGACAGCTTCGCCTGGATCCCTCGTCCTGCGTGCATTTGGAAGTCTTCGGCGGCAGGGGTCTCTAATTTGTCTTTTGCGGCTCTTTCAGAAATAGCCAGGGCCAGCGGGTGCTCGCTGCCTTTTTCCAGCCCCGCAGCGGCTCTCAGGAGCTCAGAGGGAGTGATGGTATCTTCAAAGGGAAGAATATCGGTCACGGCGGGTTTCCCTTCGGTCAGGGTGCCGGTCTTATCCATAACGATGGTGTCGATATTGTGCAGGTTTTCCAGGCTTTCGGCAGATTTGATCAGGATCCCGTACTCCGCCGCTTTTCCGGTGCCCACCATAATGGCCACGGGAGTCGCCAAACCCAAAGCGCAGGGGCAGGAGATGACCAAAATGGTGATGGCTCTCGCCAATGCGAATTCAAAGGGCTGTCCGGTCAGTGCCCAAATAATGCCTACGACAATGGCAATGAGAATGACCGTGGGAACGAAAATACCGCTGACCTTGTCCGCCAGGCGGGCGATGGGTGCTTTCGTATTTCCGGCTTCGTCCACCAGCCGGATGATCTGGGAGAGGGTGGTGTCGCTTCCTACCTTGGAAGCCTGGAAGCGGAAGGTTCCGTTTTTATTGATGGTAGCGGAGATGACCGTATCTCCGGGCTTTTTGTCAACGGGGATGCTTTCGCCGGTAATGGCGGCCTGATCCACGGAGCCCCAGCCTTCGATGACGGTACCGTCAACGGGAATGCTTTCGCCGGGTTTGATGATCACTACGTCACCGGCCACTACCTGTTCGGCGGGAATGACTTGTTCCAGCCCGTTCCGTACCACCAATGCGGTTTTTGGTGCTAAATCCAACAGCCTGCCAAGGGCATCGGAGGTCTTTGCCTTGGAGCGGGTCTCCAGGAACTTGCCGATGGTGACCAGTGTCAGGATCATGGCGGCAGATTCGAAATACAGCTCATGGGCGTAATGGCCTACGAGGATCATATCTCCCTGGCCCAAGCCCCAGGCCATGCGGTAGATGGCGAAGATCCCGTAAACTAAGGATGCACCGGAGCCGATGGCAACGAGGGAGTCCATATTGGGGGAGCGTTTGATCAAAGATCGCAGCCCGGAACTGTAGAATTTGCGATTGATAAACAGGATCGGAATGGTGATGAGCAGCTGGGTAAAGGCTAAGATCAGGGCATTTTCCGTACCGGTCATAGCCGCCGGCAAAGGCAGTCCCAGCATATGTCCCATAGATACATACATCAGAGGAATCAGCAGGATAATGGAGCTGATGAGCCGGAATTTCATAGACCGGACTTCGTCTTCTTCCTGTTTCTTTCGGGCATCCCACTGGCTGCGGAAGGCATCCTTTTCCCCGGAGGCGGCGGTACTTTGGCTGAGCAGGGCTGCGCCGTAGCCGATCCCCTGAACGGTTTTCACGATAGCCGCAGGGTCCAGTTTTTCCTCATCAAAAGAAGCCGTCATGGAATGGGAGAGCAGATTGACATTGACTTCTCCGATCCCATCCAGCTTAGTGACCGCTCGTGTTATATTGGCCTGGCAAGCTGCGCAGGTCATTCCTGTGATTTGAAATTTTTCCGTTTTCATGGTTAATCGCCTCTAACTGCTATTCTACCACACCCGCCTGAACTTTTCCATATCTTTTCTTTCCATATTATACCCTTATTTTTCGGAATTTGCCGGGAAGTCTTGACCGAACCCCGGATTTTTTATAAGGTAGAGGAGTACCTTTATCAATTTGAAAGAGAGTTTTCCATGGATCCCACAATCTTACTCAGCGTTATCAATGCGAAATATGTGCATGCCGCTTCTGCTCCCTGGTGCCTTGCTGCCGGGGTGAAGGCCTATGCACCGGAACTGTATGAGCAGCTTGCCATCCGGGATTTCAATGGGAAACAGTCACAGGAGGAGATGCTCTCCCGGATTTTGGAAGAAAGGCCGGGAATCCTGGGTTTCTCCTGCTACCTTTGGAATATTAAGGCCACTTTGGCCCTTTGTGCGGAAGTGAAAAAAGCCCTTCCTGATCTCGTCATTATTTTAGGCGGACCGGAGGTCAGCTACTGTGCGGACAAGGTCCTGTCGGAAAATCCCCAGATCGATCATATTCTTTCCGGGGAAGGGGAGGAGAGTTTTCCTGCTTTTCTCAGATCCTGCTTACAGGCGGGCGGACCTCTTGATGCGGACGTTGGAGTGACGGTCCCCGGACTTTGGGGCAGAAGGGCTTCCGGCGGACTCTACGGAGCCGAACCTGCGGTTTTGACAGGGGAAGTTCCCTCACCCTTAACGGCAGGCTACAGCGAAGCGGTGAAGGGCCGTATGGCCTATTTTGAGACCAGCCGTGGCTGTCCTTATTCCTGCGCCTTCTGTCTTTCCGGTCGGTGCGGAATGCCCCGATATTTTGAATTGGGTGGGGTCTTTGATGACCTTTTGACCTTGGCAAACAGCGGTGCCCGAACCATTAAGTTTGTGGACCGGACCTTTAACGCCAAAGCTGCCCATGCCAATGCCATTCTGCAGTTTATTCTGGATCATTACGGAAAGGAGATCCCGGAAGGGACCTGC
>SVCV01000092.1 GCA_015058185.1 Clostridiales bacterium | reverse complement strand
ATCGATCCCTTTCCAGGACCTGGAGGGAAAGCTTGCATTGGCTTACCGGTTTATGGATGAGGAAACGGATCTTTACACTTCCCGGGAACGTCCGGTCTACTCCCTTTTGAACATGACGAAAGATGCCACCGCCGGCGTGTCGGAGTATCATTCGGAAGGCAATGTCTCCTTCAGTCTGGCTCTTCAGTACCAGGAAGACCTGCCGGAAAATGTGAAGGAGAAGGTTCTGGAACTTGGGGTTTTTGATGAAACCGTTACGGCGGAATTAAAAGAATCCTTGACTCCCGACAGTTACGGCTATTATGATATTGGTGTTTATGTTAATTGTGTAGGCGACTACATTAACCTGGGCTACTCGGAAACTGCCTACGGCTGGGATAATGAAAGCGGTGACCAGTGTTACTCCCATTATCTGCACGAGTATTACTGTTATCATCGGGAAACCGGTGAGCTTGTGGAACTGGAAGACCTTTTCCACGAACAGTGGAATCCGGAACAGGTCATTACCGACGGAATGTACAAGCACCAACGAAAGCTTTCGGATCTGTACGATGATATTCCGAAGGAAGATTCCCTGATTCGGGATGAGGTCCATCGTCAGTATGCCCACTTGACCAGCTTCGCTGTGGATACCACTTGTCTCAACCTGGCAGGGTCCTATGTGGATGAGGAGACCGGTGAGACGCGAAACGAATGGATATCCGTTCCTTATGAGGATATCGGATGTTACCTGATGACTATCTTTGATTAACCAGGAGGTTTTTTTACCCATGCTTCCCCTTTTTGCGATCGTTGCCGCTTTAGGCGCACCTCTTATTATGATATTCCTGTTGGATGAAGCGCCTAAGTTTAAGTATTTTTACATCTTTCCGGTGATCAGTATCGCAGGCTGCGGTGTGGGTATGCTGCAGCAGCTGATCCGGGTAAAGCAGCTGAGCTATGCAGGGGATCTGGGCGGTGTTCAGGATATCATCCTGGCCTCCATCGTGATCTGCGTGTTCCTTTTGGTGATCACCCTTATATTGAACTTCCTGGCTCTTTGGGGACTTGTGACCGGAAAAGGGCGAAAGAAGAAGGCCGATTCGGCAGATGCTGCGGATCCTAAGGAAGAAAAGGTTCCTGCAGCAGTGGAGGCTCCCGTAAAAACGAAAAGGGAAGAGCCTGTGAAGGTGGCAAAGCCTGCGGGGGAAACCTTCCGGCTGAAGAAAAAGACGGAAGACCCGGAGGGGGTTCCTGTACCGGTGCCTGTTCCGGAGCTGGAGCCTGAACCGGAACCCGAGCCTGAGCCTGAAATTCCCGAAGAGGATGCGAAGCCCGGATACAAGATCATTGAGAAAGATACCGGGATCGAAAGAGAACCTCTTGTGGAGCGAGATTATCAGCGGCAGACCGGGCTTTTGGAGATCATCGGTTACTTCCAGGATCGGAAGAACTTCGAAGGTTACCAGCACATGCAGGAAGAAAAGAAGCATAAAAAAGAAGAAAAGAAAAAAGGGAAGCAGTAGCTTCCCTTTTTTATAGCTTTCAAGCCAAGTACGCTGGCATCTCCCTTTACATGGGGGATCCTCTTTCCCACTTAAAGGCCACTACACCGCCGATCATCAGCGCAAGGCCCACGTATTTGTTCCAAAGAAAGGGCACTTTCTCCGATCCCAAAAGCCCGAAAGCATCAATGAGTGCGGCGGAAAGCAGCTGGGAGATGAGAATAATGGTAATGGCGCAGGTGGGGGAGAGCCTGCCGATCCCCAGCATGACGGTGATGGTAATGACGGTTCCCAAAACGCCGCCAAGCAGGTACACTTTATTGACCTGGGTGATTTGGGAAAAATCTCCCTTTCCCAGGATCAGCATGGCCACAAAGCCCAGGATCAGGGCGGTTGCCTGAGCGAATACATTGGATTCATACAGACCGATCCTTTCGCTGAGGCGGGTGTTGATGACCCCCTGGAAGCTCATAGCTGCACCTGCAACAATAGAGACGATGATTCCGAACATAAAAAAACCTCCTGTTACAGGATAGCTTTTCCTGCAGAGGAGGTTTTATTCGTTTTTGATTTACAGAAGCTCGGAGAACAGTCGGGAGAAGGATTCTTTGAATTTGATCTTCCAGGAGCGCTTCCGGTAATCCCGGATGGTCAGTTCCCGGGAGTGCAGGATATCTTCTTCGAAGATCTTTTCCATCTTTACCGCTTCTTCTGCGTCGTAGATAAAGGCGTTGGCTTCAAAGCTGAGCCGGAAGCTTCGGATATCGAAGTTTGCGCTGCCTACAGAGGCCGCCTCTCCATCCACGCAGATGGTCTTTGCATGAAGGAATCCGCCCTCATAGGTGTAGACCCTGGCACCGGCTTCCAGCAAATCTCCCACATAGGAGTAAGTCGCCCAGTAAACAAAGGGATGATCCGGCTGATTGGGGATCATGATCCGCACATCTACGCCGGAATAAATAGCATTTCGCAGAGCTTCCTGCAGGCTGTTGTCCGGTACGAAATAGGGGGTCTGGATGTAAATGTTTTTCTTGGCATTGCTGATCATCTTCAGGTAGCCGTGAAGGATCTCTTCCCGTCCGGAGTCCGGGCCGCTGGCTACGATTTGAATACCGGTGGTTCCTGCGGCGACGGCAGGTTCTGCATAGGCTTCCGAAAGGGGCAATTCCTCTTCTTCTTTATGGGCAAAGCGCCAGTCCAGAATGAATCTGGCATTGATGTCCTGCACGCAGCTGCCTTCCAGCTTCAGATGGGTATCTCTCCAATGACCGAACTTGTTGCTTCGATCGACGTAGGCATTCCCTACATTGAAGCCGCCCAGATAGGCAATTTTTCCGTCGATGATGACCATTTTTCTGTGGTTCCGGTAGTTCACCTTCAGGTTAAGGATCTTCAGGACCGGGGGGAAGAAAGAGGCACAGCGGCCGCCGGCTTCCCGGAATTTATTCAGGGAAGAGGACCAGAGTTTGCTGCTTCCGGTGGAGTCTGCAAGGAGACGGACCGTGACCCCTTCCTGTACTTTCTTCGTCAGCAGATCCATAAAGGCATTGCCCATTTCATCATTTTTGATGATGAAATACATGACATGGATGGTTTCTTTTGCCTCTTCGATGGCTTTGAACAGATTTTCAAATTTAGCCTGCCCGTTGGTGTAGATCTCAATCTTGTTGTCCTGGCTGAAAAGGGCTCTGGCATAGGATTGGTGAAGAAGGATCATGTCCTTCCACTTTTTCATTTCCGGTCGTGCAAAGGGGAATTCATCATTTTTGACCTGGATCATTTGGTGCCGCAGCTCGCTGCCGATGATCATATCTTCGTGCTTTGTAAGAGAGAAGATCTTTTTCCGGGTCATGTTCTGTGAGAACAGCAGGTAGAGAATAATACCCAGGTAGGGGATCAGGAAGAGGATCATAAGCCATGCCAAAGAACGGGAAGGATCTTTTCTCTCTCCAAAAACAACGACTACCGCAATGGCAACGCTGATCAGGTAGAAAACGGTAACATAAGAAATCCCGTGAATGGCGGAATCAAATGTATTTGAAATTGCTCTGATGATCTGGCCGGAAAATTCCATTTGGGACCTCAACTGTTTTTTCTGCTTCGTACATTTTTCGGATGCGTTGGATTTTTTCCAACAATTAAACCAAAATATAGTATAACATTTTTAACTGCGTTTTAACACAGGATTTTTATAGTTTCTTGTCTTGAAGTTTGCTTTTTTTTTCAATATAATAAATTGGGTTATTTTTTTTGAAAAGAGAAGATCTTTTCAGGTTGCAATAAATACAGAAAAGGAGAAACAAAGAATGTACTTTAACTATCTTGATAAAGTAGATCCCGAAGTTGCCTCTATGATCAGAGCCGAAATGGATCGGCAGGAAAACAAGATCGAACTGATTGCCTCTGAAAACTTTACAGACGGTGCTGTAATGGAAGCCAACGGCAGTGCTCTTACCAATAAGTATGCGGAAGGACTTCCCGGACACAGATATTACGGCGGCTGTGAATGCGTTGACCAGGTAGAGCAGCTGGCTATTGATAGAGTGAAAAGGCTGTTTGGTGCAGACCACGCCAATGTGCAGCCTCATGCCGGTTCCAGCACCAATTTGATTTCATACATGGCACTGCTGAGTCCCGGAGATACGGTTTTAGGTATGGATCTGTCCAACGGCGGCCACCTGACCCATGGCAGTAAGGTAAATACCTCCGGTAAGCTGTACCAGTTCCATTCCTATGGTTTGAATCCCGATACAGAGCGGATCGACTTCGATGAGATCCGGAAGCTTGCAAAAGAACTGAAGCCTAAGATGATCGTTGCCGGCGCCAGCGCCTATCCCAGAATTATTGACAGCGCTAAGTTTAAGGAGATCGCCGATGAAGTAGGTGCGTATTTCCTGTTTGATATGGCTCATATTGCGGGTCTTGTAGCCGCTGGTCTGCATCCCAATCCTGTGGAATATGCTGATGTTGTAACCACTACTACCCATAAGACCCTGCGGGGACCCAGAGGCGGCGTTATCCTTTGTAAGGAAGAGTTTGCCAAGAAGATCGATAAGTCCGTATTCCCCGGAAACCAGGGCGGCCCCTTAGAGCATGTGATCGCTGCGAAGGCTGTTTGCTTCAAAGAAGCTTCCACCCCTGAATTTGCAGAATACCAGAAGCAGGTGGTTGCCAACGCAAAGTTCTTTGCGGAAGCCTTGCTTGCCAGAGGATTTAAGCTGGTTACCGGCGGTACGGATAACCATCTGATCCTGGTGAATGTTCTGCCCAAGGGACTTACCGGCAGAGATGCGGAGATCATGCTGGATGCCTGCGGCATTACTACAAACAAGAACACCATTCCCAACGATCCCAATGGTGCAAATGTTTCCAGCGGGATCCGTCTCGGAACTCCTGCAATGACCACCAGAGGATTTAAGGAAGCAGAGTTTGAGCAGGTTGCAGATGCCATCACCATGGTCCTGGATCACCCCGGTGACGAAGCCTACGCAAAGAAGGCTGCCGCCATTGTTAAGGAGCTGTGCACCGCATATCCCCTGTACAAGAATCTGTAGAATAAATGAGAGGTTAGAGAAATGAGTGACCAGATCAAAGTTGCCGTTTTGGGTTACGGTAACCTCGGAAGAGGTGTGGAACTGGCAATGAAGCAGAATCCGGATATGGCTTTTGTGGGTGTATTTTCCCGCAGAGATCCTGCTTCTGTAAAGACCCTGACCGGCGTACCTGTATATCATGTTGACCAGCTGTTGGAAATGAAGGATGAGATCGATGTTCTGATCCTTTGCGGCGGTTCCGCCACGGACCTTCCTGTACAGAGCCCCGAATACGCAAAGTATTTCAATATCGTGGACAGCTTCGATAACCATGCTAATATTCCCCAGCATTTTGATGCCTGCGACGCAAGAGCATTGGAAGGCAAAAAGACTGCCCTGATCTCCGTGGGCTGGGATCCCGGCATGTTCAGCCTGCAGCGCCTTTTAGGCAACTGCATTCTCCCTGAGGGCGTGGATTATACCTTCTGGGGGAAAGGGGTCAGCCAGGGACATTCCGACGCTGTCAGACGAATTGAGGGCGTTCAGGACGCAAAGCAGTACACCATCCCCGTTCCCGAAGCTTTGGACAGAGTCCGCAGCGGCGAAAATCCCGAGCTTACCACCAGAGAAAAGCACACCCGGGAATGCTTCGTAGTGGCGGCACCCGGTGCGGATCAGGCACGGATCGAAAACGAGATCAAGACTATGCCCAACTATTTTGAGCCCTACGACACCACCGTCCACTTCATTTCTCAGGAAGAACTGGACCGGGATCACAGCGGCATTCCTCACGGAGGCTTCGTGATCCGCAGCGGTGTCACCGGAAAGGCCGGGGAAACCAAGCAGATGATCGAATACTCCCTGAAGCTGGAATCCAATCCGGAATTCACCTCCAGCGTGCTGGTCTGCTGTGCCAGAGCCGTTGCCCGCATGAACCGGGAAGGCTTTATCGGAGCCAAGACCATCTTTGATGTTCCTCCCGCATACCTGTCTCCCAAGTCCGGTGCAGAACTGCGGAAGGCCCTTCTGTAATACAAAGCGAAAAGAAAAGCATCATCTTGTACAGGTGGTGCTTTTTTTATATAATAAAACCAATCTATTAGGGATTGGAGGAGATTAAAATGAGAAAAGCAATGGTCTTAGCAGTGATCCTGATCATGATCTTCGGGGTTTTGGGCGGCTGCGCCAAGGAGCAGTCTTCTGTAGGCATTATCGGCGGAGCGGATGGTCCCACTGCTGTTGTTGTTTCTCCCGGATGCGAGCGTCAGTAAAGGAGTCTTGAGATGAAAAATAAATATTATCCCCATCTTGCCAGCCCTATTACCATCAATGGGGTGACCTTTAAGAATCGTATTTTCGGTGCTCCTTTGTCCAACCCGGAAATGGGGGCCGACTGCAATCTGCGGAAAGAGGAGATCGCTTTCCATGAATATCGGGCAAAGGGCGGCATTGCCAGTGCTGCCATAGGTCTTGGCATCGTGGATCCTATGGGGCGGACTCA
>SVCV01000091.1 GCA_015058185.1 Clostridiales bacterium | reverse complement strand
AACATAGCATTGTGTGCCTCTTCCCGATTCAGCAGGAAATCGATGACGCCCCGAACCTTCTTGTCGGCGATTTGGCGATAAAGGTATTCATACACTACCTTGGCCCGCTGCTCGGAAGCAATATTGGCCAACAGATCTGCGCAAAGGTCCCCGGTAACGGTTACATAATCCGCCGTCCACGAATAGCCGGAAGCGTTGATAAGACCGGGATTTAAGCCCATGACCACATGAGCCTGAATGGATCCGGCATCCACAGCCTCCGCATCCACCTGATGCCCGTTGAGCAGATTGATCAGCGTGCCCACCATCTCCATATGCCCTAATTCTTCCGCAGCAATATCAAGAAACAAGTCCTTGATGGCAGGATCCTTTACCCGAAAACTTTGGGACATATACTGCATGGCAGCCTTCATTTCCCCATTGCATCCGCCCAACTGTTCCTGCAAAAGGACCGCGTACTGAGGATTGGGACGCTCGATCTCCACAGGATGAAATAACTGTTTTTCATGTCTGAACATTTCTTACACCTCCCGAAATGGTAATTCCCTTCCGGGATAGTGTTTTCAAAATGCAGATTTTTTATGCGAAATTTAAATTTATGCAGTGGTCACGGTAATGGGAATGGTGGAACCGTCGGATAAGGTGGCGGTGCCGCCGGTGACTTCGCCGGTGGCGGTGGTGGTCAGGGTAATGGCCGTTACGCTTGCACCCGCAGGACCGGTTGCGCCGGTAGGACCGGCAGGGCCAGCGGGACCGGTTTCACCAACGGGGCCGGCAGGACCGGTTTCCCCAACGGGACCAGCAGGGCCGGCAGGACCCGTTGCTCCGGTAGGGCCAGCAGGACCAGCAGGACCCGTTTCCCCAATGGGACCAACAGGGCCCACAGGGCCCGTTGCACCAGTGGGACCAGCAGGGCCAGCAGGACCGGTTTCCCCGGTGGGACCAGCAGGGCCCACAGGGCCCGTTGCACCGGTGGGGCCTGCAGGGCCGGCGGGGCCCGTTGCCCCGGTTGCACCCGTGGGACCCACAGGTCCCTGAGGACCTACACAGCAGCGGATCCATCCGCATTGATCCGGACATCCGCACTGGCTTGCAGTGCCGCAGCTTCCACTTGCCCGAGAATTGCTGCAGCAGGAGTTCGTGTCAAAAATATTCATATGCTAACCTCATTTCTTTGCGTTATAGGGAGGTTCCCTGTGTTATACTATTCGGAGAAGACCATGAAGGTTACAGTCATAACCTCCGTGATGTTTTCCTTTCAGGAAAATGATGCGGCTTTCGCAATGAGGTGGAAAAACAAGCATGAACGAGATCTTTATTCTCAATTTCATACAGGAACATTTTCGGACGGCTTTAGGCGACCAGGTCATGGTGTTTATTACCCACCTGGGAGACAAAGGGCTGCTTTGGATCTGCCTTGGCATTGTGCTGCTCTTTTTTAAGAAAACAAGAAAAGCAGGATTCACCCTGCTCTTTGCCCTGCTCTTTGAACTGCTCATCGCCAATGTGACCTTAAAGCCTTTAGTAGCCAGGATCCGCCCCTTTGAGCTGAACCCCGGAGTGGATCTTTTGATCCCCCCGCCGGAGGACTTCTCTTTTCCTTCCGGCCACACGGGAGCATCCTTTGCAGCTATCTTTGCCTTAGGATTCCGCCGCTGCAAGCTGTGGATCCCGGCACTGATCCTGGGATGCCTCATCGCCTACTCCCGCATGTATATCTATGTCCACTTCCCCACGGATATCCTGGGAGGTGTCCTCTCCGGACTGGTCTCCGCCATTCTTGGCTGGGCCGTCACCAACCAAATCAAAAAAAGAAGAAATCCCGGACTCTAAGTCCGGGATCTCCTTTTATCCGCTTATTTCAGCTTCTTTTTCATGGCTTCCGGGAAGCAGGTGTTCTGATACTGATCGCACTTGGTGCATTCGAAGATATCCGGGACCTCATCCACAGGGATCACTTCAAAATCGTAATGCTTATAGAACTCGGGAATGCGGCCGATGAGATAGATCTCTTCCCCACCACGGGCTTTTACTTCTTCCAAAACGGTCTCCAAAAGCTTTCCGCCCAGGCCGATGCCCCGAAACTCCCCGTCGGTGGCGATGCCGTTTAACACATACCGGCCATCCTGGTAAGCCAAGGATGCGGCACCGGCTAAAATCCCTTCCCGGTCGATGGCCTCCCAAAGTTTGATGGTCTCTTCGGGACGGGGCTCCCCTTCTTCATATTCCAACCGGTATCCGATGAAAAAGTCCCGGATCCGATCCCAGTACTGGCTTTCTCTGATAGTGATCTGTCTAAGCATCGTTCTTTCCTCTGTTTTCTTCTGCCTTTGGCTGATCCTGCCCTTCCGGCACATTGATCAAAAGCCGCCGATTCAGATTCTCTATGGTGACAGGCAACTCCGGTCCCCTTTCTCCGTCCATATCACAGGACAGGGGGTAATCCGAGCTGATCCGGAGCTTCTTCGTCCGGAAATACAAAACCCGGGGATTATCCACGTGTGTACCCTGCAGCAGATCCCGCAAAAGTTCCGGAATTTCCATGGGCGCAAGGTCCCGAAGAAGGATCACATCGAAGTAGCCGTCCTGACAGGACGCATCCGGCACCAAATTCCGAAAGCCTCCGGCAGATTTCCCGTTGACCACCACCATGGCCACCATGTTTTCCCGCCCTTTATGTTCCTCGCAGTCGAGAAAAACGGGTACGGGCTTTGCGTTGGGAATGGCCGTCAAAGCCTTTAAGTAATAGGCCGCCAGTCCTAAAGCATTTTTCGCCTTTTGATCCGTCTTTTGGCTGATATCCACTACGGAACCAATGGCCACCACATTGAGAAAATGGGAGTCGTTGACCTTCCCCATATCCACATACCGATAGTGGTCTTCCAAAGCCACGGATACCATGCCTTTTATCGTTCGGGGAATCCCGAAATTATAAGCAAAGTCATTGGCAGTCCCTTCCGGAAACAGAGCCAAAGGAAGCTCCACGCCCGTACGGATCATGGCGTTGACCACCACATTCAGGGTGCCGTCGCCGCCGGCTGCAATGACTTTTTTAAATTCTCCGGCCTTTGCAGACCGGAGCACATCTTCTAACAATCGTGAGCGATCCGCCCGAACAGGCACCACCAGCAGTCCCCTTTCCTGGAACATGCCAATGATCCGGTCCAGACTGATCCGGAACAATCCATTTCCCGCTTTCGGGTTATAGACCAATAAAACCTTTCCCTGTATCATGATCCCAAGCACCCCTTATATCGCCGATGAGATACAGTGATCCCGCAAAGAGGATCGCGTCGAAATAGTCCATATTGTCCTGTGCATAGCGGCAGGCAGCCTTCCAATCGGGAATATCTTCACATTCCCGGAAATTCCGCCGGTACAGATTGGCAAGGGCCACGCTGGGAAGAGCCCGGGGATTATCCGGTTCCGTAGTGACCACATAGTTGGACATGCGGCTGAAGCACTCGACCATGCCCATACCGTCCTTATCCTCTAAAACACCGGTAACTACCAGCACTTTCTTGTAAGGAAGCACATCTGCAAGGGTCTCTTCCAAAGCGGCTGCACCGTTTGGATTGTGGGCTCCGTCAAGGATCACATAAGGATCTTTCCGGAGAACTTCAAACCGACCGGGCTGCACTGCGGCCTTCATACCCGCAAGGATCTTCCCCTCTTCCAATTTCACAGCTTCTTTTTGCTGCAGAATGTCGAGAGCGGCGAAAGCGGTGAGCGCATTTTCTGCCTGGTGCATCCCTACCATGGACAGATCCACGCGCAAAGTATCGCCGCCGAAAGCCTTGGGCCGCTTGTAATCAAAGCTGTAGCCATCAATGCTCTTATTTACCTTGTCAAAAGACCAGGAAGCGGCGTCGAAGAACTCCGCAGCTTGCTTCTTGGCGATTTTTTTGACCGTATCTTTCGACTTTTTATCTTTAATATTGACCAGTACGGGACAGCCATGCTTAATGATCCCGGCCTTTTCTTCTGCGATCCATTCCAGTCTGCGGCCAAGGACCTTTGTGTGATCCAAAGCGATAGAGGTAATGACGGACAGAAGAGGTGCGGGAACCACATTGGTGGAGTCCCCGATGCCGCCCAGACCCACTTCCAAAACCAAATAGTCCATGGGCTGTTCTGCGAAATAGCAGAAAGCAATGGCCGTGACCACTTCAAACTCCGTGGGAGAATCGTGGCCTTCGGCGATCATCTGATCCACTGCGGCAAAGACTTTTGTACCGATCCGGGCCAGATCATCCCCGGAAATTTCCTTTCCGTTAAAAACGATCCGTTCCGTGAACCGTTCCAGATAGGGAGAAGTATACAGACCGGTCTTATAACCATGAGCCTGCAGCACGGAATACAGATAGCGGCACACAGAACCCTTTCCGTTGGTTCCTGCCACGTGAATGACCCGCACATTGTTTTGGGGATCTCCCAGCATATGCATCAGCACATTCATCCGTTCCAAACCGAGACGGCTTCCGAATTTTTCAAAGCTATGGATCTTTGCTAAGGTTTCTTCGTAGTTCATAGTCATGGTGTCATTTCTCCCTGTCTGAGCAGTAACAGTTTACCCGATTTTTGCAGAAACTAACGCAAGGCGTTCCTGAACCTTGACCAGGGTATCCTGGGTCTTGGCTAACTTTTCCTTTTCGCCGTTAACAACTGCTTCGGGAGCTCTGGAAACGAACTTTTCGTTGGCGAGCATGCCGGAGATCCGCTTTACTTCCCCTTCCAGTCTGGCCTTTTCCTTTTCCAGACGCTGGAATTCTGCTTCGTAGTCCAGCAGGTCATCCAGGGGAATGAAGATCTCTACGCCTTCGGCTACTGCGGACATAACGTCTTCAGGAGCTTCGGCCTTATCGGAAATGAAGGTAATTTCAACAATGTTTGCCATGCGCTTTACATAGCGTTCGGCGCCCTTTGCGGATTCCAAAGCATCGCCCTGGGCGCAAAGTACGCAGCGGAGCTGACGGCTGGGAGCAGCGTCGGCTTCGGCACGGATGTTACGGATGCTGCGGATGATCTCCTTGGCCATTTCCAAATCAGCAGCTTCCTTGGCATAGACATTCTTTTCCTCGAATACGGGCCATGCGGATCGGATGAGGAAGTCTTCCTTGCCGGGGAGGTAGCTCCAGATCTCTTCGGTGATGAAAGGCATAAAGGGATGGAGCAGAGACAGCATATCGCTGAGAGCCTTTACGAGAACGGCACGAACCACCTGACGGTCTTCTTCCTCAGCCTTGTACAGACGATCCTTGACCAGTTCGATGTACCAGTCGCAGAATTCGTTCCAAATCAGATCCTGGATCTTCTGACCGGCCAGAGCCAGTTCGAATTTTTCCATGTTGGCAGTGATCTCCTCTGCAGCGTCGTTGATCTTGGAGAGGATCCACTTATCTTCGGGCTTCAGTTCTGCAGTTTCCAGGTCAGCCATGGGCAGGAAGTTGCCGTCTTCGTCCTGCAGATTCATGATCAGGAAACGGGAAGCATTCCACAGCTTGTTGGCGAAGTTTCTGCAGGATTCCAAACGGTCCATGCGGAAGCGGATGTCGCTGCCGGGAGCAATACCGGTAGCCAGCATGAAGCGCAGAGCGTCGGCACCGTACTGGTCGATAACTTCCAGAGGATCGATGCCGTTGCCCAGAGATTTACTCATTTTCCGGCCCTGGTCGTCGCGAACCAGACCGTGAACATATACGTGCTTATAGGGAACTTCGCCGGTGATCTCCAATGCGGAGAATACCATACGAACGACCCAGAAGAAAATGATGTCGTAACCGGTGACCAGAACCTGGGTGGGATAGAAGTAATCCAGATCGGGAGTCTTTTCGGGCCAGCCTAAAGTGGATACGGGCCACAGACCGGAGCTGAACCAGGTATCCAGTACATCTTCGTCCTGCTTGATGTTGGAAGATCCGCACTTGGTGCAGGCTTCGGGAGCCTTCCGGAGAACCATGAGCTCGCCGCAGTCCTGGCAATAGTATGCGGGGATCCGGTGACCCCACCACAGCTGACGGGAAATGCACCAGTCCTTAATGTTCTCCAGCCAGTGGAGATAGATCTTTTCAAAACGTTCGGGAACGTGGATCAGATCGCCCTTCTGTGCAGCTTCGATAGCGGGCTTTGCCAAAGTTTCCATGGCAACAAACCACTGATCGGACAGTGCCGGTTCGATGACGGTGTCACAGCGGTAGCACTTACCCATGGGAATGACCATTTCTTCTACCTTGACCAGCAGTCCGGCAGCTTCCAGGTCAGCCAGGAAGGCCTTCCGGCATTCGTAACGATCCATGCCTGCGTACTTGCCGGCCATTTCGTTCATGGTGGCATCGTCGTTGATGCAGACCAGCTGTTCCATGTTATGGCGCTGACCGACTTCAAAGTCGTTGGCATCGTGTGCAGGAGTGATCTTTACCGCACCGGTACCCTTTTCGGGATCGGGATAGGGGTCGGCAACTACAGGAATGGCACGGCCTACCAGAGGAACGATAAACTTCCGTCCAATGTGTCCGGTATATCTTTCGTCAGCA
>SVCV01000090.1 GCA_015058185.1 Clostridiales bacterium | reverse complement strand
ATGGAAAATCCATAACCCAGAGAAATGAAATAGACATACTTGTAAAAGCCGATGGAGCTGATGATCAGGGCCACTGCAAGAAGCACCCAAATCAAAACAGGAAATGCAGGCATTGTGACTCCTCCTTTTGATGAAATATTGCCTATAAGTATTGTACCCCGAACAGAGGAGGATTTCAATCGGATGAAAACGCCTGTTCAAAAGAAAAACGTCCCAAGGGACGTTTTGTACTTCATCGGATATGGATCTCGCACTTTGCGGGAGCATCTTTGTGGTAAAAAACCTCCACAGTGTCGCCTACAGAGGGAGCCGGCTGATCATAGGGAACCCATTTTCTTTTCTTATAGATTTTCCCGTCCACAGAATACTCCACCGTGAGGATATGAGGGAACAGAGCGCCGTCAAAAGAATGTGCCCGCACCGGCTTGGTATTCACCTTAAGCCACCAGCATTTGTGAACCTTTACCACTTTTCCCATGGCACTCTCGTTCAGCGGCATATGCTCACCTCCTTTTTTTTCATTCTAACAAAGAAGGAAAAAGGTTGCAACAAACCTTTCGTGGAGTTGGGCGAAAGGAGTAGCGTCATCACCAGCGCAAGCGTCATCATGTTTTGTGTAAGGGCTATAAAAAAGATATTTTCGGCAGTTTTGCGTATGACTTCGAACTCTTACGAAAATGAAATCCTTGCTGACGCAAGGACGAAATTAGCTAACGCTGATAAAATCTTCGGCTTTGCCTCAGATGAAATTAAATCCACCCATCGCCGCGGCGATTTCATCCAACGAGGTTGGATTTCATCGTCAAAGACGATTTCACCCACCCGTCAGGGTGGATTTAGTTGAAAAAGACCTTGTCTTTCGACAAGGTCTTTTTCTGGTCGAGGTGACAGGATTTGAACCTGCGGCCCCTACGTCCCGAACGTAGTGCTCTACCAAGCTGAGCTACACCTCGGCGCTTGTTCTATGATACATCGGAGACCCCTCTTTTGTCAACTTGAAAAGTTCCCGCAAATTCGGTATAATAAGATGTTAAAGTATACGCATTTTCCCCGAAGTAAGAACCCTTTCATGGGAAGGAGACTCTTTATGAAGAGGAAGACTCGACGAACACCTACGATCCTGATCAGTTTACTGATCATCTGCCTGCTGTCCGCCCTTTGTTTTGGCGGCTGCACCAATACAACAAAGGAAGCAGAAGATAACTTCGCCGTTGTGGTGGCAGGAAAAGCCACCCCGGAAAAAATCGCCGAAGCGGCAGGATATCTGGATGTGTGCCTTTCCAAGAGGATCAATGAGGACAAAGCCAGCCATATGGTAGCCGCCTATGTGGAATACCTTTATCGGTTTATTACCACCGATGTGAACACGGCGACCCTTTCCTCCCTGAATTCCTATTACGATTTTGAAAAGAACGCCATCGACGAAGAAAAGATCAAGCTTTCCGAAGAGCTTTCTTTCTACGAATTGCTGAAGGCCGGTCATGTGGTGATCACGGGAACCCAAACCCCCGGGGCAAACCCCGGCGACCCCACCACGACCACCATGGGCGTAGACATCTATTACCAGGGGATCCTGGATGCCTGGGGAGATAAGCTCACGCAGGGAATGCGCCAGGTCTACGAACTGAACGAAAAGATCCGCCTGGAGCCGGCTTTGGAAAACGCCACCATCCTCGTATCCTGGCAAGAGATCCTGGATCGGGCCTACACCGCGGAAAAGATCCTGATGGAAAACCCCGAAGATCATTTGATTTGGGACGATATGAACTGGCTTTACTCCCAATACCTGACCATCCTTTTGACCGGTACTTCCAACAACCCGGTCTTCGACTATGAAACCAAGCATTTCTCCGTAGATGCCACCACCGTCTACAAAGATTTCGTTTTGGCATATCCGGATACGATTTTAGCGGCTATGCTCACGGAATACTTTAACTATTTGGGAGGGATCAACTTCACATTGGATTATAACAATACCGAAGCTTTGGACTCCTTCTTTACCACCTGCGACAACCTTGCAGCCAGGGCACAGGCCCAGCTGAAAGAAGCTACAGGTCAAAACTCCGCGCCGGAGCACAGCACCGGATTCCCGGATATCGACCTGAATAATGTGCTGGATAAAATCAAACCCACAGGAAAATAAATGAAACACCTGATCGAAATTGAAAATCTCACATTTGAATATACCCGGGAGGAAGATGCGGTTTCCGTCAAAGCCCTGGACGGAGTTTCCCTTTCCATCGAAAAGGGGAGCTTTACGGCCATCCTCGGACGCAACGGTTCGGGGAAATCCACTTTGGCAAAAAACATCAACGGACTTCTTCTCCCTACGGAAGGAACCGTCCGCGTAGGAGGATTTTCGACCTCGGATGAGGATCACATTTGGGAAGTTCGTCAAACTGCCGGAATGGTATTCCAAAATCCGGATAACCAGCTGGTCGCATCCATCGTGGAGGATGATGTTGCCTTCGGTCCGGAAAATTTGGGGATCCCGCCCCGGGAGATCCGGGAAAAGGTGGACGAAGCATTGAAAGCGGTCAATATGTATGACCACCGAAAAAAAGCACCCCATCTTCTCTCCGGCGGCCAAAAGCAAAGAGTTGCCATTGCCGGCGTTTTGGCCATGCGGCCGGAATGCATCATTTTGGACGAACCCACCGCCATGCTGGATCCCCAGGGACGAAAGGAGATCCTCTCTACCATCTGCAGGCTGAACCGGGAGGAAGGGATCACCATCCTTCTCATTACCCACTTCATGGAAGAAGCCCTTCCCGCAGACCGGGTCATCGTTATGGATCAAGGCAAAATCGCCATGGACGGAACTCCCAAAGATGTCTTTTCCCAACAGGAGACCCTTTTGGAAATGGGCATGGAACTTCCCTTCGCGGTAGAAATGGCCTTGCGGCTGCGGAATAAAGGAATTACGATCCCCCGGGAGATCATCGAGGAAAACGAACTGGTAACATACTTATGTCAATACGAGTAGAACAACTTTGCCATATATATAATGAGGGCCTTCCCCACGAAACAAAAGCGCTTTCCGATGTCAGCTTCGAGATCAAAAGCGGGATTTTTTGCGGGATCATCGGGCATACCGGTTCCGGGAAATCTTCCCTGATCCAACACCTGAACGGCCTATTGAAGCCCAAATCCGGAAAAATCTTTATTGACGGAGAGGAGATCACTGCAGAAGGATTCCCTCTTCGGAACATCCGCAGAAAGGTAGGATTGGTCTTCCAGTATCCGGAATACCAGCTTTTTGAGGAAACGGTTTTGAAGGACGTGGCTTTCGGACCTTTGAATTTAGGGTTCTCACAGGAAGAAGCTTTGGAGCAAGCCAAGCAGGCGTTGGAGCTGGTAGGCCTGCCCTGGGAAGAATTCGGCGAACGCTCCCCCTTCGACCTGTCCGGCGGACAAAAGCGCCGGGCCGCCATTGCCGGCGTTCTCGCCATGAAACCCCGGATCCTGATCCTGGACGAACCCACCGCAGGGCTGGACCCCCAAAGCCACAGGGAGATCCTTGCCATGATCCGAAAAATCCAGGAAACAGAAGGGATCACGATCCTTCTCGTCTCCCACAACATGAGAGACATTGCCGCCTTGTCCGATCAGATCCTGGTCATGGATCAGGGACGCATTGCCCTGCAGGGAACACCCAAGGAAGTCTTCTCCCAGGGAGAAACTCTGCGAAAGCTGGGCTTGGATCTGCCTCCGGCAGCCGCCTTTGCGGAAGAATTAAAAAATAAGGGCTGTGCTTTGGAAGAACTGCCCCTGACAATAGAAGAAGCGGAAGAAACCATCCTCCGCTGGCTGAAACATAAAAATTAGGAATTATTATGCTGAAAGATATCACTTTAGGTCAATATTATCCGGGAGACTCCTGGATCCACAGGCTGGATGCCCGGGTCAAGATCATCGCCACGATCCTTTACATCGTTTCTCTTTTCATCGTAAAGGATTTTATCGGCTTTGGTCTTGTTGTGATTTTTTTGGCCTTGGTGATCGGCATCTCTAAGGTCCCTCTTTCCTTTATCCTTCGGGGACTTAAGCCCATCTTCATCATTATCCTCTTCACCTTCGTCATCAATATGCTCATGACAAAGGGTACCATCCTTTGGCAATGGGGAATTATCCGCATTACGGAAGAAGGGCTCTACAACGCAGTATTCATGGGGCTTCGGCTGGTCTTTTTGATCATCGGGTCTTCCCTTTTGACCTTCACCACAAAGCCCATGAGCCTGACCGACGGCATCGAAAAGATTTTGAGTCCTCTTCGAAAAATCGGAGTGCCGGCCCACGAACTGGCCATGATGATGTCCATCGCCTTGCGCTTTATTCCCACTTTGATGGAGGAGGCTGACAAGATCATGAAAGCCCAAAAGGCCCGGGGCGCAGACTTCGAAACCGGAAACATTTTCCGCAGAGCGAAGGCTTTGGTCCCCCTGCTGGTTCCTTTGTTCATCGGAGCCTTCCGCATCGCCCAGGATTTAGCCATGGCCATGGAAGCCCGCTGTTACCGGGGCGGCGCACACCGAACCCGAATGAACGCCATGGTGCTGCAAAAAAAAGACGCCGCAGCATCTGTGCTGATGGCGGCGTTCCTTTTCTTATTGATCATACAGTCCCAGTTGCTTTAAGCCAACAGGTTTTCCGAAAGAGCTTTGCTTCGCAAGGCTCTTATTTTTGTGCTTTGTTGGAGGAGATCGTGTTCTGGTATTCTACCAGCATGCAGGAATACAGGAGCGGGAAAACCGATTCTCCGCTGCTGAGATCCAGATTGAACAATTCCTTCATCCGACCGATTCGGTAAGCGACCGTATTCTTATGGGTGAAAAGCTTCTTTGCAGCAAGAACAAAGCTTCTGTCCGACTGCAGGAAAACATGCAGAGTATGGAAATAGTCCGTTCCGTTTTCCTTATCATAGGCCAAAATGCTGTTGATCTGTTCGGAAACAAAACTGTTCAAAGAGTCTTCTTCATAGTCTACGGCGCAAAGAGCCATATCGATGAACTTGTAGCTGTCATAGCTGATGACCACAGAGCTGTCCCGGGTGTACTCCGCCAATTGGATGGCCCGGTCGTTTCTCTTGTAGTAATCCGGCAAATGCAGAAGCTCCGTAAAGGAGTCGCTGCAGCAAATGGAAAGCTTATAGGGTTCCAGCAAAGCTTCCACCTTTTCCACAGAGAAATCCTTCCGCAGGAAGGGCTGGTTGCCGAAGCGCAGGATCAAAAGATGGTCTTCGTAGAACAGTACCCAGCAATTCAGGAAAAAGCGCTCCAGATTCAGCTTCAGATTCCCTGCGGCAACTCTCTGAGAGGGATGCAGCAAAATGGTTAAAAGCTGGCAATGGGGAGGAAGCTTATCCACGCCGGCGGCAAACAGACGATTCTGCAGCAGGCTGTGGGTCCGGATGTTCCCCTGCAGCAGGTCCATAAATACCATTTCATTCAAACGGGTATTCCGGAATGCAGGATCCTGGCGGTCGATGCCGGACATCTTAACCACAAGGTCACTGATAAAGGGGATCAGCTTATAGGCCTCTTCCGTAACTTCGTTCACGCAAAGAACGACTACGGAGCCATAGGGGGTTCCCCGGAACATGAGGCGGCTGACGATTCTTTTGTAGGAACTGAGCAGAGGACCTCTCTCAAACGGATAGTGGTCCAGGATCAAAGCATCTTCGATGCTGCTGCTGGAGAGGATCTCCAGGATCAGGCTGTCGCTGTAGTGTCCGCTTTGTACGGCATCCTTCCAAACTTCATCGTCGATATCTCCGGGATCGGAGCCGGCCAAAACCTTGAAAACGTTGTCGACGACCAGCACAGGATTTCCGATCACATGAGCGACCTCAGTAACGAACTCCTGCAAATTGGATGCATTCAGGAATGCATGAAAGATTTTGGAGGAGTTTCCTTCCAATGAAAAATGACTATACATACTTTCGTTCTCTAACATGAAAACCACCTCCTCACTTCTGTGTTTTCACTATATACATAAACTATTTCTTAGCTTTAATGGCAGCCTGTGCTGCGGCCAGTCTGGCAACGGGCACCCGGAAGGGAGAACAGGAAACATAGTCCAATCCCACCTTGTGGAAGAATTCTACGGAGGAGGGATCGCCGCCATGTTCGCCGCAAACACCCAGGTGCAGTTCCGGCCGAACAGTCCGTCCGAGGACACAGGCCATCTTGACCAGTTTGCCTACGCCGGTCTGATCCAGACGGGCAAAGGGATCGTTTTCATAGATCTTCTTATCATAGTAGGCGTTCAGGAACTTACCGGCATCATCACGGCTGAAACCGAAGGACATCTGGGTCAGGTCGTTGGTACCGAAGGAGAAGAATTCTGCTTCGTTTGCGATCTGATCGGCGGTTACCGCAGCTCTGGGGATCTCGATCATGGTACCGACCAAATACTTCATATCCAAATCCGATTCCGCAATAAGAGCGTCCGCAGTTTCGGTTACGATGCTCTTTACATAAGCCAGTTCCTTTACATCGCCTACCAGGGGGATCATGATCTCGGGAACCATATCCCATTCGGGATGCTTTGCCTGAACATTGAGAGCGGCCTCGATGACAGCGCGGGTCTGCATTCTGGCAATTTCG
>SVCV01000089.1 GCA_015058185.1 Clostridiales bacterium | reverse complement strand
TCCCTGCGAATACCAGGGAGACCGGGTCATAGACCGGGAGGGCACAGACCGGACGGAAGCCTTCGAGGAGGGCGCCCGAAAATCCCTGGATGCAGCTCTCCGTGAGGCGAAGGCCCGGGGCGAGGAGATCACCCTTGCGATCCTGAAAGCCCGGAGCCCTTCCTGCGGGTGCGGACAAATTTACGACGGAACTTTCACCGGAACCCTGACAGAAGGGGATGGCTGCTTTACGGCCCTCTTGAAAGAACAGGGGATCCCGGTGCTTACGGAAGAAGATATTATCAATCAAAAGGAGAAAGACCAATGATCGATTTTAAACAGAAAATAGCAGAAATTTTAGCAGAAAAACTGGATCAGCTGACCCAGGAAGAAATTCTCGGAATGCTGGAAACTCCCCCTGAAATGAGCATGGGCGACTACGCATTTCCCTGCTTCCGTTTGGCCAAGGTCCTGCGGAAGGCTCCCCCTCTGATCGCAAAGGATTTAGCGGAACAGCTGTCTTCCGATCCTCTGTTTATTAAGGTAGAACAGGTCAACGCTTACGTAAACTTCTTCCTTTCCCGGGAAAACTTTGTTCGGGAAGCTGCTGCTGCCGTAGCAGAAGAAAAGGAAGCCTTCGGCCGCTCCGATCTTGGTGCAGGCAAGAGAGTTATCGTGGAATTCTCTTCCCCCAACATCGCAAAGCCTTTCCACATCGGTCATATCCGCAGCACCGTGATCGGCAACGCCATCTACAAGCTGTATGACGCTTTAGGTTATGAGACCATCCGGATCAACCACCTGGGTGACTATGGTACCCAGTTCGGTAAGATGATCGTGGCATACCGCCTTTGGGGTTCCGAAGAAGACGTTAAGAGAGAACCCATCAAGAGCCTGCTGAGCTACTATGTCAAGTTCCACGAAGAGGCCGAAAAGGATCCCAAGCTGGATGACGAAGCCCGTGCAACCTTTACCAAGCTGGAAAACGGCTCCCCCGAAGAAGTTGCCCTGTGGCAGTGGTTCAGAGAAGAAAGCCTGAAGGAATTCAACCGGGTATACGGTCTTTTGAACATCGAATTTGACTCCTACGCCGGCGAAAGCTTCTACTCCGACAAGATGGGCCGGATCCTGGATACTTTGAAGGAAAAGAATCTGCTGACCCTGTCCGACGGCGCCCAGATCGTAAACCTGGACGAATGGGATATGGCTCCCGCCCTCATTACCAAGAGCGACGGCTCCACCCTGTACATCACCAGAGACATCGCTGCAGCCGTATACCGGAAAGAACATTATGACTTCTACAAGAATATCTATGTAGTAGCCTCTCAGCAGAACCTGCATTTCCAGCAGTGGTTCAAGGTTCTGGAACTCATGGGCTGCGACTGGTCCAAGGACTGTGTCCACGTTCCCTTCGGTTTGGTAAGCCTGGAAGAGGGCACCATGTCCACCCGTTCCGGCCGCGTGGTTTTCCTGGAAGACGTTCTGAAGAGAGCCATCGAACAGACCCGGGAAGTCATCATTGAAAAGAATGTAAACACCGACAATATCGACGTTACCGCCCGCCAGGTAGGCGTAGGCGCAGTCATCTTCCAGGAACTGTCCAACGGCAAGATCAAGGACTATGTATTCTCCTGGGATAAGGTTCTCAACTTCGACGGCGAAACCGGACCTTATGTACAGTACACCCACGCCCGTGCCTGCAGCGTTCTGCGCAACGGCGGCGAATCCACCGACAAGGCTTTGGAAAATGCCGCAAATCTGGATATGAGCTACGTTACCGGCGACCGGGCCTATGAACTGGCCAAGCTGGTCTACAAGTTCCCCTCCGTCATTCAGGAAGCTGCCGAAAAGTACGAGCCCTCCATCGTGACCCGCCTCGTAGTTGATGTGGCACAGGCCTTCAACCGCTTCTACCACGACGAACACATTCTGGTAGACAACGAAGCCGAAAAGCAGGCGAAGCTGCTGCTGACCCACGCAGCCGTACGGGTCCTGCGCAATGGTCTGAACCTCCTGGGCATCGAAGCTCCGGAAAGAATGTAAACTGACTCGAAAGGAAATTTATGCGTTACGAAGGAATGGTCTATCGGCCTCCCAGTGAGGCTTACAGCCTGATCGTTCAGATCACCATCGGCTGTGCACACAATAAATGCACCTTCTGCAGCATGTATAAGGAAAAGAAGTTTCGGATTCGCCCTGTTTCCGAGGTTTTGGAAGACCTGGAAATGGCCCGCCGCCGCTATACCTATGTAGAAAAGGTATTCCTGGCTGACGGCGATGCTTTGGTTTTAAAGACCGAGCATCTGGTCACCATTCTGGATC
Organism: Clostridiales bacterium; assembly: GCA_015058185.1. Lineage (GTDB taxonomy): Bacteria > Bacillota > Clostridia > Peptostreptococcales > Anaerovoracaceae > SIG263. The sequence continues at coordinate 4,311 of SVCV01000089.1, read as the reverse complement.
GGATCCGGGAACTGTTCCCCGAATGCAAGCGGGTAGGGATCTACGGCCGCCACGGAGATATTGCCCGGAAAACTCCGGAAGAGCTGATGCTCCTTCGGGACAAGGGCCTGGGAATCGTTTATCTGGGCGCAGAATCCGGCAGCGCAAAGGTGCTGGAAGACATCTGCAAGAACGCCACCCCGGAAGAGCTGATCTCTGCGGTTCGGAAGGTGGAAGACTGCGGCATCAAAGCTTCGGTCACCTTTATCTCCGGCATCGCCGGCAAGGATCACTGGCAGGAACATGCCATTGAGACCGGGAAGATGATCACCGCCATGAATGCTTCTTATGTCAGCCTTCTGACCCTCATGGTGGAGCCCGGCACTCCGCTTTACAAAGATATTAAAGAAAAGAGATTCCAGCTGCTGAGCCCTGCTGAGATCCTGCTGGAAACGGAACTTCTTTTAGAGAATGCAAATCCGGAAAAGCCCTGCGTTTTCCGCAGCAACCACGCATCCAATTACCTGTCCCTGAAGGGAGATCTTCCCCAGGACAAGGCACAGCTTTTGGCACAGGTTCGCTACGCCAAGAGCAATATGGGGCTGCTGAAGGACGAGCGCTTCCGGGCTCTGTAGGAGGAGAAATTCATGGATCCCAATACAGAAAAAAAGAACCGGATCACTCCTTACCTTCGGAAGTATCTGGACAGCTTTGTCTTTGACAGCCTGAATCCTGCGGTATTCCAGCGGAATCCGGAACTGGCATTTATGAAGGATTGTCCCATTCCCTTCCGAAGAGAGGATCTTGAGCTGGTGCTGAAAGGACGGGAGATCAACCCCCGTCAGCTGGCAGAAAATATGATCTGGGTCATAGGATGTGACCCGGATTTCCCCTATACCGAATCCTACTGTGCCTGGATCCGTCACCATTACGGCACCAGAGCCGGGGAGATGCTTTTGGAGCAGTCGGATCACGAAGTGGAGAAGGGGAACGGCGAAAGTGCCATGGTTTGCTTACGGGCTGCTTTGGTGCTGGATCCGGAGAACCGTCAGGGCCTTTACAACTACGGCCTCTTCTGCACCCAGTGCTATCAAAGCAGCGAAGACGAAGAATATGTGGGACGCTTTAAGGCAGAATCTTTGGAGTCCTTTGAAAAGCTTTCCGAGCTGGACCCCGGCTTCGCTCCTGCATATTACTATTTAGGATATCATTACATCAATATGGGCCTTTATACCAAGGCCGGACTGACCTGGAAACGCTTCCTCGACCTCAGCGATAATGAGGAAGAGATCGAAGAGATCCGGGAACGGATGGATCAGCTTTTAGGCCCTATGGAGATCGAAAGAGGATGCAACGCCATTCTCACCAACCGCTGGCAGGAAGGTCTGCAGACCTTGGAGCCTTTCGTGGATGGTGAATTCGGAAAATGGTGGCCGCTGCATTACTATATCGGCATAGGATCTTCCCGTCTCGGCCAGACCGAAAAAGCGGAGGAATCCTTTAAGAAAGTACTTTCCCTGAATCCCTCTCACACAGACAGCATGGAAGAGCTGGCTGCCATCTATGAGTTCCGGGGGGATTCCGAAAACGCAATGAAATACAGAAGAAAAGCAGAAATGCTCATGAAGGGAGAAGATCAGTTTTGAAACAGTTAATGACGGGAAATGAAGCCATTGCCCGGGGTGCATACGAAGCAGGCCTTATGTTTGCTTCCGCTTATCCCGGAACCCCCAGTACTGAGATCCTGGAGAACCTGTCTCTGTATAAGGATGCTTTGTACAGCGAATGGGCTCCTAACGAAAAGGTTGCTTTGGAAGCTGCCATCGGCGCATCTTTAGCCGGTGTACGTTCTTTGGCTGCCATGAAACATGTTGGTGTAAATGTTGCCGCAGATCCTCTGTTTACCTTTGCCTATACCGGCGTAAACGGCGGCTGCGTACTGGTTTCCGCAGACGATCCCGGTTTGCACAGCTCTCAGAATGAGCAGGACAACCGGAACTATGCAGCAGCAGCCCATGTACTTATGATCGAACCCTCCGACAGCGCCGAAGCAAAGGCTTACACCAAGCTGGCCTTTGAACTGTCCGAGAAATTTGATACTCCCGTTTTGCTTCGGGTCACCACCCGTCTTTGCCACAGCAAGAGCATCGTGGAACTGGAAGACCGTCAGGAAAAGGAACCTGTAGCCTACGAAAAGCGGATCCGGAAGTATGTTACCACTCCCGCCAATGCCAAGGTTCTGCGGAAAAACCTGAAGGATCGGCTGGCTTTGATCACGGAATATTCCAATGCCTGTGAACTGAATAAGGCCGAATATAACGATACCAAGGTCGGTGTGATCAGCGCCGGCGTTGCCTATCAGTATGCAAAGGAAGTGTTCGGTGAAGATGCTTCCTATCTGAAGCTGGGCCTTACCTATCCCATGCCTATGGATCTGATCAAAGAGTTCGCCTCCAGGGTAGACAAGCTCTATGTTGTGGAAGAACTGGATCCCTATATCGAAAACCACCTGAAGATGGCCGGCATCGAATGCATCGGCAAGGATCTAATCCCCGAAATGTATGAACTGAATCCGGATATCGTTCGCCAGGCCGTATTCGGCGGCGAAGCTGCGGAAGCAGAAGAAAAGCCCTTGGAAGCCGTTGTCCGTCCTCCCTCTCTTTGTGCAGGCTGTCCTCACAGAGGTTTCTTCTACGCTCTCAGCAAGCGGAAGAACGTTATGGTCACCGGCGATATCGGCTGCTATACCTTAGGTTCCGCACCTCCCCTGAACACCACCGACATGGTTATCTGCATGGGCGCCAGCATCAGCGCAGGTCACGGTGCTGCAAAGGCTTTCCGCATGACCGGTCGGGACACCAAGGTGGTTTCCGTCATCGGCGACTCCACCTTCTTCCATTCCGGCGTTACCAGCCTGATGGATGTTCTGTATAACAAGGGCAGCAACGTAGTGGTCATTATGGATAACCGGATCACCGGCATGACCGGCCACCAGGAAAATCCCGGAAGCGGCTACACCCTTATGGGCGAAGAAGCCCACGAAGTGGATATCCCCATGCTTTGCCGTGCCATGGGCCTGAAGGAAGAAAATCTGTATCAGGTAAATCCCTTGCTTTTGGATGAATGCAATCGGGTTCTGGACGAAGCCTTAGGCAAGGACGAACCCTGCGTCATCATCACCCGCTGGCCCTGCGTGCTGAAGAAGTTCAGCGCTGCAGACAAGAGCGAGTTTGACCTGTCTCCCAAGAAGTGCACCATCGATCAGGACAAGTGCAAAAAGTGCCGTATGTGCGTAAAGACCGGCTGCCCCGCCATCTACTCCGGCGAACAGGTAGAGATCAACGCAGGCACCTGCACCGGCTGCGGCCTGTGCAAGCAGGTATGTCCTTTCGATGCCATTTCTTAAGGCGATAGAATGGAGGTAGGAAACATGAACAATGATGTAAAGAATATATTGTTGGTAGGCGTAGGCGGTCAGGGTACCATCCTCGCCAGTAAGATCCTCTCTTCCGGGCTGATGGATGCAGGCTACGACGTAAAGATGTCCGAGATCCACGGCATGTCCCAAAGAGGGGGCAGCGTAAGCACCCAGATCCGTTTCGGCAAGAAAGTATATTCTCCCATTATCGGGGAGCACCAGGCCGACGTGATCGTTGCCTTTGAGGAAATGGAAGCTCTTCGTTGGGCTGACTATCTGAAAGATGGCGGTACTCTGGTGGTAAACGAATACCAGATCCCCTCCGTGCCTATCCTTATGGGCGCAGCCAAGTATCCTGAAGGGATTCTGGAATACCTGAAGGGCACCGGCATGAACCTGGTATCCTGCAAGGCCACCGAGATCGCAAAGGAACTGGGCAACGAAAAAGCCATGAACATCGTTTTGCTGGGCGCTCTCGTAAAGGCGCTGAACCTTCCCGGAATCGACTGGGATGTGCAGATCAAAGCAAACGTAAAGCCTTCTTTTGCGGAACTGAACCTGAAGGCATTTAAGGCCGGTCAGGAAGCATAACATCGCCTGCGAGGCAATAACATTGAAGAAGAAAGTCGTTCTTTCCGATTTGAGAGAGCGGCTTTTTTTATGAGGCTCCCGCCGCCCTTCGGGCGGCGGCACGCAAGCGAAGGAGGTTGGAGCTCTCAGCAGCACCTCAGTCGCGGAGGATTCCAATAACTTCCACTACTATCTATATATATATAGATAGAAACGGCTGGAAGCATAGGAATAATACCTCTTGCAAGAAAAAATAAAAGTGATACAATTAATCTGGATAAAAATCTCCAAAAGCTTGGGAATTTTAACTGTTTTTAAGAATTTCTATCATATTTAATGGCAGT
>SVCV01000088.1 GCA_015058185.1 Clostridiales bacterium | reverse complement strand
CTTCGTACTGTACTCCAACAATGACGGCATCGATCCCAGAGAACTGAATGTTCCCTACGAAAAGCGTCCCGAACTGGATCGCTGGATCCTGTCCCGCTACAACAGACTGGTCAAGGAAGTTACCGAAGAAATGGATCGCTACGATCACATGAAGACCGTTCGCAAGATCCAGGATTTCGTAAACGAAGACCTGTCCAACTGGTATATCCGAAGAGCCCGCCGTCGTTTCTGGGCAGAAGAGCTGACCGAAGACAAGGCTTCCGTATATCAGACCACTTACGAAGTATTTGTAGGCGTAACCAAGCTGGCTGCTCCCTTCGCACCTTTCATCACCGATGAAATGTACACCAAGCTCACCGGCGAATATTCCGTACACCTGGCACTGTATCCCGAAGCAAACGAAGCTTTGCTGGATGATGCCGTAGAAGAACGGATGGATATCGTCCGCAACACTGTAAGCCTTGGCCGCGGCGTTCGTGAAAAGGAAAGACTGAAGGTTCGTCAGCCCCTCCAGGCAATTCTGGTAGACGGCAAGTACGAAGCCATCGTAGGCGATATGGTAGATCTGATCGAAGAAGAACTGAACGTGAAGGAAGTTCGTTTCGAAAAGGATCTGACCACCTATATGAACTACGGACTGAAGCCCAACTTCAAGGTTGCAGGTCCCGCTCTGGGCGCAAAAATCAAGTCCTTCGGCAAGGCCATTGCCCAGGCAGATCCCGCCGCTGTTGTTTCCGCTCTGGAAGCCGACGGCAAGGTGGAACTGGCTGTAGACGGTGAGACCCTGACCGTAGAAAAGGATTGGGTAGACGTACAGATCAGCGCCAAGGAAGGCTTTGCAGTAGCCATGGAAAACAACCTGTTTGTGGTTCTGGACACCGCCATCACTCCCGAACTTATCGCAGAAGGCTTAAGCAGAGAAATGATCTCCAAGCTGCAGCAGATGCGTAAGCAGAAGGGCTTTGAAATGATGGACAACATCCGGATCTTCTACAGCGCTGACGAAGATGTCAAGAAGGCATTGGAAGTTCACGGACCCTGGATCATGAAGGAAACCCTGGCTGTGGAAATGGTGGAAAAGGAAGGTTTGGAAGAATACGACCTGAATGGACACAAGACCGGCCTGGATGTAGAAAGAGTATAAGACAGACAAAACTCCGGAGGAGAGATCTTCCGGAGTTTTTTGTTTTGAAAATTTACGGGATGCTGCAGATTGTGATATACTTCTTATATACGAGCACCTTCCCTTATGAAAGGATGTTATCATGCAGGAAAACACCAGAATCCGGGGACCCTTATTTGATGAAGAGGGCAGAATGGCCATCATTGATGGCATGAGGTACTATAAGAAAACCCAGGACCAGAACAACATGGTTCGCTTTTTCGTGGAACTGGATGAGCCTGTGGACCCGGAATGCCTTGCCTACGGGGCAAAGAAGGCCTTTGCCCGGATCCGGATCCTCCGCATGGTTGTAGTTTCCGACGGGAAGTGTTTTTATTTGAAAGAGAATCACGCAGAGCCTGCGATCCATAAAAATATCCCCGGTCGATATACTGTCGGTGGAGAGGAGAACAATGGGTATCTGACCCGTATTGGCTATCGGGAAAATATCATTACCATCGACTTTTTCCATGGTATGTCCGATGGGATTGGTGTCATTGCATTTTCCCGGACTCTGCTGCACTATTATTTCCTGATGAAAAATGGGAGCGCTTTGGAGAGTACACCGGGTACCTTATTGATGGATACTCCGGAGTCCCCGGAAGAATATGCGGACTGTCAGCTCTTTGTTCCTGATGAAGAGGCTGTGCCGCAGGGGCAGTATGTATATGAACGGGCATTTCAGCTTCCGGAAGACCGCGAAGGCCCTGCTCATGCCTCTAAATTCTATTTACTGAAGGCGGATGCCGCAGCATTTGAAGAGGCAATGCGGAGAAATGGCTCCAGCCGCAGCGCTATGTTGGCTATGCTCATGAATCGGGCTGTCGTCCAGTGCCATCCCATAGGGAACGAGCCTGTTGTAGCCGCCCTGGCAGCCAATGCCAGAGGCGCCTATGGTGCGGAAAAGACCTTGCAGTGCTGCGTTTCCACCATTCCTGTCTGGTACGACCGGGAGCTTGACACCTTACCTGCAGAAGAGCAGTTCAGGACCGCAAAAGAGATGGTTCGGACCGGTGTAAAACCTGAAAATATGATTGCAGCTGCACAGCGAAACCGAAAGTTCAATGAAGCTTTGGAAGCTCGCTTTTCCACTCTTGCAGAGAAGCAGGAATTTGCCAAAATGGTGAACAAGCAGGGTGGGGTGAAATATACTTACGGGATCAGTTATATCGGTGAAGTTGATTACGGTCCGGGGATCAGGGAGCATGTGAAAGCGGCTTACGCTGTTCTTTGTGCCAATACGATCCCGGTGATCATGGAAGCCGCCAAATGCGGTGATCAGTATTATATTTGCTATTGCACACAACTGAAGGCCGATCCTTATGTTCTGAAGCTCATAGAGCAGTTTCAGAAGCAGGGCATTCCCTGTACCTGCGAGCAAAGAGAAGATTTTGAAGAAACCCTTGCGTTATTTTAGGGGAGGTGTTTGATTATGAATGAAGAATTGAAAGGGAAAATGAGGGAGATCCTTCTGGATCGATATGGTGTTGATATCAACGATGCCAAATGCTTTTTCTCCACTCAGAATTACGCCTTTATATTCCCCGGCGAGCCCTTTATGATCCGGGTCAGCATTACGGCGAAAAAGACCCGAAGTGAGATCTTAAGTGAGCTCATGTGGGTGGATGATCTGAAGCTGTTCAAGCAGACTATCTGCGAGCCCAATGTTTCTTTAAAAGGCAACCTCCTGGAAGAGTTTGAAATCGATGGGAAGCCTTACCGGGCCAATATGTTCCGGACTGCCAGAGGCGTGATCCGGGAAATCACCAACATGACTCCTATGTTCTTTATTTGCGTAGGCGATCTGCTTGGTGCCATTCATCATGTCAGCACCAACGAAAGAGAGCTGGGAATCAACTTCAAGAGAGTTTCTCAGCAGGAAAAGTTTACGATTTTAAAAGAACGGGTCAGAGACCGGATCCCTGAAGATATTATGAAGCGCATTGAAGGGATCGAGGAAAGAATCAACAGCCTCCCGCAGGAACTGGGGTATTACGGCCTTTGTCATGGTGACTTCCACATGAATAACTTCTTCGTGGAGGAGAACAATGTTTGGGTATTCGACTTTGACGGCTGTGCATACGCTCATTATCTTTATGACATCGCCAGCTTTGTTCAGGCCTGCTTCCTCAGAGGATACGGTGCAGGTAAAGACCTTCGCCAGGTTATGAACGAAGAAATGCTTCATTACTTCAAAATCGGCTATACCCTGAACAAGGAATGTGGAGAAGACTTCTGGGACAACCTGGAACTCTTCATCGCCTACAGAACCGCTCTGACCTACCTGGCATTGTCTGAGATCGACGAAGTCGGCGTTCTGGATGACACCGCCAAAGTAAAGAATTTCTTTGCCTACGTGATTTCCCAGGACGATGTTATGGACGCCATGACAACAGCTATGAAAAAGTAGACATACATTGTTGATTTGCAGCAGCTAAGCAGGAGCCTGCAAATGGTACTTTGTTGCTTGTTAACCATTGTTGACTTATAAAGTTGACAATGGTTTTTTCTTGTGGTATCCTCAAACACATCAACAGTGAAAGGAACCCCCAAAATGTCCGTCAAAAAAGAACTGCTTGCCTTACTTTCGGCAAACAGAGGAACCTATCTGTCCGGTGAAGAAATGGGCACCAGATTGTCCGTCAGCCGGACTGCCATATGGAAAGCTATTAAGGCCCTGGAGGCAGAAGGCTATTCGATCACTGCTGTTCCCAGCCGTGGTTATTGCCTGTCTGCTGATACGGATATTTTATCGGAAGAGGGAATCTCCCGCTATCTGGAATCTAGCACAGAGCAGTTTCAGATCAGGGTATTAAAAAGCTGCACATCTACTATGACCCTTCTTCGGGAATCGGCTGCACAGGGAGGTCCTGAGGGGCTGGTTTTGGCTGCGGAAAGTCAAACTGCCGGTCGGGGCCGCTTAGGCCGCTCTTTCCACTCTCCCGAGGGCACAGGGGTGTATATGGCCCTGCTTCTTCGTCCCCAGCTTCCTGCGGAACAGGCGGTTTTGATCACCACCGCCGCTGCGGCTGCGGTAGCGGAAGCCCTGGAGGAGCTTTCCGGGAAAAATGCCGGGATCAAGTGGGTCAACGATATTTTTATGGATGGCAAAAAGGTTTGCGGGATCCTTACGGAGGCTTCCTTTGACATGGAAGGAGGCGGCCTGGAATATGCGATTTTGGGCATCGGTGTAAACGCCGTAACGCCGAAAGAAGGCTTTCCCGAAGAACTTCAGGACATTGCCGGCGCCGTATTTGAAGCGCCCCAGGCGGACCTTCGGAACCGGATGGCTGCGGAGATCTTAAACCGTTTCATGCCTTACTATGAAAATCTTTTGGACAAGGCGTTTTTGGATTCTTACAGAAACCGTTCCATTGCCGTAGGACAGGAGGTTTTGATCCTTCGCAGAGGAGAAGAGATCCCCGCTTTTGCAGCAGGGATCGATGAGCATTGTCGGCTTATGGTCCGTTATCCGGACGGCCGGGAAGAGAGCCTTTCCACCGGTGAGATCAGTCTTCGGCTGAAGAAAGGATCCTCCCTTGCCTAAGTCCGCTTTCAGAACCCGAACCTTAATATTGTGCGCTCTTTTTGCGGCCCTCATTTGTGTCGGCGCTTTCATTCGGATCCCTACGCCTCTCATGTCCTTTACCCTGCAGCTGACGGTGGTTTTGCTTGCGGGAGTTTTGCTGGGGCCCCGGGTTGGAGCCTTATCCTGTCTTGTGTATTTGGTGCTCGGCCTTGCGGGGCTTCCCGTCTTTGCGGAAGGGGGAGGCATCGCCTATGTGCTTCGGCCCGGCTTCGGCTATATTTTAGCCTTTGGGCTGGGTGCCTGGGTGACCGGCCGGATCGCCCGAAAGACCCCAAATCCGTCCATGAAGCGTTTGCTTTTCGCTCATTTTGCAGGGATGCTTTTGATCTACCTTGTGGGCATCGTGTATATGTTCCTGATCAGTCACATATACCTGGGAACGGACATGGGCGTACGGGCACTTCTCCTGTATGGATTCGCTTTTACCGCCCCTGGGGATGCAGCCCTTTGTGTGGCCTCCGCCTTCCTCGCCAAACGGCTTTTGCCGGTACTAAGCCGGATGGGTTTCTGAGGGCTTTTCCGTGACCAGGTCGGAGAGTTTTTTACAGGGAAATTCTTCTTTCAGGCTCCGGTAAGGCCAGGGAAGGGCGTCCTCCAAATACTCTAAATTTAAGGGATGCCAGCTTTTCAGCATCCTTTCCACAGCCTGCAGCTGGCGCTTCAGCCGGGGCAGGCTCTTTTTTATCAGAGCCTTTCGCTTTAATTTCTCCGCCAGATCCCGTTCTTCCGGCCGATTTCCCAAACGGTCTTTTTTCATAAGGGTAAGATCCCCGTCGGGGACCGGGTGCAGGTAGTAAAGAAGGGTTTTTCCATCCATCCTTCTCCCCACCAAGCGGCCTTCCGGCAGGTCTTTCAGTTCGCTTTCCAGCTTGCGGATCCATTCTTTTAAAAGGTCTCTTTCCTTGTGGAGACCGGTCATAACTTTTTTCATGTTGACCCCTTTCTTTGCTCTAATCCCATGAGCAACTTCCAAATAATGGTAAATTTAATATATCATGTAAAATGCTGGAAGTCAATCCACTATTTTTTTGCGTCATATTTCGACAAAAAATGTCGCTGTACAGGTAACTTATGATATACTGTTGCTCAGCGAAAAAATAAAAAACTGTGGGGAAGAACTCATGGAAAACAAGAAATTTTTCAGGACCATGATACCGATTTTGGTAGTTATCATATTGGCTTTGGCCTTTGTTTGGGGCGTATTTTTCAAGCTGCAGGCGGAGAATGACGCCTTGCTTGCAGAGCAAAGTGAACTGTACCTGCAGTCAGAGGCTGCTGCCAGAGGGATGGTAGAGTTTGGTGAAGCTTTTGATTTGCAAAGAGAAGAGGCAGATGCCTTGCGGCAGGAAATTCGGGATTTAAAGGAAGAAAAAGCGGAACAGCTTCAGAAATACGAAGAACTGGTAGAGGAAAATGAAGAAATTAAAGATCTTCTTTAAAATCATTTGCATTGTGGGAGTTGTCCTGTTGATTCTTGGATTAGTGGCAGCTTTCGGTGTGCAGAAGGAAAATGCAAAAATCGAAGAGGCGATCGGGTCCGGGGCAGAGACCATCAGGAATATGGAACTCCAGAGTGAGCAATGCCGCATTGAACTTGCTGCTGGTGAGGAAGAGATTCTCTCCCTGCAAGAAGAGCGGGACTGGCTTTTGAATATGGATCAAAATATTGCAGACCTGAAGCAGGAATATGCCCAAAATATCCGGACTCTGGAAGATAAGATCCTGGCAGGGGAGAGCGATGTAAAGATCGCCTATCTTACCTTCGACGACGGTCCCTACAAGCAGACAGAACAGTATCTGGCGATCCTTGACCAGTACGATATTAAAGCCACCTTCTTTGTCATCGGCCGGCCTGACCGGGCGGATTACTATCGCCTGATCCGGGATAAGGGGCACACTATCGCTAATCATACCTATTCTCACGGCATAAGAAAAGGACTGTATGACAGTCCTCAGTCTTTCATTGGTCAGGTGAATAAGCTGGAAGATCTTCTTTACGAAGAAACCG
>SVCV01000087.1 GCA_015058185.1 Clostridiales bacterium | reverse complement strand
CTCTGCAAGGAAATGTCCGATGGCAACATCAACATCACTGTATTCCCCAACGCTACCCTGGCAACTTCTCAGGACGCTCTGAAGGCAACCGGCAACGGCTCCGCAGACATGGCTTGCGGCAACCTGTCCTTCAACGTATCCGAAGTTCCCGCTCTGGCTCCCCTGGATATCCACGGTATCTATGACCCCAACCACTTCTGGGAAACCTACGAACTGGTTAAGCCCACTCTGGACGAAATCCTGGCTGGCGTAAACGCTAAGACCCTGATCATGTTCGACGAAGGCGAATCCATCTTCTACCTGAACGAAAAGAATAAGAAGGACGTTCACTCCCCCGCAGACATCGCCGGCCTCCGTCTGAGAGACCACGGCCTGTGGATCGGTAAGTCCATCGCTTCCTGGGGTGCATCTCCCATGACCGTTATGCCCGCTGACCTGGCAGTAGCTCTGGAAAGAGGTACCGTAGACGGCGGTTTCACCGGCTGGCCCTTCATCTATCAGTGCCGCGGTACTGACTCTGCTCCCTATGTAACTTACACTGGCATCTCCTGCTCCGGCTGGGCTCCCCTGACCATCAACCTGGATAAGTGGAACTCCCTGACCCCCGCACAGCAGGCCATCATGGAAGAAGCTGCTGCAATCGCTACCGAAAACAGCAACAAGTATCTGGAAGAATACAACGTTGAATTCGAACAGTCCATCGCAGACCTGGGCGGCACCATCTACCACATGACTCCTGAAGAAACTCAGGTATTCGTAGACGCTACCAAGCCTCTGATCGATGAAGCTCGCGAAAGCTCCGGCGAACTGGGCAACAAGCTGATCGACGCTCTGCTGGCTGCACCTTCCGACTACAGATAAGTAGTTAACGCCCATTAGGGCTTAAGCAATAAAAACCCCATCGAAACTCGATGGGGTTTTTTATTGCCGTGAAGACTATTTCATTTTGAAAGATTTTCCCTGGCGGTCCTGCAGGAGGAAATTAAAAGCACACGCAAAGAGGTGCATTTCACAGAAAGCCTTTTGTATGTAGACTCGTCAATATATTTTGTTCGATACAAAAGCTTAAGCCAATACCCGGTTTCACAGGCCTCTTTCAATGCGATTTCCAACTTCGAAATGAAGTCTTTCCTTCCCTGAGCATGTTGTGCTTCATGAATGTTGGCGCCGATCGATGTCCCACTGCGCCCTAATTGGTTCGCTATAATGACCTCATGATTCGATTTTAGTTGCTTGATCAAATCGATAATATCAACAGCAAACTCCATAGAGAGTTCTGTAAGCTTATTTTCTTTCATGGTACAATCCCCCTTTTTAGGGATTATACCATGAAGTGTAAAATTTTTCCATGATGCATCGCTGCCGCGACGTGATGTTATGCTGCGCATAATGCTGTTGCTCCTAACGTCGCAGTGCTGTAATGTTTGCCATATCATATTAGGCGAAGCCGTCATCATTAACGCAGTGTCATCATTAGCGAAGCGTCATCATTTGCCAAAGGCAAACATCATTCCGCCAAATATAAAAACTTCCATGCTGTATCGCTATCGCGACATGATGTTATGCTTCGCATAATGCGGTTGCTCCTAACGTCGCAATGCTGTAATGTTTGCCATATCATATTAGGCGAAGCCGTCATCATTAACGCAGTGTCATCATTAGCGAAGCGTCATCATTTGCCAAAGGCAAACATCATTCCACCAAGAAAAAAAATACACTTGCTATTATAGCAAGTGTATTTTCTTTCTTGGTGGAGATAAGGAGGCTCGAACTCCTGACCTCTTGACTGCCAGTCAAGCGCTCTCCCAGCTGAGCTATACCCCCAAGCACGGCACTTGTATATAGTAACACAAGTGCCATGGGTTTGCAAGTTTTTTTTGAAGGATCTGTAATCCGTCGATTAACGCTTGGAGAACTGGGAAGCTCTTCTTGCCTTCTTCAGACCGTACTTCTTTCTTTCCTTCATTCTGGGGTCTCTGGTCAGGAAACCAGCAGCCTTCAGTGCTGCGCGGTTTTCAGGATCTGCTACGCACAGTGCACGGGATGCGCCGTGGCGCAGAGCGCCAGCCTGGCCAGTGAAGCCGCCGCCGCGAACGGTAGCGATCATGTCAAACTTACCTTCGGTACCGGTAATTTCGAAAGGTCTTCTAACCTCTCTCTTTACGATTTCCATTCCGAAGTAGTCTTCCAGGGGCTTCTTATTGATGATGATATCACCCTTGCCGGGGATCAATCTTACACGAGCAACAGAAGACTTTCTTCTTCCGGTTCCACAATACTGCATCTTTGCCATTTAGATTTCCTCCCCTCTCTTAGAATTCCCAAGCTTCGGGCTTCTGAGCCTCGTGCTTGTGTTCATTTCCGGCATAAACCTTCAGCTTAGTGTACATCTGACGGCCCAGGGGTCCCTTGGGGAGCATACCCTTAACAGCGTGTCTGATGATTTCTTCGGGCTTCTTTGCCTGGAGCTTTTCGAAGGTGATTTCCCGCAGTCCACCGGGATAACCAGTGTGGTGCTTGTAAATCTTTTCTTTTCTCTTCTTTCCGGTTACTTCAACCTTTTCAGCGTTGATAACGATAACATAGTCACCGCAGTCAACGTGGGGAGTGAAGATGGGCTTTTTCTTGCCTCTCAGGATAGCGGCTGCTTCGGAGCACAGACGACCCAGGGTCTTGCCTTCGGCGTCCAGGATGTACCACTTGCGTTCCACTTCATGAGGCTTTGCGATAAAAGAACTCATTGTTTTTACCTCTCTTGCATTCTATTGTCCGAGCGTTTCACCCCACTCGAACGCGCATAAAACTCCGGGGCTAATGGAATTTTGTACATAGTGCAGGTATTATTATAAAGACTTGGCAGGGTCATGTCAATGTTTTTTTGAAAGCATATTCCCCTTTTTTGACGAATATTTTAAGAAAAGAAAGGTTTTTTCAACAATCGCACAAAGGGGGATCCTTATATGAATAAAGTGGTGGTTGTCGGCGGCGGCTGGGCGGGCTGCGCAGCGGCATTGGCCGCAAGGAAAGCCGGAGCAGAGGTTACGCTCCTGGAACGAACAGATTTGCTTTTAGGCCTGGGGAATGTAGGCGGCATCATGCGAAACAACGGCAGGTTTACCGCAGCGGAGGAAAACATTCTGTTGGGAGCAGACGAACTGTTTGGGATCACAGACCAATTATCCCGCCACAGGGGACTGGACTTTCCGGGGCACCGTCACGCCAGCCTGTATGATGTCCGAAAGGTGGAAGCCCATGTCCGCCGCTTATTGATCGAAAAAGGGATTCAAGTGCGGCTCATGGCCAGAGCCACGGATGTGGAAAGAGGACGAACAGCCAATGGGGATGGCCTTATCGAGCGGATCCTTTTAGCGGATGGAACGCCCATTGAAGGAGAAATCTTCGTGGAAGCTACGGGCTCCACAGGACCCATGGGAAACTGTCTGGCTTACGGGAACGGATGCTGCATGTGCATCCTTCGATGTCCCGCTTTCGGCCCCCGGGTCAGCATCTCGCAAAAGGCCGGGAAAAATGACATTATGGGCCAAAGAAAGGACGGCGCATTCGGAGCCTTCAGCGGTGCCGGGGAATTGGAAAAGGGAAGTTTGGCGAAGGAATTGGTCGAGGAACTGGAAACCAAGGGGGTTTTGGTGATCCCCCTGCCCCCGGAACTGATCGTAAGAGAAAAACTGGATCTGAAGGTTTGTCAGCAATACGCTTTGGACGAATATGCGGAAAACCTGATCTTGCTGGATAACGGGCAGGCCAAATTGATGACACCCTTCTTTCCGGTGGAAAAACTGCGGCAGATCCCCGGAATGGAAAATGCCCGCTACACAGATCCTTACGCAGGAGGAAAGGGAAACTCCATCCGCTATCTTTCCGTGGCGGAGCGAGAGGATTCCATGCAGGTCAAAGGCATCGACAACCTCTTCTGCGGAGGGGAAAAGTCCGGCCTTTTCGTAGGTCACACGGAAGCCATCACCACCGGGACCCTGGCAGGCTATAATGCCGTACGAAAACTGAAGGGAATGCGGCCCCTCATCCTGCCTACCCAATTAGCTGTGGGAGACCTGATCCACTACGAGAACCAAAGACTCCAGGAAAAGGACGGTCTGTCCACCCGCTATACCTTTGCCGGCGGTCACTATTTCGCAAGAATGCAGGAAACCGGGCTTTACACAACAGACCGGGAGGCCATCTTCCGACGAGTGAAAAAATGCGGACTGGAAGGAATTTATAGCGAACCGCTTTTTTAGCAACCCCTCCGGGTTCAAAAGAAAAAGGACATTTCCCGAAGGAAATGTCCTTTCTTTTTAATCTCTATTTTAGTATCTGTTTTCGGAAGCCTGTGCGTATTTCCAAAGGACGTCCGCAAGTTCTCCTCTGGAGACCTGGCCCTGGGGATCCAGCTTGCCGTTTTCTCCATCCATGATCCCGTTCATGGTCAGCCAACAAACGGCTTCGTAGGCCCAATCGGAGATCTTTGCCTTATCGGTATACTTCAGGTTAAACATCCATGCACCGGAGAATCCGCCGCCCTGGCTTTGTTCATAACGATAAAGGAAAGCTGCCAGCTGTTCTCTGGTTACCATAGTATCCGGACGGAAGGTCTTGTCGGTATAACCATTTACGATGTCGTTGGCGGAAGCCCAGGTTACGGACTTCTTGTACCATGCCTTCTCGTCTACATCCTTAAAGTACTTCAAAGGATCCTCATCTGCAGAGGGTTCGCCGGCTTCTCTCCACAGGGTGGTAACGACCATACCCCGGGTGATCTTGGTATTGGGGCTGAATACGGTTCCGTCGCCGGTGCCGTTCATCAGGCTTTCATTATATACATAGTGCACTGCATCGTAATAGCGGTCGCCCTCCTTCACATCGGTGAAAGGCAGGGTCTTGCTCTGCAGAGTCATGATCTTGACATCTACAGAGCCCAGCAGGATCAGAGTGACCTTTCCGTCAACGACCTTGGCTTTTACGAGTTCCGTCCGTCCCGCATCATTGGTAAGGGCCAACCGGATCAGCTTTCCGTCCTCGAAGGGAACGAGGATCGCTACATCTTCTTCACTGCCGTGCATGGACAGGGGAACGGTTACCCGACCGGTGGTGATGCCGTCTGCGGAGGTATTCATCTGTACATACATGCCGCTGATCAGTTTTTGGGTAATTTCCACAGTCCCGTCTGTGTTTTCTACGGTCACGGTAATGTTATCCTTAGCGTCCCGCTCGGTAGAGGTGACCTTGCCGTTACTTTCTTTCACTACGGTCAGGATGGTACCATTCAGAAAATGGGTCTCTTCCGTAACGGTGCCCTTGATCTTATTTGTTTCGATGGTGGTAACCGAACCATCCAGGTTCCGGATCTCATCCACTGACACATAGGAATTGCCGCCGGCAGCCATAGCAACTGCGGGAGTCATGGTCAGAACCAGACAAATTGCCAGCAAAATTGCGAAAAACCGTTTTTTCATTTTTTTCTCCTTTTCCCAGGGACCCCCATTCGGGTGTTCCGCGGTGTTCCACAGATCTATATCCTTTATCATACAGGTTTTTGCAAAGACTTGCAAGAAAAGAAAATGCCATTCCGAAACCCGGAACGGCAAAATCTGAAAGAAAGACAAATCGCAATTAAACGATACGGAAACCCATTGCAAACACTGTCCTATCGTCAATTAACGATAAGAACTTTGTCTCCCTTGGCGAAAGTTTCCTCTGGAGAAAGACCATTGATCGCCCCGATTCGATCCGCAGAACTTCGATATTTCTTTGCAACCGACCACAGGTCATCTCCTTCCTTTGCGAAGTAAACGGCGATGGAGGGAGACCGATCTTCCCCTTCCGGAATTTCCGCCAGGCTCACGTTTCGTAAAAGAGGCAGGCTTTGTTCCGCAAGAAGGAGTCCCCGAATTCCCACACCGGCATTCAGCTCCAGCTGCTGCCCATTGATCCGGTCAAACCAAAGATCCTTGAGGATCGCCTCACCAATCACATCCACATCGTTCTCCGCAGCTGCGAAAGGCACGGAACAGCGGAAAGGAAGGCTATGCTCCGAAGCAGAAAATTCCCCCGCATCCGAAGAGCGATATACCAAATGAACCAGGACATCGCCCTCCCCTATAACTTTCCCGGACTCTGCCGTAAGGGACCGAAGGTGGGGCTGGCCGCTGATCCAAAGAACGTCTGCCGAACCATCACCGGGCAAAGAAAGAACTTCCCGCACAGCACACTCACCTTGAACAGAGCCAAGGATCCGCGAAGCTTCTCCGGAATCTCCATCGAACAAGGTCTCCTTTTCCATGTGATAAAGATCCGTTACGAATTCCTCTTCCCTGCCGCCATAAAAGTCTGCAGAGGTTTCCGTTTCCATGGAAAGAATGAATTGGGACTGACGACCGGAAGGATCCAGTCCGGGTTCCAGATTCAGTTTTTTGATGCAGCAGCGAATATGACAGCCGGAAATGGCACCGCTTCCCCGCTCCCCTCCGGGAGAAAGGAACTGGGTGAATTCCGTTTGCCCCTGCAAAAGTCCCGTCTCCTCCCCTTCGATCTCGGAGAAGAGGTCCTCGGCCCTGCGGTAAAGGATGCGGTAGTGCACCGGAACATTGATAACCGCCTTTTCGGAATCCGCCTGGGAAGACGGGGTGCCCAGCCAAACATCATAGGCAAGAATATCCCCGATCTCCGGCATCCCTTCCCGAATGTCCAAAACTTCCCGGATCTCGGAGCTCTCCCGGCGGCGGGACAAAATATCCGTCAGTACGGCCTTATCCTTCC
>SVCV01000086.1 GCA_015058185.1 Clostridiales bacterium | reverse complement strand
AACAGCCTCTCCAACCACGGAGACGATGTAGAGATCCAAAAGAGCAACATCGTTATGATCGGACCCACCGGTTCCGGTAAGACTTTGCTTGCCCAGACCCTGGCCCGGATCCTGAATGTTCCCTTCGCCATTGCTGATGCTACCGCTTTGACGGAAGCCGGCTACGTAGGTGAAGACGTAGAAAACATTCTGCTGAAGCTGATCCAGGCTGCGGACTATGACATCGAAAAGGCCCAAAAGGGCATCATCTATGTGGATGAGATCGATAAGATCGCCAGAAAGTCTGATAACCCCTCCATCACCCGTGACGTAAGCGGTGAGGGCGTTCAGCAGGCTCTTTTGAAGATCCTGGAAGGTACCGTTGCCAGTGTGCCCCCTCAGGGCGGCCGGAAACACCCCCATCAGGACTTCCTGCAGTTTGACACCACCAATGTACTCTTTATCTGCGGCGGTGCTTTCGATGGTTTGGAAAAGATCATCCAGCGCCGGATCGGGGAAAAGACCATTGGTTTCAACTCCAATATCAACACCGTTAAGGAAGATGACACTGCTCTCCTGAGCCAGGTACAGGCCGAGGATCTTTTGAAGTTCGGTCTGATCCCGGAATTCGTTGGCCGTCTTCCCGTTGTTGTAACGTTGGAACAGCTCACCAGCGAAGCTTTGGTTCGGATCATCACCGAGCCCAAGAACGCCATTCTGAAGCAGTACAAGAAGCTGTTTGAGCTGGATGACGTGGAACTGGAAGTGGAAGAGGATGCCGTCCTTCGGGTAGCCGAAAAGGCTATTGAACGGAAGACCGGTGCCAGAGGCCTCCGGAGCATCTTCGAACAGGCCATGATGGATGTAATGTACGAGATCCCCTCCAGGGAAGACGTTTTGAAATGTATTGTGACCCGGGCCACCATCGACAGCAATGCCGGGCCCACCCTGGTTCTGAAGGAACCGGGAAAACCCATTGAGGAGACTGCCTGATATGACAGAAGAAATCAAGTATGAAGAAATGAATGAAGAGGAAGTGACCGAAGAACTCCGGGAGGATGATGACAGCAGAATCATCCCCATGATCCCTCTGAGAGGTCTGTCCATTTTCCCTTATATGGTTCTTCATTTTGATATAGGAAGAGAGAAGTCCATCAGCGCTTTGGAAAAAGCCATGATGATGAACCAGATGGTCTTTCTTTCCGCCCAGAAGGATCCGGACACGGATCTGCCCACCGTCGATGATTTTTATAAGATCGGAACCATCGCCAAAATCAAGCAGATGCTGCGCCTTCCCGGCGACACCATCCGTGTTTTGGTCGAAGGCGTAAGCCGTGGTGAGATCAAGAATGTTCTTTTCGAAGTGCCTTACTTCAGCTGCGAAGTGGTGCCCGTGGAAGAACAGGAATTCCCCACCATTCCTGCAAATGTGGAAGCTTTGATGCGTTCCGTTCTTTCGTCCTTTGAAGAGTATTCCGAGGCAAGCCCCCGGATCTCTCCGGACCTGATCCCTTCCGTTGCTTCTGTGACCCAGCCCGGCCGTTTGGCCGATGTGATCACTTCTCATCTTGAGATCAAGACCGAGGAGAAGCAAAGCATTCTGGAAGCCTTTGACGTGGAAGAACGGCTGGAACTTCTGAGCCATATCCTTATCAAAGAAATCGAGATCCTGAACATCGAACAGGATATCAGTACCAAAGTAAAAGACCAAATCAACAAGAGCCAGCGGGAATACTACCTGAAGGAGCAGCTTCGTGCCATTCAGGAAGAGCTGGGTCAGGATGAAAATATTGCCGATGAGATCCACGAATGGCTGAAGCAGCTGAAGAAGCTGCGGCTGCCTGCCAAGACCCATCAAAAAGTGGAGAAAGAGATCCTCCGCCTCAACAAAATCCAGCCTTCCTCTGCTGAGGGCGGCGTGATCCGCACCTATGTAGAGACGATCCTGGCATTGCCCTGGAACAAGACCACCAAGGACAATAAGGATCTGAAGGAAGCGGAAAAGATCCTGGACGAAGACCACTATGGTTTGGAAAAGGTCAAGGAAAGAGTTTTGGAATACCTGGCCGTTATGGAACTGGCCAAGGGCCTGAAGGGACCCATCCTTTGCCTGGTCGGTCCTCCGGGAACCGGTAAGACCTCCATCGCCAAGTCCATTGCCCGTGCCTTAAACCGGAATTTCGTCCGGATGTCTCTGGGCGGCGTACGGGACGAAGCGGAGATCCGCGGTCACCGTCGGACTTATATCGGCGCCATTCCCGGTCGGGTCATCTCCGCCATGAAGGATGCGGGAAGCAATAACCCGGTATTCCTGTTTGACGAGATCGATAAGATCGGAAACGACTTCCGGGGCGACCCTGCGTCCGCTCTGCTGGAAGTCCTGGATCCGGAACAGAACAAAGACTTTATGGATCATTATCTGGAGATCCCCTTCGATCTCTCCAAGGTACTGTTCATCACCACCGCAAACGGCAAGGACACCATTCCCCGCCCTCTTTTGGACCGAATGGAAGTCATCGACGTTTCCGGCTATACCGAAGAAGAAAAGGTTCGGATCGCAGAGGATTATCTGGTTCCCAAACAGCTTGAGGCTCACGGCCTGAAGAAGGAAAACCTGATCCTGTCCGAATCTGCCATCCGCGGCGTGATCAATCACTACACCCGGGAATCCGGTGTTCGGAATCTCGAAAGAGAGATCGCAAACATCTGCCGTAAGGCCGCCCGGAAGGTTGTGGAAGACCGTGACCTGACCATTCGGGTAAGCGGCGGCAATCTGGAAAAATATCTCGGAAAGAAGCGTTTCCTCTACGATATCATCGAAGGCGAAAACGAGATCGGTATCACTACCGGCCTGGCCTGGACCATCGTAGGCGGTGACACTCTCTCCATTGAAACCACCTTACTTCCCGGCAGCGGCAAGCTGGTGCTTACCGGTAAGCTGGGCGAAGTCATGCAGGAATCCGCAAAGACCGGTATCAGCTATATCCGCTCCCGCAGCAAAGAGCTGAACATCTCTGAGGATTTCCACAAAGACTGGGATCTGCACATCCACATTCCCGAAGGAGCCATTCCCAAGGATGGTCCTTCCGCAGGGATCACCATGTGCACTTCCGTTATCTCGCTGCTGACCAATACTCCCGTACGGAGAGAAGTGGCTATGACCGGTGAGATCACTCTCCGGGGCAAAGTCCTTCCCGTAGGCGGCATCCGGGAAAAGGTTTTAGCTGCTCATCGCGCCGGCATCAAGAAGGTGTTGCTGCCCGCAGCAAACCGTCCCGATTTGGATGAGATCCCTGCCAATGTCCGCAGAAAAATGGAATTCGTTCTTGTAGAGACCATGGATCAGGTGCTGAAAGAAGCCCTGGTAAAGGATGAAAACTAACCATGATCATTAAGCATGTAGAATTGAAAGCCGTGGCTGTTAAGCCCAACCAGTATCCTCCCGCAGGGAAGAAGGAGATCGCCTTTGCCGGTCGCTCCAATGTAGGGAAATCCTCCCTCATCAACCTCCTTCTCAACCGGAAGAATCTGGCCCGGGTCAGCGGCAGCCCCGGAAAAACCCGTACCATTAACTTTTATGAGATCAATCAGGAATTCCGGATCGTGGACCTGCCCGGCTATGGCTACGCCAAAGTCTCCAAGTCCATGTCCGACTCCTGGGGTCCCATGATGGAATCTTATTTGGGGAATCGTCCCGACCTGCTGAAGGTCATTCAGCTGGTGGATATTCGCCACGAACCTACCGCACAGGATATTCAAATGTACGAATGGATCCGTCATTTCGGCCTGGATGGACTGGTGGTGGCTACGAAGGCGGACAAGGTTTCCCGGAATGAGATGAATAAAAACCTGACAGTGATCCGGAAAACTTTAGGTCTGAAGGAAGGGGACAAAGTCGTTCCCGTATCCGCCTTAAAGCGCACCGGTGTGGACCAGCTTATGGAACAGCTGGACGGACTGCTGGGGTTCTAAGAGGAAAGCTCTTACATAGTAAAGGAGAAGTAAATGCAATTTCTTTTCTTTCGAGTGCTTTTCAAGCGGATCAAGGCCATTGTGCCCTTCATGAAGGACAAAAAGGTTCCTCTCCGAAAAAAACTTCTGATCGTGATCGGTGTGGTTTACCTTTTGATGCCTGTGGACTTGGTTCCCATTATTATTCCCGTTTTCGGTTTCCTGGACGATATCATTCTTTGGGCCTTCATCATCCTCTACCTGAAAGACGAGCTGGATCGGTATTGGGTGGGTGAGACCCCGGTGGATATCTCCAAAGACTTTAAAGACAAGACCATTATTCAAAATGTAAGATACGAAGAAAGGAATCATGACCAAAAATAAGGTTTCGATCAAGGAACCTGCTTGGCCGGAAGGGATCACATTATGTACAAAGTTGCAGAAACTATGTTAACCGAAGAACAGATTCAGAATCGCGTAAAGGAAATGGGTCTTGAGATCAGCAAGGACTACGAAGGGGAAAGCCTGGTCGCCGTATGCACTCTGAAGGGCGCTATGATTTTCATGAGTGACCTGGTAAGAGAGATCCCCCTGACGGTTACCTTTGACACCATCGCTGCCAGCAGCTACGGCTCCGGCACCGAAAGTTCCGGTGTGGTAACCATCAAAAAGGATCTGGATATGTCTATCGAAGGCAAAAACGTGCTGATCGTGGAAGATATCATCGACAGCGGCCGGACTCTGAAAGCACTGAAAGAAAAGCTTTTGGAGCGGAATCCCAAGAGCGTAAAGATCGCTACTTTCCTGGATAAGCCTTCCCGGCGCCAGGTAGAAGTAGACGTAGATTATATTGGCTTTACTGTAGAGGATAAGTTTATTGTAGGATACGGACTGGATTATGACGAACAGTACCGGAATCTCCCTTACATAACCTGCCTCGAAGAAGAATAAATCACACGCATTAAAGCAAGGAGGAACTAAAATGAGCTACAAAGTACCTGTTGGCATCTCCAACAAGCATCTGCACCTGTCCGCAGCCGACCTGGAAGTTCTGTTCGGTGCCGGTCATCAGCTGACCCCCACCAAGGACCTGAAGCAGCCCGGTCAGTTCGCATGCGCAGAAAAGGTTGATATCGTAGGACCCAAGTCCACCATGAAGGGCGTTAGAGTTCTGGGCCCCGTTCGTCCCGAAACTCAGGTTGAACTGTCCATGACCGACGCAAGAGGTCTGGGCATCGCTGCTCCCGTAAGAGAATCCGGTAAGCTGGATGGCACCCCCGGCGTTAAGCTGGTTGGCCCTGCAGGCGAACTGGAACTGGAAAAGGGCGTTATGATCGCTCTGCGCCACGTACATCTGTCCGAAGCACAGGCTGCTGAAGCCGGCGTTAAGGATAAGCAGATGGTAAGCATCCGCTTCGAAGGCGAAAGAGGTCTGGTATTTGACAACGTTCTGGTTCGTTCCGGCGCAGCTCACGAACTGGAAATCCACCTGGATACCGACGAAGGCAACGCTGCTGGCGTAGGCAACGGTGCAATCGGCGAAATCATCGGTTAATGAACCTCAATAAGTACATGGATCACACCCTCCTGAAGGCTGATGCCCAGGAGGGTGCTATTCTTAAGCTCTGCAAGGAAGCTGTGGACCACGAATTTTACGCCGTCTGCGTCAATTCCTGCTACGTGCCTCTGGCCGCAAAGGCTGTGGCCGGCAGCCAGGTAAAAGTCGCTGCCGTGGTGGGCTTTCCTTTGGGAGCCATGCATACGGAAAGCAAGGCATACGAAGCTGAGCTGGCCGCATCCTTAGGCGCTTCCGAAATCGACATGGTCCTTCACGTAGGGGCTATGAAAGAAGGGAAGACCGCACAGGTACAGGCTGACATCGAAGCTGTCGTAAAGGCTTCTGCAAAGCACGGAGCCACCGTAAAGGTGATCCTGGAAACCTGTATGCTTACGGATGAGGAGATCGTGGAAGCCTGTAAGCTGGCAAAGGCCGCAGGTGCCCGCTTCGTAAAGACCTCCACCGGGTTTTCCACCGGCGGTGCCACCGTTCACCACGTTCGCCTGATGAAGGAGACCGTAGGGGACAGCATGCTGGTAAAAGCCTCCGGCGGCATCCGGGATAAGGAAACCGCTTTGGCCATGATCGAGGCCGGCGCAGACCGGATCGGAGCCTCCGCTTCCATTGCCATTTGTTCTTAAAAAAGAAACAGAGTATGATTTTCATACTCTGTTTTTTGTTTATGAAGGAAATAGCTCAATTTGGTTTGTGGAAGTTAAGGGCTCCATGACAGGTGCATATTCAGCCATGGCTGCAAGTTGGATATTGTACTGCGAAACAAAGTTTTGGATCGGCTTGCTTTTGAAGATACAGGAGAGCTCCTTTTGCAGCTCGTGGAATACCTCATCAATTTCTTCCTGCTCTTCTGGTTCTTTCATTTTGGGTTTAAAGAACAGGTAGATTAGTTTTGCCCGTTTTGAAATATCTTTGCGGGATGCGATTCCCATAAGATGACACAGGAATTGTTTGATGTCGAACATTGAGGATTTCTTTGTGAGACCAAATTCACTAAGTTCGATTTGGAACTTTTCCTCAGTGTTTTTTTTCGCGGGGGTAAATCCAAAGGCGTTATCTGTTCCAAAGATGTGGTCCCAATATTTACTTTTCAGGATGACCTGATGGGAATCAAAGATTTCGTGGCATTTGACTTCTACATAGATGTTTTCATTCGGGAGAAAGGCATCCATTTGCGGCGCTGTCCCGGAAATTCCGTTAATACGGCACTCATGCTCGAATTCGACAGTGGTATTGGATCCCAATCCTTTTGCACCATCTCTTAATGCGAGATAGCAGAGCCTGGAAGAAGATGCCACACTTGCCATCTTTGGCGGCATTGTTCCGTATCGACCGGCTTTTTCCTCAAGCT
>SVCV01000085.1 GCA_015058185.1 Clostridiales bacterium | reverse complement strand
TTCGCCTCACGGAATGCTGCGTCCAGGGATTTTCGGGCGCCCTCCTCGAAGGCTTCCGTCCGGTCTGTGCCCTCCCGGTCTATGACCCGGTCTCCCTGGTATTCGCAGGGAGGTCTGGGAGCCGACAGCCCGCCGGCAGTTTCGGGGCAAACGCAGTACCAGGACTGGCCCTCCAAACAGGCTTTCACCGGAGGACAATCGTTATTTCCTCCGTTGTATTTGCAGTTTTTCCCTGTTAAACAGGCGCTGACGATGATCATTGTTTCAGGGTGACGATGGTAACACCGTCTCCTCCTTCGTTATAGTGACCCCGGCGGAAGGACTTTACATGGGCATGGGTCTTGAACATTCTCGCAAGACCTTCCCGCAGGATCCCTGCGCCCCGGCCGTGAATGATGCTGACTTCCTTCAGACCGGCCATAAAGGCATCGTCCAGATATTTGTCCACATCGATCTCGGCTTCATCCAGGTTCTTACCCACCACATTGATGCTGGCGACCACGGTTTGGACCTTCTCATTAAAGAGGGCTCCATAGTTCGCCTTCTTTTCCTTCTTTGCGGGGGCTCCGCCCTGGACTTTTTCCAAATTGGAAAGGTTTACATTGACCTTAAGAGCCCCTACCTGAACCTGCAGTTCGCCCTTGGCGTCAGGCAAGGTCAGCACAGTACCCTTTTGGCCTAAAGTCAGCAGCCGAACCCGGTCGCCGACCTTTAAATCTTCCCGGGAGACCGGATTCCGATTTTCCTCTTCCTCCATCTCTTCCCGGTAACGGTTTCCGGCTTCTTTCAGCTTTTGACGGGCCTTTTCTCTGGTCCGGTTCCGCTCCGCAGGATCCCGCTGTTTTTCCATTTGACGAAGTTCTTTTTGGATCTGATCCATGAGCTCTTTCGTCTCCTGAACCATATCCCGGGCTTCTTCTCTGGCCTTTTCCAGGATCCGATCCCGGTGAGCAGCCAGCTTTTCTTTTTCCCGATCCAAAGCCTCTTTCTGCTTCTGCATTTCCAGCCGCAGATAGATGGCCTCATCTCTCTCTTCTTCCGCAGCCTTCCGGTCCGCTTCAATGGTGGTGAGCACATCTTCAAAGGCTAAGTCATCCCGACCTAAGAGGCCCTTGGCTTCTTCGATGATATAAGGATCAAGCCCCAGTTTCTTGGAGATCTCAAATGCATTGGATTTTCCGGGAAGACCGATGGTCAGCCGGTAGGTGGGAGATAAAGTCTCCACATCAAATTCCATGGATGCATTCTCCACCCCGGGGGTGGACAGGGCAAATTTTTTCAGTTCCGTATAGTGGGTGGTGGCCAATGTTTTGGCGCCCTTGCCGTAAAGGTGATCCAGGATGGAGATGGCCAGGGCCGCCCCTTCCGTGGGATCCGTGCCGGCACCCAGTTCATCCAGCAGCACGAGAGTGCCCTCCCCTGTCTGACTGGTAATATCCACGATGTTTTTCATGTGGGAGGAGAAAGTGGACAGGCTCTGCTCGATGCTCTGTTCATCTCCGATATCTGCAAAGACCTGTTCAAATACCGGCATTTCCGTCCGGTCCCCGGCGGGGATATAAAGCCCGGACTGGGCCATAAGTACGAACAGACCTACGGTTTTCAAGGTTACGGTCTTACCGCCCGTATTGGGACCCGTAATGATGAGGGTGTCATAGTCCCTTCCCAAAGCGACGCTGATGGGCACCACCTTTCGCGGGTCGATGAGAGGATGGCGGCCCTCCCGGATATCCAGGATCCCCTTGTCGTTCATCAAAGGCATTCCCGCCCGCTGTCTGGCGGCCAGTTTCCCCTTGGCAAAGATGAAGTCCAAACGGATCAGGATCCTTTGGTTATTCTGAAGCTGGGGGGCAACTTCGGCTACAGAAGCGGACAGCTCCGCAAGGATCCTTTGGATCTCTTTCTTTTCCGCAAGCTCCAGCTCCCGAAGCTCGTTGTTCATGTTTACGATGGCCTGAGGCTCGATAAACAAGGTGGCACCGGTGGCAGACTGGTCATGGATAATGCCGGGAACCTGTCCCCGATGTTCCTGCTTAACAGGGATAACATAACGTCCCTGCCTCATGGTGATCAAAGAATCCTGCAGCAGATTCCGGTCTCCTGCGGAATTCAGGATGCTGTTCATCTTGCTGCGGATGCTTTCATTTTGAAGAGCGATCTTTCTGCGGATGGTCCGAAGTTCGGAGCTGGCATTGTCCGCCATTTCGTCCTCGGAAATGATGCAGCGATCGATCTCGTCTTCCAGCTGCCGCTGGATGCTGATGACTTCCGCAAGGCCCTGAAGCACAGGAAGCTCAGGAAGATCCGTCTGAAGAAAATGGTAAGCGCTTCTGGCTGCCTGCAGGTTATACAGAACCTCCAGAAGCTGTTTCATGGTCAAGACCCCGCCTTTATCCGCCAGGTTGATCCAGCCTCCAATATCATAAAAAGCACCCAAAGAAAGGGGGCCCTTCGTCATGATCACGGTCAGGGCTTCCCCTGTTTCCGCAAGGAGTTCACGGATCTCGTGAATATCCTTGGAAGGCCGCAGCTGTTCGGCTGCGGCCTTGGCCATGGCGGATGAAGCCTCTTCTTTCAAGAGGGCTTTTATTTTATGGTATTCCAAAATGCGGCAGGTTTTCTCGTTCATGCTACTCCACGATTTTTTTATACCGGTCCAGCTCTCCCTTCAGCTGGATGTTTTCCATCTGAAGATCGAAGAAACTGGTTTCCATTTCTTTGCACTTGGCTTCCAGATCCTTAACGACGGCAGCGGAGGTGTCACGGTTGCTTTCCCAATCCACCATTCTCTGGTTGTAGTCGTCCAGCTTGGCCTGGAGAGCCTGATTCCGGTCTTCTGCGCTTTGCAGTCTGGCCTTCAGTTCCAACAGATCCGCATCTTTCTGGGAACCGTTGTTCCGGACATTTTCCAGCTGTACCGCATAGTTCCGGGCTTCTTCTTTATACTGAATGTAATTCTTTTTGGCTTCTTCCAACAGGTCCGCATACTGGTTCTTTTCTCTTTCCAACTGTGCCATCTGGGCCCGGACCTCGTTGGCGATCTTAATGCTTCCGAAATAATCGTCTGCAATATTTACTGCAGCAAGGGCAGCCACGGATGCGGCAGGGACTCCGGGAAGACTCTTTGCAAGTTCTGTCATCTTCCCATCCACATAATCCGCAACGCGAATGATATGTTCGCTGGGCTGGTCACCGGAAATGGTATATTCCTGGCCGTAGATTTTAACAACTACCCGGTTCTGCTTGTCCATTGCTCGTTCCTCCTGTCCTCAAATTACATTTCTCTCAATACTGCGTCCAGTTCTGCCTTCAGTGCGTCAAGAACCTTGCTGTGAGCACCTACTACATCCTCTTCGGTCAGGGTCCGGTCGGGAGCCCGATAGGTCAGGGAGAATGCGGTACTCTTCATGCCTTCGGCAACCTGCTTGCCGCGATAGATGTCGAAGAGAGCTACGTCTTCCAGCAGAGGTCCTGCGGAAGCCTTGATCAGCTTCATGATATCCCCTACATTCACTTCTTCCTTAACCAGGAGAGCGATGTCTCTGGTGGAGGCGGGATACTTGGGCAGAGGTGCATAATGAATGTCTCTGTCAGCCAGATCTTCGATGAGCTGGAAGTCTAACTGGCAGCACCAGGTCTTGGCGCTGAGGCCGAACTTATCGGCTACGTCAGCCTGTACTTCACCCATAACGCCCAGCATCTGTTCGCCCTTCATGATCCGGGCGCAGCGGCCGCTGTGATAGGTTGCCAGACCGCTTTCGGCTGCCCATGTCAGATCCTGTACACCCAGGTTTTCCAGCAGTTCTTCCACGATACCCTTCAAGGTAAAGAAGCTTTCGCCGGGGCCGTATACGCCGATGCACAGAGCATCTTTTTCTGTGGGCAGACCATCTGCTCCGGGAATATCGAAGAAGGTATTTCCGATTTCGAAAGCCCGAACGTGAGCTACATTTCTGGAACTGTTGCGGCCTAAAACTTCCAGCATGTTGGGAAGTAAGGTGGTCCGCATTACGCTGTTTTCTTCGCCCAGGGGATTTAAGATCTTTACGAACTTGTATGCATCGCTGTCAGCCTGAGCCGCTACATTTTCGGGACCTCTGGGGCTGACAAAGGAGTACGTCTGAATTTCGTTCAGGCCCAGGGAGACCAGCAGATCTCTTGCAGTATCCCGCAGTTCCCAGCGGGGAGATACGAAGGAACGGCTGCTGTCCTGAGGCAGAGTGGTGGGCATCCGGTCATAACCGTAGATTCTGGCAACTTCTTCCACGAAGTCGATCTCTGCTTCCAGATCCTGACGAACGGTGGGAGGTGTTACCTTGATGATGCCGTCAGCCAGCTCGGTTTCCATTTCCAGGCTCTTGAAGATGGCTTCCATCTCTTCGCCGGTCAGGTCGATGCCTAAAACGTTGTTGACCCGTTCAACTCTTACGGGGATGGTGGCGGCAGTGTATTCGCTCGGATATACATCCACGCAGCCGCCCACTACCTTACCGGCACCCAGCAGTTCGATCAGGCGGCAGGCCCGGTCTGCTGCAGCTCTTGCCAGATTGGGGTCGATGCCCTTTTCAAAACGGGAGGAAGCTTCGGTTCTGAGACCCAGCTTCTTGGAGGTGGCGCGAACGCTGTCACCATTGAAGTTTGCAGCTTCTACCAAAATAGTGGTGGTATCGGCTTCGATCTCGGAGTTAAGACCGCCCATAACGCCGGCAAGGGCAACGCCTCTGGTACCGTCCTTAATGAGCAGCATATCGGAAGTCAGCTTTCTTTCCACACCGTCCAAAGTGGTGAAGATCTCACCTTCGGCTGCGGTGTCTACTACGATCTGGCCACCCTGAATGTTCCGGATATCGAAAGCATGGAGGGGCTGACCGTATTCCAGCATGACATAGTTGGTAATGTCTACGATATTGTTGATGGGCCGCATACCTGCGTGCATGAGCCGCTTCTGAAGCCACCAGGGAGACTGTTCGATCTTAACATCGGTGACCACACGGGCTGCGTAGCGACGGCAAAGTTCGGGCTTTTTGATCTCTACTTTGATGTAATCTGCTGCATCGCCTTCTTCGGAAACGCAGGCAGTATCGGGGTAACGAAGGCTTCCGCCCAAAGTTGCGGCAGTTTCTCTTGCCATACCCAGCATGGACAGGCAGTCAGGCCGGTTGGGGGTGATTTCAAAGTCTACGGAAGCTTCGGCAAGGCCCATGGCTTCCACGATATCGGTGCCGGGAACAGCACTGTCTTCCAGGATCCATACGCCATCCTTATAGGCTACGGGAATGACCTTATCGTCATAACCCAGTTCACTGAAGGAGCAGAGCATGCCGTTGGAGGCAACGCCTCTCAGCTTACCCTTCTTGATAACGGTGCCGTCAGGCAGCTTGCCGCCGTGCAGGATCACGGGGATCTTGGCGCCTTCAAATACGTTGGGTGCGCCGGTTACGATCTGGAGGGGTTCTTCCTGGCCAACATCCATCTGGCAGACTACAAGGCGGTCTGCATCGGGATGTCTCTCGATGGAGAGGATCTTACCAACTACTACTTTTTCGATTCCTTCGCCGTACTGATCAACGGTTTCGATATTGGAACCGGACATGATCATTTTCTCGCAGAATTCAGAGACTTCTGCGTTGACATCTACATATTCTTTTAACCATTCGACAGGTACTAACATTTTTTGATCTCCTCTGTTTCTATTTGAACTGGTCGATGAAGCGCATATCGTTTTCGTAGAACAGACGAATGTCCTCTACGCCGTAGCGGAGCATTGCGATTCTTTCTACGCCCATACCGAAGGCAAAACCGGTGTACTTTTCGGTATCCAGGTTGCCGGCTTTCAGTACGTTGGGATGAACCATACCGCAGCCTAAGATTTCGATCCAGCCGCTGCCCTTACATACCCGGCAGCCCTTGCCGCCGCACTTGAAGCAGGAAACGTCCATTTCGGCGCTGGGTTCGGTGAAGGGGAAATGGTGAGGACGGAACTTGGTCTTGGCATCCTTGCTGAAGAATTCCTTCGCAAAGGTATCGAGGGTTCCCTTCAGGTCCGCCATGGTGATGCCCTCGCCTACTACGAGGCCTTCGATCTGGTGGAACATGGGGGAATGGGTCGCGTCGGGAGTGTCGCAGCGGAAGCACCGGCCGGGAGAGATTACCCGGATGGGAGGTTCCTGTGCCTGGAGGGTACGGACCTGAACGGGAGAGGTCTGGGTCCGCAGCAGGATATCATCGGAAATGTAGAAGGTATCCGTCCAGTCTCTTGCGGGGTGGTTGGGGCCTGCATTCAAAGCGTCGAAGTTGTAGAAAACGGTTTCCACTTCGGGACCTTCGGCGATCTGATAACCCATGCTCATAAAGATCCGGGAGATCTCCTGGATGGTAACGGTCAGGGGATGACGGGCACCCAGAGAATGGCGAACGCCGGGTTCGGTAACGTCGATCCGTTCCTTCTGCGCCAGCAGCTGTTTCTGCGCGGCCTTCAGGGATGCGTTCTTTTCTTCAAAGAGAGTTTCGATCTCCTTACGGGCCTTATTGGCCTGCATACCCACTTCCTTCCGTTCTTCGGGGCTCAAGGAACCCAAAGTCCGCAGGATCTCGGTGAGAGGAGATTTCTTACCTAAAAAGCGGATCCGGAACTCTTCTGCTTCCGCAGCAGTGGTAATGGCGTCCAGCCGCTCTCTTGCTTCTTTTAAGATGTTGTCAAGCTGTTGCATTTTTGATATATCCTCCAATAAAAATATCTTTCGGTTTCAGCGGCCGGCTTATTTTCCGGCACAGCGGGCCTGGCGCAGGGACTCAAACATGAGGACCCCGGCAGCCACGGAAGCATTTAAGGATTCCGCAGGCCCTTTCATGGGGATCCGGACCAAATGATCCGCTTCCTGTAAAAAGGTTTCACAGGCGCCGGAGGCTTCGTTT
>SVCV01000084.1 GCA_015058185.1 Clostridiales bacterium | reverse complement strand
ACTTCCTGCGTCGCTGGGAATTATGGAATACCCGTCGCCGACCTTGGAAGCCTTCGGGAACATGAGCCCTTTCGGAGAATAGGTCTCTGCCCTCTGGCTTGGACCAAGCTCGTTGCTCGGGGTATTCTCAAAATTCCGTCCGCTTCTCCGGAGATGTTTTCTCTGGAGAACACAGGACATGGCCTTGAGTCTGAGCCTTCCCCTTGAGGGGAAGGTGTCGCCGAAGGCGACGGATGAGGTGGAAAGGCTCACATTGCGGAGGGCACCTGCGGAGCCCGACTGTAGGGAACACGCTCCCCGAGGCGGGCAGATGGAGGGATGTATGTCCTCGGGTTGCATGTCTGCGACCTAGTACCCTCCTCTTGAGCTGGGCATTTTTCCTTTTAGGACAGTATATTTCTTTTCCCATCAGGGTACGCCGGGAGCAGTCCATGCAAGAGAGGGCTATATATCCCCCAGTCTGCTGAAACAGGTTGGAGACCGAAGGGCGATACCTGTTTCCGCTGAGGGGAGATCAGAAGGAGTCCCTAGCCCAATTATTATTATCAGAAAATATAAACTTCGGGGGTGTCAATAAAATCCCCACAGCCTGTGGATAACTTTTCGCACTTTTTTGAATGCGGAGCAGAAAAGTCTTGGAATTTCAACGATTTTCTGTTCTCAAGTTATTCACAGAAGCTTTGGGATAACTTTGTGCATTCTTGTGGGAATCCTACAGGAAACCCTCCTCTAACCATTGAAAAACCGTTCTTTTTTTGCTGTTGAAAACTGTTCTTTTTTGCGCAAACATCAGTTGACATAATGTTTTATTTTTCGCAACCAACCAATAAAAAAAACGACCGGGAAAACCGATCGTTTTTATTACATTGCGGACTTGTTACAGGGTCGATGACAGCAGCCAAAGCATAATGGGAAGGCTGATCAGGGAGAACAGGGTGGACAGGAAAACGCATTCCGACGCCAGCTTTGTGTTTCTCCCGTACTCTTCCGAAAGGATGGATACGACCACTGCAATGGGCAGGCCTGCTGTCAAAGTCACAGTGATGGTGACCATGGGATCGAAGCCGATGAGGCTGCAGATCAGGAAGGTCACTGCAGGGAAAATGACTAAGCGGAAAATGGAGATCACATGGTTGATCTTAACTCCGGCCACATCCTTGAAGCTGCTTTGGGCTAACTGGATCCCTAAAAAGATCATGGACAGGGGCACGGTCATATTGCCCAACATCGTGAGAATGCTCATGGGTGCTTCCGGCAAATCCACATCTACAATGAGGAAAACCAGACCAAGCAGAGACGCCACCACCGGAATATTAAAGAACCGCTTCAGCTTTTCCTTGAGCGGTGCCTTGGCACGGTCGCCGTAAGTCAGGGTCATGATCCCGAAGGAGAAGTTGTGAATGTTCATCATCAGGTTGGACAGGATCATAAACAGAAGCCCTTCCACTCCGAAGATAGACTGAGCCACAGGGAATCCTAAAAAGCCGTTGTTGCTGTATCCCAAACAAAAGGCATAGATCCCCTGGTCTCTTAAAGGAACTTTCATGATCCGGGCTATGACAAAGCCCACCAAAGTCGTGACCGTAAACAGGATCATGCAAAGGATGCTGGTGATCACCAGATTCCGCCCTACTTCCGGAGTCAAAGACTGCTGAACCATAGAGGCCACGATCAAACAGGGCATGGCGATGTTCATCAGCAGCTTGCTGATGTATTTTGAGGCAGTCTGCGGCAGCCACCCAAGCCGGCAAGCCACATAGCCGATGAGGATGATCACAAATATGCTGATTACTTTTTCAATTACGATAGCCATTATTTATGTACACTTTCTTTTTCCCAAGGGGGAACGGAGTCATTTAACACCCTATAAAATTACGCTTATTTTCCCGTCCTGTCAAGCCATACTCAGGAACCAAAGCAGCACCGGCAGGCTTACCAACGAAAACAGGGTGGTCAGGAATACGCATTGGGAAGCCAGCTTTGTATTCCTTCCATATTCCTCCGCAAGGATGGGCGCAGTAACCGCCACGGGCATTCCCGCAGTCAGCGTCAGAATGGTGGTCACCATGGGATAAAAACCGATCAAACGGCAAATAACAAAAACGATGGCGGGGATCACTGCCAGGCGAAGGATCACGATCACAAAGTTTTTCTTCGTGCCGGCCATTTCCCGGAAATTGCCCTGGGCCAATTGGATCCCTAAAAAGATCATGGACAGAGGAATGGTCACATTGCCGATCATGGATAAAATGCTGGTGGGAGCCTCCGGGATCTCCACCTCCGCAAGCAGGATCACCATACCCAAAACCGAAGCGATCACGGGCATGTTGAGAAAGCGCTTCAGCCGGTCTTTTGCGGAGATCTTCGTATCACCGCCGTAATTCACGGTCATGATGCCCAGGGAAAAATTATGTAGATTGATCATTAATCCTCCCAGGATCATGAAGAACAAACCTTCATCCCCGAAGGCAGCATATGCCACGGGATAGCCTAAGAAACCATTGTTGGTGTAGGCCAAAGAAAAGCCGTACAAGCCCCAGTCCCGTTTCGGAAGACCCAGAAGTTTCCCGGTTCCTAAACCGGCCAGCAAGCCGAAGGAAAACAAAATCAGCACCAGGACGCAGAAAACCACGATGTTGATGCCCATATCCCGATCCAAAGACTGCTGACTCATGGAGTACACGATAAAGCAAGGCATGCAGATATTGAGAAGCATCTTGCTGATATACTTTCCGGAGGCAGCGGGAAGCCAGCCCAGCCGACTGGCAACAAAGCCCACCAGGATGATCACAAATATACTAATGATCTTTTCAAATACCACTGCCATGAATCTATAAACTTTCCTTCTGTGTAAATTCGCAGGTTTTCTCTCTTTAAGGTAATCGTATTGGGAGATAATGTCAAGATAGACTTCCCCCTCCGTCAGCTGCGCTGCCAGCTTCCCCACAAGTGGTGGAGCCAAACACTGCTTGCGGGGCAGTTCTCCTAAAAAGGAGCTTTCGCTTTGTTTTAAACACCCCTGAATGGGTAAGTATTTTTTATCCGGGATTTGGATTTTAGAGAAAGGAAATGTGTGTGATGAACGAAAACGATAAGATCATTGAAGTGGAAGCTACCACTGTGCATGAAGAAGCTGCGGATCAGCAGAATTTCCATCAGCAGGAAACTTCCTCTCAAAAACAAACCTACACCTACTACCAGCAGCCTCAGGCAAAGAGCAATCCCAAGGCCGTTCCTGCTTTTGTGCTTGGCCTGTTAGCGATTATTTTGACCTTTGTACCCTTTGTGGGCTTTGTAAGCTTTATTTTAGCGATCCTGGGCTTAGTCTTCGGCAACCAGGCAAAGAAGTTTGCCCGGGAAAACGGAGGCGCCGGAAAGGGAATGGCTTCTGCCGGCTTTATCTGCTCCCTGATCGCTCTGATCCTGTGGATCATCGTGATCCTGATCATCGGCATTATTGTCGGGGTAGGGGTATCCATGATCCTGTAAGATCTCCAGTGTTTTAAATTTTAATTTCAATGTTGTGGGCTCCTCTGCGTTCCAGAGGGGCTCATATTTTTTATCCACGCCTAAGGGATCCTCGCCGTCGATGAGGCAGAGGGGCGGAAACAGGACGCACCACCAGTTCTCCCCTGCCCCTTCCCCGATGGTCACCGTCAAAGCTTTATAATTTCCCGCAGGGAAAGTCACTTTCCCATAGGTTTTGGCAGGGATCCAGCGAACGCCCAACTCTGCATCTGCGGAATATGCGAAGCCTTCTTCTGTAATTACATTTTCAGCAACACTTTCCATTTCCGCCAAATGGGTCTGCAGATACTCCTCCGCAAAGGAGGCTTCCATGGTGTTCAAAGAGGTTCCCTGCCGGACAGCCTCCTCTTTCAGACCCGTCTGGATCTCTTCGATCAGCCGATCCCGAACCGCAAGCTTCAAAGCCTGATCCTCCGGTGCATTGCTGTTGGCAACCACATGGAAGCGAAGGAAATCTTCATTGCTTAAAGGTTGGGCCTGCACGCAGCAGGTGATATATACAAACAGAGCTATTATGATGAAAAGGGATGCACTCCACAAGCGTTTTCTCATACGGACTCCTTTCCTCCCCTCAATCACGCTTCTTTCAGGCCTTCACATGGAAGCGTGTGCTGCTTTTTTTGAGCCTCCTCTGTGAAGCGCAGCGCCGGAGGGGTTGCAGAAGGAGTCTTGCCCCCGTACTGAAAAACTATACATAAAAGGCCGACTGAAAAAACATGGGAAGCTGTGCTCCTTGGGCATGCCCGGCGAACAAGTCATCGGGATCCCCTGGAAGAAAGCGATCTATAAAGATATGAACCTGATCTTCTCCTACAGTTCTTCCGCTTACAGCTGGAACGTAGTCCGATCCCTGTTGGAAAGAGGCGTTGTGCAGACACGCTCCCTCATTACCCACAGAGAAGAATTCGGCAATTTCAAAAATGCCTTTGAATCGTTGAGTATGGATAACTCCGTAAAAACCGTTCTCTTCCATAAGAACAGCTGACACAAAAAATAAAAAGCCGCTGGCAAGTGCTTGTCAGCGGTTTTTTAATATGAGGAGAATATATAGGATAGTTTTTTGCTAAATGGTCAGGACGGCGGAACCTTCCTTCTTCAGTTCCTCGGTAAGCGGCGGGCCCATGGCGATCACGTCCACTCCCAGTTCCTGAAGTTTTTCCACTACGCCGTAGCGCATGGCACAGGTGATGCAGGCTTTCAGGTTTACCCCTACGTGCTGCATCAGTTTCAGTTCTTCCTGGATCTCCGGATCTTCCGCAGCCAATTTGTCGGAAGGCCCCCAGATCACAAGGTCAACTTCTTTCCACCATCCTTTTAATTTTGCGTTTCTGGCATACATAAATGCCATGTGGAGGGCGACCTCTTTGTCACCGCTGGTCCATATCACAGTCAGCTTTTCGGTCATAGCGTCCTCCTTTATTTTTTTACTCTTCTTCCATCTGCTTCAGATCAGGGCTGATGATGAGCTTGCACTGGGTTGCTTCCTGAACCTGTTCTACAGTGAAATCGGGATGAATTTCGGTGAGCATATAGCCGCCGTCAACCTTGATCATAACGCCCATTTCGGTAACGATCATGTCAACTACGTTCAGAGCGGTATAGGGCAGAGTGCATTCGTCCAGGATCTTATGCTTACCCTTCTGGGTGTGCTGCATAGCTACGATAACCTTCTTTGCACCTACTACCAGGTCCATAGCGCCGCCCATGCCGGGAACCATCTTGCCGGGTACGATCCAGTTTGCCAGATTGCCGTGCTTGTCAACTTCCAAAGCACCCAGGATGGTAGCGTCTACGTGACCGCCGCGGATGATGCCGAAGGAAGTGGCACTGTCAAAGAACATAGCGCCGGGATTTACGGTTACATACTGTGCACCGGCGTTTACGATGTCTACATCTTCCTTGCCGGGTTCGGGTGCAGGACCCATGCCCATGATGCCGTTTTCGGACTGGAGAACGATATCAACGCCGTCGGGAATATAGTTAGCGACCATGGTGGGCAGACCAATACCCAGATTTACTACGTCGCCGTCTTTCAGTTCTTTTGCTACACGCTTAGCGATTCTTGCCTTTAAATCTGCCACGGTTTTTCACCTCCTACGATCGCATCTACGAAGATGCCGCTGGTTACTACATGGTTGGGATCGATCTCGCCCACTTCTACAACTTCGCAGGCACCTACGATAACGTAGTCAGCTGCGCCGGCCATCATGGGGTTGAAGGTCTGAGTAGTACCGTTATAAGTGGTGTTGCCGAACTTGTCGGTAACGGAACCGCGGATCAGAGCGAATTCTGCCCGCAGGGGCTTGACCAGCAGATAGTCCTTGCCATCAACGGTCATCCGGCATTCTACATAGTCGCCGTCTTCTACGATGGTGCCTACGCCGGTGGGAGTCAGGAAACCGCCCAGACCGCAGCTTGCGGAACGGATTCTTTCAGCAAGAGTACCCTGGGGGATCAGGATGCATTCCAGCTTGTCTTCTTCCACATCCGTATTCATACGGGCTGCTACTTCAGGATTCAGACCTACGTGGGAAGCGATCAGGGTCTTGATCTGTCCGTTGGAGAGGAGCTTACCAACACCTCTTCCGGGAACACCTGCGTCATTGCAGATAATGGTCAGGTTGCGGACATTCTTCCGAACCAGAGCGTCAATGAGGATTTCAGGGGTACCGCAAGCCATAAAACCGCCTACCATGATAGTAGCGCCGTCCTGAATATTGGCAACCGCTTCATCCGCTGTCTTGATCTTGTCAATCATTACGGTTTCTTCTCCTTTCTTACTATAGGCATCCCCCTTCGGGAGCCATACCCTCCGGTTCTTTTGCGTTCCAACCGGAAGGATCATATCTTTTTTATCTGCATTTTATTTATTGCAATTCCCATGCCAAAGACTTTTTTTCTTTCTTTTTTTTCTTCTCTGCGCCGAAAACCCTTGAAAAATGCAGGTTCTTACGAAAGCCTTCCCAGAAAGGGCCCACCCACTCAAAAAATGCTCACCCAAATAAAATGATGCAAAATTGTATTATGAAAGGCGAAAACCCTGCAAAAGTGCGGTTTTTCCGCATTTTTTAAATAATACAATATTGCATCATAAATAATTCATTATTGCATCATACTCCACTTCGGCGATGAAGCTCCGTCAGGAAGAAGGAAGCTACATGCTCCGCATAGGTATGGGCACCAAAACCGGCATCGTAACCGAGCTCCTGGGCCAGTTCGTGAGACAGCCGGGGTCCGCCGCAGCAAAGGATGACCTTATCCCGAAGGCCTTCTGCTTCCAGAAGTTCTGTCAGTTCCGTCAGGTTTTTAATATGGATATCCTTCTGGGTAACCACCTGAGAAACCAAAATGACATCCGCCTTCAGTTCCAAAGCCTTTGCGATCAGCACTTCGTTGGGCACCTGACTTCCCAGGTTATGAGCCTCGATCCCCTTATAGCGTTCCAAACCGAAATGACCGTGGAAACCTTTCATATTCATAATAGCATCGATCCCTA